>NZ_JBHUXA010000005.1:0-318323 GCF_042669725.1 Nocardia sp. NPDC057227 | reverse complement strand
CGGGGCGGGGGGGCACCCCTCCCGCCGCGTACCCACCCCCGCGGGGGGGGGGGGGGTTTTTCCTCCCCCACCCGCCCCGCTCGCGTTGTCACAGCCTGCCGCGCCGGACCGCCGTCGGGGTGCTGCCCCACCAGCGGCGGCAGCAGCGGGTGAGCGTGGCCTGCTCGGCGAGGCCGAGCAGCGAGGCGATCTGGCTCATCGGCATGGCGGTCGTGGTCAGGTAGCGCTGCGCCTGCTCGCGGCGCACCTCGTCCAGGATCGCCGCGAAACTCGTTCCCTCCCCGGCCAGCCTGCGCTGCAGGGTGCGCGGGTGCACGGTGAGCAACTCGGCGACGACGCCGATCTCCGGCGGGGCGGTGCCGAGCAGCTGGCGGACCGTCGTCCGCACCCGCGGCGCCGCGGCGGCGCCGTCGCCCGCGGTCTGCGCGGCGAGGAAGGCCATCGCCAGCCGGTGCAGCGTCTCGTCGCCGCCCGCCAGCGAGCGGGTCTCCAGCCCGCGCGGCATGCGGAGCAGCGCGGCCGGCCGCCCGGCCCGCACCGGGGCGCCGAAGAAGCGTTCGTACTCGGCGAGCGGGGCGGGCGGGCGGTACGGCAGCTCCACCGAGCGCAGCCCGTAGCGCGGGGCGACGAGCCGCTGGATGGTCCGGTGCACGAAGCCGAGGCCGAGGTCGGTGCCCTGCACCGGGGCGGGCAGGTCGTCGCTGCGCACCTCGTAGCGCAGCGCGACCACGTGCTCGTCGCCGTACGGGTCCGGCTCCAGGCCGAGGCTGAGCGAGGGCGCGTGCACGAAGAGGTAGCGCGCGGTGCACTCCATGACCCCGGCGAGCGTCGGCGAGTTGCGGATGGCCAGCGCGAGCGGGCCGAGCATGTCCAGGTCCTGCCGGTAGGAGATGCGCAGCCCGAGGTCGGGGCAGCCGAGCCGGTGCGCGGCCAGCTCCAGCACCGTGGCGACGGCGGTATCCGGTACCAGCATGTCGTCGGTGTCCAGCGCGGCGGCGGGCAGCCCGGCGGCGGCGGCCAGCGCCTCGGCATCGCCGCCCAGCTCGGCCACGGTGGCGCGGAAACCGCGCAGGCCGGCCGAGCGGATGACGGACATGTCGTCCAGGATCAAAGTTTTGTCGCGTGAAAGCAAGAAGGCCCGGCCGCGGCCGGGCACACTGGGTGGCATGACCGAACACCTCGACGTCGTGATCGTCGGCGCAGGGCTCTCCGGGATCGGCGCCGCGTACCGGTTGCAGACCGAGTGCCCCGGCAAGAGCTACGCCGTGCTTGAGGCCCGCGCGGCGCTCGGCGGCACCTGGGATCTGTTCCGCTACCCGGGGATCCGCTCGGATTCGGACATGTTCACCCTCGGCTACCCCTTCAAGCCGTGGCGCGACGCCAAGTCCATCGCGGACGGCCCGGCCATCCTGCGCTACATCACCGAGACCGCGCGGGAGTACGGCATCGACCGGCACATCCGCTTCGGCACCAAGGTGCTCGGCGCCGACTGGTCGTCGGAAGACCTGCGCTGGACCCTGACCCTGCAGCGCACCGACGCCGACGGCCACTCCGTCGAAGCGACGGTGACCTGCGGCTTCCTCTACAGCTGCGCGGGCTACTACAACTACGACCGCGGCCACGCGCCGGAGTTCGCCGGGCTCGCCGACTTCACCGGGCAGGTGGTGCACCCGCAGTTCTGGCCGGAGGAGCTGGACTACACCGGCAAGCGGGTGGTGGTGATCGGCAGCGGCGCCACCGCGGTGACGCTGGTGCCCGCCATGGCCGCGGACGCCGATTCGGTCACCATGCTGCAGCGCAGCCCCACCTGGATCAGCGCGGTGCCCGGCCGGGACAGGATCGCCGACAAGCTGCGCGCGACGCTGCCGCCGCAGCTCGCGCACCGGCTCATCCGCACCAAGAACATCCTGTTCAGCATGGGTTTCTACCAGTACTGCCGACGCCGCCCCGAGGCCGCGCGCAAGCTGCTCACCGGGCTCACCACCCGCATCCTGGGCGACGAGAAGCTGGTGGCCGAGCACTTCACCCCGGAGTACGACCCGTGGGACCAGCGGCTCTGCGCGGTGCCGAACGCCGACTTCTTCAAGGCCATGAAGAAGGGGAAGGCGGAGGTCGTCACCGACCGGATCGACCGCTTCGTGCCGGATGGCATCCGGCTGGCGTCGGGCCGGGTGCTGCCCGCCGACATCGTGATCACCGCCACCGGGCTGGAGCTGCTCGCCTTCGGCGGCATCGCGCCCTCGGTGGACGGGGCCGAGGTGCCGCTGCCCGAGCAGTACGTGTGGCAGGGCGCCATGCTCACCGGGGTGCCGAACTTCGCCGTCTGCATCGGCTACACCAACGCCTCCTGGACGCTGCGCGCCGACCTGACCTCCCGGCTCGTCTGCAAGGTGCTGAACTTCATGGACCGCAGGGGGTACCGGGCGGTGGTGCCGGAGCCGGCGGGTGAGCTCGGCGAGCAGCCGCTGCTCGACCTGGCGTCGGGGTACGTCCAGCGCTCGATCGGCGACTTCCCGCGGCAGGGCGACCGGCACCCGTGGAAGGTGCGGCAGAACTACCTGCTGGACTCGGCCACCACGCTCCGCACCGACCTGGGCAAGACGTTGCGGCCGGTGCGGCCGCAGGTGCCCGTGCGGGTGTGAGGCTCAGTCCGGCATCTGCCGCAGCTCCAGCAGGGTGAGGCCGAGCGCGTCGATCCTGGCCAGCAGGCCGCGCAGCGCGGCGGCGTCGGTGACCGGGCCGTACAGCGTGGTCACCGCGCCCGGCGCCCGGTTCGATGCGGTCAGCTCCGGGAAGGCGGCGAGCGCGCGCTCGGAGAGGTCGCCGTCGATGATGAACTGGTAGCGCAACGGGCCCACCACCGCTCCTTCCGCCGATTCCCGTGCGCCGAGCCTGCCCGGCCCGGCGCGCCGCCGCGTCACCCGGAGCGGGTGAGATCGTGGGCCGGTAGCCTCGGGTCCGCGCGGACCCGCGCACCTGCCAGCGGAGGGAGCGGCTGTGGCCGAGGATTTCAACGCGAAGATCATCGCCGAGTTCCGGGCCAATCGGGGGAAGGTCGGCGGGCCCTTCGCCGGCGCCGAGCTGCTGTTGCTCAGCACGACCGGGGCGAAGAGCGGCGCGCGGCGGGTGAGCCCGCTGGCCCAGGCCAGGGACGGGGAGCGCTTCGTGATCGCGGCCTCGAAGGCGGGCGCCGACACCAACCCGGACTGGTACCACAACATCAGGGCCAACCCCGAGGTCACGGTGGAGTTCGGCACCGAGACCTTCCGTGCCGTCGCCACCCCGATCGAGAGCGGCCCGGAGCGCGACCGGCTCTACGGCAAGCTGATCGAGCTCATGCCGGGCTTCGCCGAGTACGAGACCAAGACCGACCGGGTGATCCCGGTGGTCGTGCTCGAGCGCGTCTGATCCTTCGAGCGACGAAGGCCCGCCCGAGAATTCGGGCGGGCCTTCGTCGTCGGAGCGGATCAGCTGTTCTCGCAGCCGATCCCGTTGCCGTCGCGGTCCAGGTCGTACTCGTCCGGGCCGATGACCTCGACCCGGCCGGTGTAAGCCGGGCCGTTGCCGCTGCCGCCCGCGCAGTCCACGTCCGAGGTGATCGGGACGCAGGGTCGGTAGGAGGCGTGGCAGCCGGACTGCGGCGCGGCCGATGCCGGGGCCGCGGCGGCGAGGAAGGCGGAGACGGCGGCGCCGGCGACGCCGAGCAGGAGTGCGTTTCGCATTGTGTCCCTTCGTGATTCGAGCCAGCGAAAGATATCAGCACACACCGGGCGAACGGGATGTTTCGGTGTCGATTAGGGGTGGGAACGGACCGGTTCGCAGTCACCCGGCAAATCGGCCGCACACCCGGGCGCGACGTCGATTGGAATCCGATCGCACTGGGTAACTCTGGTCGAGACCGTCAGGCCCGCTCGTCCCGGCACGCCGGGCAGCCGCTCGGCGACCGCCCGGACAACGCCAGAGGAAGGAACCTCCACCGATGACCGACAGCCCCCGGCCCGCACCCGCGGACCCGCGGCACGACGTGCTCGTGATCGGAAGCCTGCTGGTTGCCGGGGAGGCGGTCTCGGTGACGGTGCACCGACCGGCGCCGATTCCGCCGGTGCGCGGCTCCGGGTACTGGTGCAGGCTCGCGGTCGACCGGGCGCGGGCGGCGCCCGCCCAGTCGATCGTGGTCGGCCGGGATTCGGCGGGAGCGCTGGCCTCCGCGCTGACGCTGATCGAGACCAGGTTCGGGGTGAGCCCGGCGGAGTTCCTCGCCGACGCCACCATCGGCGCCGCGCGCTGACCCGCCCCAGGATTGGTGGCATGCCCGCCGCCCGCCCGCCGACCTAGAGTGACCGCCATCGGCGAACTCCGCCGGTGGGGCGGGCGCTGGAGGTCGGCATGGGGTCGTGGCCGGTGACCGTGCTACTCCCGATCGTGCTCGCGCTGATCATGTTCGGGCTCGGTCTCGGGCTGACCGTCGCCGACTTCACCCGGGTCGCCCGGTACCCGAGGGCGGTGCTGGTCGCGCTCGGCTGCCAGCTGGTGCTGCTGCCCGCCATCGCCTTCGGGCTGGTGCTGGCGACCGGCATCGCCCCCGCCTCGGCGGTCGGGGTGATGCTGCTGATGGCCGCGCCGGGCGGGGCCACCGCCAACCTGCTCAGCCACCTGTTCCGCGGCGACGTCGCGCTGAACGTCACGCTCACCGCGATCAACTCGCTGCTCGCCGTGCTGACCCTGCCGGTGGTCGCGAATCTCGCGCTGACGTACTTCGCCCCCGCCGGGCAGGAGCGGCTCGGGCTGCAATCGGGGAAGCTGCTCCAGGTCTTCGCGCTGGTGCTGGTCCCGGTGCTGGCCGGGATGCTGACCAGGGCTGCCCGGCCGCGCTGGAGCGCGCGGCTGGACCGGCCGGTGCGGGTGCTCGCGCTCGGCTTCCTCACCGTGGCCACGGTGGCGGCGCTGGTCGTCGAGCGCCGCAATATCGGCGGCTACCTGGCCGAGGTCGGGGTGCTGATCCCGGCGCTCTGCGCGATCGGCCTCGGCGTCGGCTACCTGGTGCCGAAGGCGGCCGGGCTGGCGCGGCCGCAGGCGCTTGCCTGCGCCATGGAGGTCGGGATCCACAACAGCGCGCTGGCCATGACGATCGCGGTGAGCGTGCTCGGCGACATCCGGATGGCGGTGCCCGCCGGGGTGTACAGCATCGTCTCGGTGCCGCTCGCGCTGCTCGCGGGGTGGCTGATCACAGCGGGCGGCGCGCGGCCGGCGCGGGCGTCGGCACCGCGATTCCGCGCACATTCGATTGCCCGCAACCGATCGGCTCGCTAACTTCGAAGCAGGAGGTGGTGCGGGATGCCGCGAACGGATGCGCTGGCACTGGACCAGCAGTTGTGCTTCGCCCTGTATTCGGCGTCCCGCGCGGTCACCCGGCTGTACCGGCCGCTGCTGGAGGCGCTCGGGCTGACCTACCCGCAGTACCTGGTGATGCTGGTGCTCTGGGAGCGCGGCACGGTCACCGTCAAGGAGCTGGGCAAGGCGCTCGACCTGGACTCCGGCACGCTCTCGCCGCTGCTCAAGCGGCTGGAGGCGAACGGGGTGGTGGCCCGGGTGCGCTCGGCCGCGGACGAGCGCTCGGTGCTGATCGCGCCGACCGAGGCGGGCGCCGCGCTGCGCGAGCAGGCGGCCACGGTGCCGGAGCGGATCGCCTGCGCCAGCGGAATGGACCCGCGCGACCTCATCGGCTTCCGGGATCAGCTCAAGGAGATGACCCGGATCGTCAACGAGACCGAGGTGGATCCCTAGGAGGCCGCGGACTTCTTCGTGGTCTGCAGCCGCTCGGCGAGCGCGGGGATCCGGGCCAGCATGTCGACGGCGAAGTCGGCGAGCAGGTCGACGAGGCCGTCCCGGTCGACCTCGAGCTGACCGTCCAGCCAGATCAGCACCAGCTCGGCGGCGCCCCCGGTGATGAGCTGCGAGGTGACGGCGACCGCGGCGTCCTGACCGTGCGGGAGGTCGAGCACCACCCTGGTCTGCTCGATGATCACCTCGGCCACCCGGCGCATGCCGTCGAAGCGGCTGCGCATCAGCGCCTCGCTGCCGTACGCCTGCGCGAAGACGATCTGCGCCCGCCGCGGGTCGTCGGTGAGCTCGGTGATCAGCGCGGCGACCCCGGCGCGGATCCTGGCCTCCGGGTCGGCCGAGGTCTCGGCGATGGCGCGGCGGGCGCGGTCCAGCCCGGCCTGCTGGATGCGCAGCAGCAGCTCGGCGGCGAGCGCGTCCAGGTCGGCGAAGGCCTCGTAGAAGAAGCGCGGCCCGACCTTGGCCTGCTCGCAGACCCCGCGCACGGTGAGCGCGGAGAGCCCCCTGGTGCCGATGATGCCGAGCGCCGCGTCCAGCAGCCGATTGCGCCGATCCTCGCGACGCTCCTCCGAGGAGGCGCCCCGGTAGGTGCCGGTCGATGCGCGGGTCATCCCGCCAGCTTGGCACAGCACCAATTGGGAAACAATCGTTTACGGAAACGAACGTTTCCTCTATCGTCGTCCCTGTTCGCAATGAAGCGAAGGGATGACCGGTCATGAGTCTTCTGCTTGCCCCGCCGACCGTCGACGGTCTCACCGAGAAGTACCGTCACGTCCGCGCCAGGGCCGCTTTCGAGGTCCAGCGGGCCGCCGTGCGGCTGGCCGATCGGATTCCGAGCCGGGTGCGGCCGCTCGCCGAGCCGCCGCCGGGCAGCGGGCTGAAACCGGTGCTCGGCGATTTCGGCCCGCCGGTGATCGGCTACACCTTCCACTCCATCGTCGACCCGCTCGGCTTCGGCCAGCGGCGCTACGACCGCTTCGGCGACGTGCAGTGGGTCGGGGTGCTCGGCCGCAAGGTGGTCTTCGTCGGCAGCCCGGCCGCCTTCGAGGCGGTGCTGCTGGACCGGAACAAGGTGATGTCGGCCGAGCGCGGCTGGGAGTACCTGATCGGCCCGTTCTTCCGCGGCGGGCTGATGCTGCGCGACTTCGACGACCACCTGCACCACCGCCGGATCATGCAGCAGGCCTTCACCCGGCCCCGGCTGGAGGGGTACCTCGCGCTCACCACGCCGCTGCTGGAGCGCGCGGTGGCGGACTGGGAGCCCGGCCCGCGGTTCCACGTCTACCCGGCGATCAAGAAGATGCTGCTGCAGCAGGCCACCGCGGTCTTCGCCGGCGCGGAGCTCGGCCCGATCGCGAACCGGCTGGAGCACGCCTTCGAGGACGCGGTGCATGGCGGCATGGCGATCATCAGGGCGAACGTGCCCGGCGGGGTCTGGGCGCGCGGGCTGCGCGGCAGGCGCACACTCTCCGAGTACTTCCGCAGCGAGCTGCCGGCCAAGCGCGCGGGCGACGGCGCCGACCTGTTCAGCGTGCTGACCAGGGCGCGCAGCACCGACGGCCACGCCTTCACCGACGAGGAGGTGGTGGAGCACATGATCTTCGTGATGATGGCGGCGCACGACACCAGCACCATCGCCTCCTCCATGCTGATCTACGAGCTGGGCAGGCACCCGGAGTGGCAGGAGCGGGTGCGCGCGGAATCGCTGGCGCTGGGCAAGGATTCGCTGGACTACGCCGATCTGGAGAAGTTGCCCTCGCTCGATCTGGCCTTCCGCGAGGCACTGCGAATGTGGGCGCCGGTGGGCCAGCAGGCCCGCGAGACCACCGAGGACACCGAGCTCTGCGGCCATTTCGTGCCGAAGGGGACGCTGGTGATGACCGGTCCGTTCGGGCTGATGCGCAACGCCGAGTTCTGGCACGACCCGGACACCTTCGACCCGGAGCGCTTCGTCGACGGCCGCCGCGAGGACAAGTCGCACCGCTTCGCCTGGCCGCCCTTCGGCGGCGGCGCGCACAAGTGCATCGGGCTCTACTTCGGCGGCATGACGGTCAAGGCGGTGCTGCACCGGATGCTGCTGAGCTACCGCTGGTCGGTGCCTGCCGGGTACGTGCCGCCGATGGTGCCGACCACCGGCCCGACCCCGGCGGACGGGCTGCCGATCCGGCTGGAGCGGCTGCCGTGACCAGGGTGCTCGCCGACACCGAGCGCTGCGAGGGCCACGGCATGTGCGAGGCGGTGGCGCCGGAGCTGTTCCGGGTCGGCGACGACGACGTGGTGATCGTGGCGCCGGGCGAGCTCGCCGCCGCCGACCTGGAGAACGCGAGGCTGGCGGCGGACAGCTGCCCGATGGCCGCGCTGCGGCTGGAGTGAGCCGCCGTCCGGGCCGGGTCCGTCGCCGGGCCGCGCCGCGCCCGAGCCGGGGCTGCGGCGCTGCGCGCGAGGCCGGGTGCGGGCGCCCGCTCCGCTAGGGTCGGGTTGCCCGCTCGGTGATCGGCGGGCGGTTCGCGCACACGAGGAGTTCGGATGAGCAAGACCGCCGTCGTCACCGGAGCGTCGTCGGGGATCGGCCGCGCTACCGCGGCCCTGTTCCTCGCGCAGGGGTACACGGTGATCGGCACCAGCCGCGATCCGGAGCGGATCCCGGCGGCGAACCGGATCGACGGCGTCGAGTACCGGGCGCTCGACCTCGCCGACGCCGAGTCGATCGAGGCGTTCGGCACCGGCCTTCCCGCGGTGGACGTGCTGGTCAACAATGCGGGCGAGAGCCAGTCCGGCCCGCTGGAGGAGCTGCCCGCCGACGCGCTGGACCGGCTCTTCCGGATCAATGTGCTCGGCCCGGTGCGGCTCACCCAGCTGGTGCTCCCCGGGATGCGCGAGCGCGGCGCGGGCCGGGTGATCATGGTCGGCTCGATGCTGGCCAGCTTCCCGCTGGCTTACCGCTCCTCGTACGTGGCGACCAAGGCGGCGCTCAAGGGCTTCGCGCACGCGGCGCGGCTGGAGGTCTCCCCGTTCGGGGTGGCGATCAGCACGGTGGAGCCCGGCTCGATCGCCACCGGGATCGGAGAGCGGCGCACCGCCTACATCGCCGCCGACTCCGCGCACCTGGCCGACTACCGGACCATGATCAGCAAGCTGGACCACAACGAGCAGAACGGCATCGCGGCCGAGCAGGTGGCCGCGCTGATCGTCAAGGTGGCGCGGGCCCGCAGGCCGAAGCCGCTGTACGCCACCGGAAGCCGGGCCCCGCTGGTCTTCGCGCTGCGCAGGCTGCTGCCCGCCGCGGCGATCCACCGGATCACCGCGCGGGCACACGGCCTGAAGCGCTGAGCGTCAGCGCTTGTAGCCGAGCCCGGCCACGATCAGCTGCTCCCAGATGGTGAGCTCGCGCTCGGTGCTGCCGATGGCGTCCGCGGCGGTGCTGTCCGGGCGCCACTGCACGGCGGGCACGATGCCGGGCTCGGCGACCTGGAGACCGTCGAAGAAGGCCGCGATCTCCTCGTCGGTGCGCCAGCGGCCGCGGCCGAAGGTCTCCTGCAGCTTGCCCTCGGCGGCCTTGGTCTCGTCGTTGTCGCCGGAGCGGAAGTGCGAGATGAACAGCGCGCTGCCCGGCGCCACCTGATCGCGCCAGAAGCGGACGATGCCGAGCGGGTTCTCCCGGTCCTCCAGGTGGTGCAGGATCGCGCTGAAGATCACCGCGACCGGCTGGTCGAAATCGATGAGCCGCTGCAACTCCGGATGGTTGCGGATGCCTTCCGGGTCGACCGCGTCGGCCTGGATCACCACGGTGTTGTCGTCGGTGGCGAGGATGGCCCTTCCGTGCGCGAGCACGATCGGGTCGTTGTCCACGTAGACCACCTTCGAGCCCGCGGCGTGCCTGGCCGCGACCTGGTGCACGTTGTCCGAGGTCGGCAGCCCGCTGCCGAGGTCGACGAACTGCCTGATGCCGTCGGCGGCGAGCTCGCGGACGGCGCGGACCAGCACGTCCCGGTTGGTCTTGGCGATGGCGACCGAGCCGGGCAGGTTGTTGATGAAGTGATCGCCGATCGCCTGGTCGACCGGGTAGTTGTCCTTCCCGCCGAGCACGTAGTCGTAGACGCGGGCAATGCTTGGCTTGCTCTGGTCGATCTCGACCGAGGGGGAATTGTCGGACACAGGCGGGAACCTCACGTTCGATGGACCGTAATCGCCCCTATCCTAGGGCGCGACGGGCCGCGATGACCGCGTGGTAGCTCGAAAGATACCGCGCGGTACCGTAATTCGGCCCGGCTGGGAGTTCAGCGCAGCCTGCGGATGTCGCCGCGCACCCGGTAGAAGCCGCCGCGGCCGGACTCGGCGATGGCGTCGACCACGTAGCGCGCGCCCGCCTCCCTGATGTCCCTGGGGAACTGCACGTTCCAGCCGTCCCGGTACCCCGGCGAGACCACCCGCACCCGCAGCCCGCCGCTCTGCTCGACGCACTCCACCACGATGCCGTCGCCCGCCTCGGCGGTCACCTCGACGGTGGAGCTCGGCGCCACCGCGGAGATCTCCGGCGCCTTGATCGAGACGGTGCGCGGCAGCACGCCCTCCTCGGCGCCGCGGATCGCGCTCTCGGTGACGTCCAGGCAGGCCAGCGCGCCGCTGGTGGTGACGAGGTAGAGCCGGTCCGCGTGGTACTGCATGGAGTACGCGGAGCCGCAGCCGGTGCCGAGCTTCCAGAGCCGCTGCCCGCTCGCGTCGAAGCAGTACACCGAGGAGTGGTTGTCACCGGCGAAGACGTAGCGGCCGTCCGGCGAGGTGGCGCAGGAGAAGACCGAGGCGTCGCAGCGGTAGGTGATCGCGTCGGTGCCGTCCTTGCCGATCATCCGCACGTTGTTGCTGGTGGTGCCCGCGTACACGGCGTCGGATTCCTGCCAGCCGAAGAGCACGTCGCCGGTCGGCACCTGCCAGAGCTGCTGCCCGCGTTCCAAGCCGTACTTGGTGACGCCGCGCGAATGCCCGTGGTAGACCCCGGTGTCGTCGATCCGCACCATCCAGGCGAAATCGCCGTTGCTGCGGTGCGACCAGAGCGACTCCTCCTCGTGGTCGATCACGGTGACGCCGCCCTCGCGGTCGGAGACGCCGAGGATGCCGTCGTGGATGTCGAGCCAGTAGATGTCGACGTCGGCGGCGATCTCGTAGGCGGCCCGCGGCACCTTGCCGGACAGGTCGTAGACCCGGCCGTCGTCACACCCGGCGTAGATCCAGAAATCGTCCGCGACAATGCACTTGACGGCGTCCGGGAGGCGGAAGCGGCCGGTGACGGTGCCGTCCGCGGTGAGCGTGAAGACGTCGCCGTGCTCGTTGCCGACCCAGCAGCGCTCGTCATCGACGAAGATGCCGAAGGCGGAGGCGCCGGAGTCGAAGCTCCAGAGCACCGGGGCCGCCTTCGCCGTGGAGCGGGTGCTGGTGATGGTGCGCCGTGTGCTCTGGCGCTTGGCGCGCTGACCTGGCACCGCGGACGCGTACCCCTTGCGCACCTTCTCGCCGATCTTCTTGGCCGCCGCGGCGCGCGCCTTGTCCTCGGTGGGAAAGCTGCTGACCTTGACCTGGCCCTGGTCGCCGATCCGGCCGTAGCGGATGGTCACCTGGGTGCCGGCCACGCCGACCTCGTAGAACTTGTGCGCCGAACCGTCGTCCTCGGACAGTTCCAGGTAGGTGCAGGCACCGGTCGTCATCGTCTTGCCCCGCTTCGTCGTTCGGTCGATCTCGAGCGAGAAGGTAGCAATGCGAACCGACAAGCCGGGTGCGGCGGCGGAAGTGTCGGTCGGATAGCGCAGACCGTTCGGTTTGCCACGCGGATGCTGGTCGTTGACTAGGTGCTGCTTCGCCGCGCATAATCCGAGGAGATCACTGTTTGCGCAACGGTTGCGGAATCCTCAGGGGAGCCCCACATGGTCTTCAGCACGGCGCACGACATGTTCCTGCTCGCTCAGGTGGGCAACCCGACCCCGGAGGCGCCGCCGCTCTCCGGCGAGATCCTGCAGATGGTCAGGTACGTCACCTGGTTCTCGATCCTCTCCGGGGTCGCCGGGATCACGGTGGCGGGCGGCAAGTTCGCCTGGGAGAAGTGGCACGGCAGCAGCTTCACCTCGCCGAAGATGATCGCGGGCGGCATGATCGGCGGGGTGGTGGCCACCAGCGCGGGCACCATCATGAACACGCTCATCTCCTGAGCGCGCACCCCGCTGCGCTAGCGTGGCGGGATGCGACTCCACGTGGGGTGTGCGATGTGGTCGCACGGGTCCTGGTTCGAGCGGCAGCCGCCCGCCGCCGAGCGGCTGCGCCGCTACGCGGAGCACTGCACCGCCGTCGAGGGCAACACCACCTTCTACGCCACCCCGGCGCGGCGGACCGCGGAATCCTGGGCGGCGCAGCTGACCCCGGACTTCCGCTTCTACGCCAAGCTGCCGCGCCCGGTCACCCACGAGCACCGGCTCGGTGGCGGCGAAGCCGAGCTCGCCGCCTTCCTGGACGCCATGGAGCCGCTCGGCCCGAGCCTGCACGCGCTCTGGGTGCAGCTGCCGCCGACCTTCGGCCCGAACGACCTCGGCGCGCTCGCCGCCTTCCTGCCCGCGCTGCCCGCGGGGCCGGGAATCGCCGTCGAGGTGCGGCACCCGGCCTTCTTCGAGGATGTCGAGCAGGCGCGGCGCCTGGTGCGGGTCTTGAACGTGGCAGGCGCCGAGTGGGTCACCTTCGACACCACGACGCTCTACGCCGCGCCCCCGCGCACCCCGGCCGAGCACGAGGCGTGGGGCAAGAAGCCGCGGCTGCCACGCCGCACCCCCGCGCTCGGCCCGCACCCGGTGGTCCGCTACCACGGCCGTGACGACGCAGAGGCCACCGCCGCCGGCTGGGCGCCCTGGCTTGAGACGGTGGCGGGCTGGTTGCACGAGGGGCGCTCGCCGACGGTCTTCGTGCACACCCCGGACAACGGTGACGCGCTCGGCCTGGCCAGGCGCTTCCACGCCGAGGTGCGGGATCTCGTCCCGGAGCTGGAGCCGCTACCCGAGCCGGAACCGACGGAGGCCCCCACCCTGTTCTGAGCGGGCCGCCGGTCGGCGCGGGCCGGGCGCGCGCCCCCGCTGAGCCCGGCGGCTCAGCCGAGCCGCTCGGCGAGCGCGGTGAGGACGGGGGAGCAGCCTGCGTCGACGGTGCGGGTGGCGCACTCGTCGCCCCTGGTGCTGCCGCGGTTCACGATCACCACCGGTTTACCCTGCTTGGCCGCGTGCCGGACGAAGCGCAGCCCGGACATGACGGTCAGCGAGGAGCCGGCGACCAGCACCGCGTCCGCGGCGTCCACCAGTGCGAAGGCCGCGGCGACCCGGGGCTTGGGGACGTTCTCGCCGAAGTAGACGATGTCGGGCTTGAGCATCCCGCCGCAGTGCGCGCAGTCGACCATGCGGAAGGTGTCGGTGCGCGCGATCACGGCGTCCGCGTCCGGCGCGACCTCCAGCCCGTCGGCAGCGGCGGCGGCCGCGAAGCCGGGGTTGGCCGCCTCCAGCCGGTCGGCCAGCGTCATCCGGGAGATCAGCCGCTCGCAGCCGAGGCAGCGCACCCTGGCGTAGGTGCCGTGCAGGTCGATCACCGCGCGGTGCCCGGCCTTGGTGTGCAGCAGGTCGACGTTCTGCGTGATCAGCCCGGTGACGACGCCCGCGCGCTCCAGCCGGGCCAGCGCGCGGTGGCCCGGGTTCGGCCGGGAGCCGTCCATGGTGCGCCAGCCGACGTGGTTGCGCGCCCAATAGCGCTGCCGGAACACCGGGTCGCCGACGAACTGCTGGTAGGTCATGGGGTTGCGGGGCGGGGAGCCGGGGCCGCGGTAGTCGGGGATGCCGCTGTCGGTGGAGATGCCCGCGCCGGTGAGCACGGCCAGCCTGCGCCCGGCGAGCAGCGCGGCAACGGGATCGACGGCTGTTCGCTCCAGGACATCGGACACGAAGTCCAGCGTACGACCTGTTTCGTCGCGGTCAGAGCGGTTCGACCGGCTCCGGCTCGCGCAGCGGGATCTCGTCGAGGAGCAGCAGTACCAGCGCGGCGAGGAAGGCGACGGCGGCGGCGGTGTAGAAGACCGGGTGCATGGCCTCGGTGAAGCCGATCAGCACCGGGGTGCGCACCGCCTCCGGCAGCGCGGCGATCCCGCTGGTGTCGCTGCGCAGCACGTCGAGCAGTGCCGGGTCGGTTCCGGCTGGCAGCGCCCCGCCCGCCGCCGCCAGGATCCGGGCGGGCAGCAGGCTGAACAGCACGGTGAGGAAGACCGCGACGCCGAGCGTGCCGCCGATCTGCCGGAAGAAGGTGGCCGATGCGGTGGAGGCGCCCATGTCGGCGCGCGGCGCGGCGTTCTGGATGGCGATGATCAGCGTCTGCAGGCTGGTGCCGAGCCCGATCCCGACCAGCCCGCCGACGGCGAGCGGGAACCACAGCGGGCTGTCGTGCGCCAGCTGGGCGAAGCAGAGCCCGCCGATCCCGACCAGCACGCTGCCGACGACCGGGAAGACCTTGTAGCGCCCGGTCATCCGGGTGACCCGCCCGGCCACCTGCGAGCCGAGCGTGATGCCGATGACCATCGGCAGCATCATCAGCCCCGCCATCGTCGGTGAGAGGCCCTGCACCACCTGGAGGTACTGCGGCAGCATGGCGAGCCCGCCGAACATCGCGATCCCGATCAGCAGCCCGCCCGCGATCCCCGCGCTGAAGGTGCGGTTCCGGAAGAGCCGCAGCGGGATCAGCGCGGCATCCCGCATTCGCCACTCGACCAGGATGAACAGCGCGGTGCCCGCGGCCCCGATGCCGTAGCAGAGCAGCGCCGACGGCGAATTCCAGCCCCAGCTCCTTCCCTGCTCGGCGACGAGCAGCAGCGGCACCACCGCGAAGGCCAGCGCGACCGCGCCGAACCAGTCGATCCGGTGCCGCTGCGGCCGGTGCGGGGTGGTGAGCACCTTGGAGACGACGACCAGCGCCACGATGCCGATCGGGACGTTCACCAGGAAGACCCAGCGCCAGCCGGTGAGCCCGAGCAGCGTGTCGTGCGCGGCGAAGAAGCCGCCGAGCACCGGGCCGAGCACGGTGGCGATGCCGAAGACCGTGGTGTTGTAGCCCTGGTAGCGCACCCGCTCCCGGGCGGGAACCAGGTCGGCGATGATGGTGAAGGCCAGCGACATCAGCCCGCCCGCGCCGAGCCCCTGGAAGGCGCGGAAGGCGGCCAGCTGGTGCATGGTGGCGGCGCAGGCGCAGGCCGCCGAGCCGAGCACGAAGATCCCGATGGCGAGCAGGTAGAGCGGCCTGCGGCCGTAGATGTCGGCGAGCTTGCCGTACAGCGGGGTGCTGATGGTCGCGGTGATCAGGTAGGCGGTGGTGGCCCATGCCTGCTGGTCGAAGCCGTTCAGGCTGTTCGCGATGGGCACGATCGCCACGCTGACGATGTTCTGGTCCAGCGCGGCGAGGAAGAGCCCGAGCAGTAGCCCGGAGAGCACGGTGAGGATCTGCCGGTGCTCGAGCTGCCCCGGCGTCCGCTCGATGGTGCCGGTCACCCGCGCGCCGCCGCGCCGGGCTCGGAATTCCTCGGGTCCGCCTCGATCCCGTCGTTCAGCCGGTCCAGCAGCACGGTGAGCTGGCCGACCTCGGCGGCCGACCACCCCGTCACCAGCCCGGCCAGCCACTCGCTGCGCCGCTGCCTGGCCTGCTCGAAGACCCGCACCCCGTCCTCGGTGGCGGCGAGCACGCTGGCCCGCCCGTCGTCCGGGTCGGCGCGCCGCTCGATCAACCCGAGCTGCACCAGCGTCCTGGTCTGTCTGCTGACCAGCGAGATCTCCGCGTAGAGCAGGTCGGCGAGGCGCCCGGTGCGCTGCGGTCCGTGCTCGACCAGCCGGAAGAGCATGGCGTAGGCGAGCTTGTCCAGGTGCCTGGCGTCGTCGGCGGCGGAGCGGTGCCGCACCCGGTTCAGCGCGCGGGCGAACCGCACCAGCTGCCTACCGAGCCGGTCGGCCGCCGCGAGTTCGGCGTCGCTCGGCGCGCCGGAGTCGGCAGAAGACATGTACTTGACCACCTCAACTAGTTGCTTCCGCCAACTATAGGGCGGCGCCCGCAGAAGCGGAAACGGGATTCTCGGACATGCCGTTTCAGGAGGTTTGTCCGATAGTTCGGGTCATCCGCGGTGGAGTGTTCACGTTGACGCGGTGGTGCGCGTGACCAACTATGGGGTATGGCCGTTTTCGCTTCGTGTCGCCGCTGAGCACCGCCGATGCCCGACGAATCCGATCGCGAGCAGGCTCGGCTGCTGTACACTCTGCTCCGGCGCGAAGCCGACGAACTCGCCAGGGTGCTGGAAGCGGATCTCACCCGCCGCGGTACACCCAGATCGACCACCGAGTCCCGGCGGCTGACGCGTGATCTGCAGGAAATCCGGCGTTGTCTCGCGAATCTCGCGACCCGCTTTCCCGAGGTAGTCGGGACGGATCGGCACTAGATCGCGACGTTCCATCGCACGATCGCACAATCGGACACATCAAGTTTTCCTGGCCTGAACTCTGCGAAGAATTCTGTGATGAGGGGAAAGATGACCAATTACCGCACCACTGGTGTGCGCATCGCCGGTGTCGGCGCCGCGGCGGCCGTGGCTCTGGGGCTGCTCTCGACCGGCGCTGCCAATGCCGACACCTTCGTGCCGCTGCCGGACGGCCAGAAGCTCGGCCCCGGCGTCACCGTCACCCGCCTCGGGGAGCACGCGATCGTCTCGCCGTCGCTCGCGGCCAATGGCGCGGGCCGGGTCGTGTGGGTCTCCGGCAATGCCGTCGCCGATGTCACCGCCACCCCCGAGGGTGAGATCGGGCCGTTCAACGGACCCGCCGACGAGCCGGGGAGCAACAACTCGTCCACCCACGGTGCCTCGCAGCTGAATACCGGTTACATCGTCGGTTGCCAGGTATCGATCAGCGACGAGGCCATCTCGGCCGGGCTCGGTGGCGGCCTCGGCTTGACCTTTCCCCTCGACGGTAGCGAAGCCACTGGCGACGGCGCCTTCGAAGGCTCCATCGGCCTGGAGCTCGGCCCTGGCGAGGTGAAGTTCGTGCAGATCGAGATCAAGGACATCACCGAGCCCGGTGTCTACTCGGTGGAGTACCAGGACGTGGAGATCGAGATCCAGGGCTGCGCCGGCTACGCGCAGGCCCGCGCCTACACCGTGGTCGAGATCATCGGCGACGACTATTCGAAAACGTCCCTCTACGGCCTCCCGTTCAGCATCGGCTGATCTGGTCCGTTCGGTCGAATCACACACTCGCTGAAGCGGTTTCAATCCAAGAGGGGTTACTCATGCTCAACAGCAAGTCACTGGCGCGGGTGGCGGGTATCGGCGCCGCCGCCACGGTCGCCCTCGGCCTGTTCTCCACCGGTGCCGCCAATGCCGACACCTTCGTCGCCCTGCCGGGCGGCACCATCACCAAGGTGCTCTCCGACGGCACCGTGGTGACGGTGAGCCTGGTCGGCGAGTCGGCCAACATCAACCCGTCGCTCGGCTCGACCCCGGCGCACCGCAATGCGTGGGTCTCGGGCTCGGCGCAGGTCAACGTCGAGGGCGGGGAGGATATCGGCGGCAAGATCTACCCCGGCTACGTCGTGGGCTGCCAGGTGAACATCTCCGGCGGTGGCGTCGAGGGCGCTCTCGCGGGAGGTTTCGACGCCGAGGAGTCCGTGCTCGGTGCCGAGACCGGCGGCAACCTGTCGCTCGGCCCCGGCCAGGCGACCTCCTTCTACATCCTCGATATCGAGAAGCCGGACGACTACGGCAGCGAGGACCACGCGACCAACAACTCGTTCAAGGGCAACAACGGCTCGGTGACCTGGGCCGACTCCACCATCGGGCTGACCGGCTGCGGCGGCTACGCCCAGGCCCGTGCCTTCGTGCGGGTCAAGGTGGAGACCGACCATGTGCAGTCGGTCGTGACCCTGTGGGGCCAGCCCTTCAGCATCGGCTGACCCACCGCTCGCAGCGAGGGGCCCGGCGCCTGCGCGCCGGGCCCCTCGTCGCGAGCGGGCTCAGTGGCCGCGGGCGATCCACTCCTCGAGGTGCGGCGCCTCGGCGCCGACGGTGGTGCCGCCGCCGTGGCCGGTGTGCACCCCGGTCTCCGCCGGGAGCGTGAGGATCCGCTCCCGGATCGAGCCGATGATGGTCGGGAAGTCGGAGAAGGAGCGGCCGGTGGCGCCGGGGCCGCCGCTGAACAGGGTGTCGCCGGAGAAGAGCACCCCGGCCTCGGGCAGGTACAGGACGACCGAGCCGGGGGAGTGGCCGGGCGTGCTGATCACCTGGAGGTCGGTGCCCGCCACCGGGATGCGCTGGTCGTCGGCGAGCGGCCGGTAGGCGGCTTCCGGGTGCGTCATCCGCCAGAGCGGCTCGTCGCCGGGGTGCAGCAGGATCGGGGCGTCCAGCCGCTCGGCGAGCTCGGGGGCCGCGGTGACGTGGTCGTTGTGGCCGTGCGTGCAGACCACGCCGAGCACCCGCCTGCCACCGACGGCCTCGGCGATCCGGCCCGCGTCGTGTGCGGCGTCGACGATCAGCACCTCGTCGTCGTCGCCGACCAGCCAGACGTTGTTGTCCACGTCCCAGCTGCCGCCGTCCAGGGTGAAGACCCCGGAGGTCACCACCTGATCGATCCGCAGCTCGCCGCTCACAGCACCACCACCGAGCGCAGCACCTTGCCGCCGTGCATGGTGTGGAAGGCCTGCTCGACCTGGTCCAGCCCGATCCGCTCGGTGACGAACTTCTCCAGCGGCAACCTGCCCTGCCGGTACAGCTCCACCAGCACGGGGAAGTCGCGCTCCGGCAGGCAGTCGCCGTACCAGGACGACTTGAGCGCGCCGCCGCGGGAGAAGAAGTCGATCAGCGGCAGCTCCAGCCGCATGTCCGGGGTCGGCACGCCGACCAGCACCACGGTGCCCGCCAGATCGCGGGCGTAGAAGGCCTGCTCGTAGGTCTCCGGGCGGCCGACCGCCTCGATCACCACGTCGGCGCCGAAGCCGCCGGTGAGCTCCTGGATGGCGGCGACCGGGTCGGTCTCGGCGGCGTTCACGGTGTGCGTGGCGCCGAGCTCCCGAGCCCACTCCAGCTTGGTGTCGTCCCGGTCAACGGCGATGATCGGCGTCGCGCCGACCAGCTTGGCGCCCGCGATGGCCGCGTCGCCGACGCCACCGCAGCCGATCACCGCGACCGAATCGCCCCGGCTCACGCCGCCGGTGTTCACCGCGGCGCCGATGCCCGCCATCACGCCGCAGCCGAGCAGCCCGACCACGGCGGGGTCGGCCTCCGGGTCGACCTTGGTGCACTGGCCCGCGTGCACCAGCGTCTTCTCCACGAAGGCGCCGATGCCGAGCGCGGGGGTGAGCTCGGTGCCGTCGGTCAGCGTCATCTTCTGGGTGGCGTTGAAGGTGTCGAAACAGTACTGCGGACGACCGCGCTTGCAGGCCCGGCAGCGGCCGCAGACCGCGCGCCAGTTCAGGATGACGAAGTCGCCCACCTCGACGGTGTCGACGCCACCGCCGACGCTCTCCACCGTGCCCGCGGCCTCGTGGCCGAGCAGGAACGGGAACTCGTCGTTGATCCCGCCCTCGCGATAGTGCAGGTCGGTGTGGCAGACGCCGCAGGCGGCGACCTTGACCACCACCTCGCCCGGGCCCGGGTCGGGAATCACGATATCGGTGAGCTCGACCGGAGCCCCCTTACTCCGCGCGACCACCCCGCGAACCTGCTGTGGCATGGCTGTTCATCCCTTCAGACGACGGTATGGACGCATGCGTGTACCCGCATGGCTACCTCGACCGTATCGGTGCGGAGGCCGGGGGTGTCCTGGCCGGACGGACAGGAAAACCTCGCCTTTCGGCCAGGTCGCCTAGACTCGGCCGCGATGGCCGAGCCCGCCGTGACCCCTGCTGACCTGCCCGCCCTGCGCGCGGTGATCGACGGCCCGCTGGCCGAGATCGCCCGCCGCTTCTCCCGATACCTGGCCGAGCGGTGGCCGCACGACGCGCTGGTGATCTTCACCAGGGAGTGCACCGGGCGGCCGCGCAAGGTGGCGGGCGCCCCCGAGGTGGTCGACCGGGTCGGCATCGGCGAGCTGGAGGCGGTGCGCTCGGCGCTCGCCCCCGGCGAGCACGCCGAGCTCACGGCGCGGCTCGGCGAGGCGGAGCGTCGCCTGTGGGCGGTGCTGGACCGCTCCGGAATCCTGCTCGTCCTGCTGCCGCGGGAACCGGCCCGGCCCGTGCGGGCCGTGCGGGCGACCGCCGGACGGGACCCCGTCGACCCGGCCGCGACCTTGCCGTGCGGAGCGGACGAGCGCTGCGCGCTGCCCGGCGCGGCCGAACTCGCGGCGCGATTCGGCATCGTCGCCACCTCGATCCGGCAGCAGGTGGCCCAGGCCAGCCCGGAGTACCTCACCGAGGCCCGCGCCGCCTCCGCGGAGCGGGCCCGCGCCGTCGCCGAGCTCACCGCCGCGCACGAGGCCACGCTCACCGCGGTCCTCGCCACCCTGCGCGCCACCGGGCTGGACGACCGGCAGGCACGGGCGGCCGCCGTCGAAACCGCCTCCGCCGCACTGCTCGCCGCCCGCGCGGGCCGCGCCACCGAGCGAGCGCTGGCCGAGGAGCCGCCCGCCGCCGCCTTCGACCGGCTGCGCGCCGAGCTCGCGCCGGTGCTCAGGGACACCGAGGTGCTCTTCGCCGCCCCCGGCGCGGGCGCCCCGCTGCCCGGCGAGATCGCCGTCGGCGCGAGGGCCATGACCACCGCCGTCGTGCTCGCCTTCGTCGGCCAGCCCGGGCTGCGCAGGCTCCGGGTCGGCTGGGAGCACGCCGACGCCGCGCTCCGCATCGATGTGCGCGACCAGGAATCCGGCGTCATCGACGCCGACGCCCTGCGCCGCGCCCTCGAAGGCCGGGTCCGCACACTGCGCGCCGCGCTGGAGATCGAGGCGCTGCCCGGCTGGGGCAGCCGGGTGGCGCTGCGGCTGCCGCTCGCCGCGCCCGCGGTGCGCAGGGAGCGCGGCGCGCTGGACCGGCTCAACCGGCGCGAGCGCGAGGTGCTCGGGCTGCTCGCCGCGGGCAGGCGCAACCGCGCCATCGCCGCCGAGCTGGGCGTCGCGGAGAGCACGGTCAAGTTCCACGTCACCGGCGTGCTGAAGAAGCTGGCGGTCTCCACCCGCGGCGAGGCCGCCGCGCTCGGCGTGCGCGCCGGGCTGCTTCCCGACGCGCCCTGAGCATCGATCCCTCGCTGCCGGAGCGGATTTCGGGGTGCGGCGGGGCAGACCCGCTGCCGCGCAACGCCGGTCGGTATTGACATATTCCGCCACCGTCTCCGGTGCCATGCCGAGGTGGCGATACGCTCTGCGCCGAAGTCGATCGCGCCCGCGCTCCGGGCGGGACCGTTCGGACCCGCGGGATTCCGCGGAATGAGCGATAGCGGAAGGGCATGAAAGCAATTCGGCCACGACGGTGCGACGAACGGCGAAGCCGGGTACCGTACCCACGCGTGATCACTTGTCTGCCATCGTATCTTCCCGGCAGGGAGTCGCAGTGACCATCGACCAGAACAACGAAGACGATGTCACCGCGCTGGCGAGGCGGGTCGAGCGGGCGAGAGGCCGTCTCGCGTACCAGTTCGATCCGGCGCTGACCCAGGCGCTCTCGGAGGACGAACTACGCGCCGAGCGCGAGCTCGCCGAGCGCATCCGCATCGAGGAGCGCGGGCAACGGTGGAAAGAGGTGCAGGCCGCCGCCTCGGCCTCGGACCGCGCCAGGCAGACCACCGAAGCCATCGAGAAGGCCGACATGCGAGATCTCCTGCTCGCCCGTAGAGCGATCGCCGCGCAGCGGCGCGAGTCGAGCCCGCACGCCAAACTCGCCTCGCTCTACCGGCATCGCGCCTGGTCGCTGCGGGCCCTCGCGGGCGTCGTCACGGCGGGCATGCTGTGGTCGGCGGTCAACGTCCAGCAGAACATCGCGCCCGGCGGCCCGTCCGACCCGCTCTTCTGGTTCAGCTACCTGCTGGAGGCGATGATCAGCGCGTGTCTGATCATCATCATGATCGGCACCAACAAGGTGGCCGAGTGGGGCGTCATCGACAACCGGCGCCAGGTGCTCGCCGCCGAGGCCGCGCTGCTGCTGCTCACCGTCTCGCTGAACACCTATCCGTATGTCCGGCTCGGCAACTGGTACGACGCCGCGGTGCACGCGGTGGCGCCGGTGATGATCGGCGTCGCGCTGCTCATCCACGACGCGGTGAGCGCCCGCTACGGCCTGGCGATCGCCAGGGCGACGGCCCAGGTGCGCGACCTGCCGGACGCCACCGACCAGATCCGGCTGCGGATGCCGGGCGCCTACCGCGGCAGCGCCATCACCGAACTCGGCAGGCCGCCGATCGACGAGCCCGCCGCGCTGCCCCCGATGGCCGAGGGCGAGTACGAGGTCGTCGAAGAGGACGAGCTGCCGCCGGAGGACCCGGACAACGATCCGGACGCCGCCGAGCAGCCGGACGAGGACGAGCGCACCGAGCTCACCGGCGGCGCTGAGGGGGCGAGCGCCTTCCGCTCGCCGAATCAGCCCGCGCGGCAGCCGGTGACGGCCGAGCTCGCCGAGGTCGAGGAGGAGGCGGCCGAGGAGCCGAAGCCGGCCCCGGTCAAGCGCACCAAGGCCGTCGTCAAGGCCACCAAGCCGGTGGCGGCGAAGCCGCAGCGCGCAGCGGAGGAGGTGGCCGCGGACGACGCCCCGACCGGCGTGATCCCGGCCATCGACGCCGAGGCCGACGCCCCCGTCGAGCAGCAGCCGGCCAAGCCGGTGCGGAAGACCGCCGCCAAGGCGGCTCGGCCTGCCGCGAAGACGGCCGCCAAGACCGTCGCCGCGAAGCAGGCCCCGGTCGAGGAGGCCGCGCCCGCCGTCGAGGAGCAGCCCGCGCCGAAGCCTGCCGCGAAGGTCGCCCAGCCTGCCGCGAAGGTGGCTCCGCCTGCCGCGGTGCAGGTTGCGGCCAAGCCGGCCGCGGTGCGGTCGAAGCCGACCGCTGTCCCGGAGCCAGCTCCGGAGCCTGCGGCCGCCGAGCCCGTCGTCCGGCCCGCCGCCGCCCGGGTGGCCGAGCCGATCGCCGCGCCCGCGGCGCAGCCCGCCGCCGCGCGGTCCGCGCAGCCGGCGGCGGCACGGTCCGCCCAGCCCGCGGCAGCGGCTCGGTCGGCGCAGCCTGCCGCGGCTGCTCGGTCCGCGCAGCCCGCCCGCGTCGCCCAGCCCGCCGCTCGGGCCGCGGGCCAGGGCAGGGCGGCCGCCGCGGCGCAGCCGGTGTCCAGGCAGGCCACGGCCCGCGCGACCGCGCCGGTCGAGGTTCCGGAGGCGGATCGCCCGGCCGCGCCGGTGATCAGCTTCGCCAGCAAGGCCGCCGCCAGGCCCGCCGCGGATCGCGACCCGATCATGATGCCGATCGAGCCGACCCCGTCCCGGCCGCGCTCCTCCGGCCCGCGCACCGGCCCGCTGGCCGCCGTCGGCAGGAAGAAGAAGGCCCCCGAGCCCGAGCCGGCGCCGATCCCGGCGACCTCGGACGTCTACGACACCGGCGCGCTCCGGGTCGCCGACATGCTGGAGCAGGAGCTCGCCGAGCTCCGCGAGAAGCGGCGCCAGGCGCGCGCCGCCGGTCGCAGCAGCCGCTCCTCCTCGAGCCGGGACTACTGAACCGGCCGCAACACCGAAGCCACAGGGCCCTGACCCCCACCCGGGGGCCGGGGCCCTGTTTTCGTCTCCGGACCTCGGGTAGCCGCGCCCCGACCTACCGAGAAGAGGAGAACGACGTGAAAGCAGTCGTCTGGCACGACGTCGGTGACATCCGCCTCGACGAGGTGAGCGACCCGAAGATCCAGGAGCCGACCGACGCGATAGTGCGGATCACCACCTCCGCCATCTGCGGCACCGACCTGCACCTGGTGCGCGGCACCATGCCCGGATTGCTGCCGGGCACGGTGCTCGGGCACGAGGCGGTCGGGGTGGTCGAGGAGACCGGCTCCGCGGTGCGCGGTTTCGCGAGGGGAGACCGGGTGGTGGTGTGCTCCACCATCGCCTGCGGCCACTGCGGCTACTGCCGGGCCGGTTACTACGCGCAGTGCGATGTCGCCAATCCGAACGGCCCGCAGGCGGGCACCAGCTTCTTCGGCGGCCCGGAGGGCACCGGCCCGGTGGACGGGCTGCAGGCCGAGTACGCGCGCATCCCGTACGCCGCGACCACCCTGGTCAAGGTGCCGGACGCGGTCACCGACGAGCAGGCCATCATGGTCTCCGACGTGCTGCCGACCGGCTGGTTCGGCGCGAAGCTGGCGCAGGTCACGCCGGGTGACACGGTGCTGGTGTTCGGCGCCGGTGTGGTCGGGCAGTGCGCGATCGCCTCGGCGCAGCGGCAGGGGGCGTCCCGGGTGCTGGTGGTGGACGGCCTCGCCGACCGGCTGGAGGTCGCCCGCTCGCAGAACGCCGAGCCGATCGACTTCAACGCCGAGGACCCGGTGGCCGCGGTGCGCGAGCTGACCGGCGGTATCGGCGTGGACCGGGTGATCGACGCGGTCGGCGTCGACGCCCAGCGCCCGAAGTCGGGACCCGCGGCGGCGAACCTGCCGGTGGACGCCGACACCTTCGACGCCGAGCGCGCGAAGGCGGCGCCCGATGGCAATACCGGCGACGGCCAGTGGCTGGCGGGTGACGGCCCGAGCCTGGTGCTGCGCTGGGCCGCCGACGCCGTCGCCAAGGCGGGCAGCATCGGCATCATCGGGGTGTACCCGCCGGACTTCGACGCCTTCCCGGTCGGCGCGACGGTGAACAAGAATCTCACGGTCCAGGGCGGCAACTGCAACCACCGCCGCTACATTCCGGGCCTGCTCGCCCGGGTGGCGCGCGGCGACATCGACCCCACCCGCTTCATCACCCAGCGCATCGAGACGGTGGCCGCCATCGATGCGTACCGGGAGTTCGACCTGCGCCACGACGGCTGGCTGAAAACCGTGGTGAACGTCTAGGAACAACGATGCGCGCCCGGCCGGGCAGGCGGGCGCGCATCGCGGGGTGCCGATCAGTCCCTGGTGAGGGAGCCGTCCACCCGCCGCCAGATGCCGAGCGGGTTCGCCGCGCGGATCTCGGCGGCGAGCAGGGCATCGGGCACGTTCTGGTAGGCGACCGGGCGCAGGAAGCGCTCGATGGCCAGGCTGCCGACCGAGGTGGTGGCGGGGGCGCTGGTGGCGGGGAAGGGGCCGCCGTGCACGACCGCGTGCCCGACCTCGACGCCGGTGGGCCAGCCGTCGAAGAGCACCCGGCCCGCGACCAGCTCCAGCTCCTCGAGCAGGGCGGCGGCCTGCTCGTGGTCGCCCGCCGCGGCGTGCACGGTGGCGGTGAGCTGCCCCTCCAGTTCGGCGGCGAGCGCGGGCAGCCGCTCGGGGCCCGCGACCCGGACCACGAGCGAGGACGGGCCGAAGACCTCGTCGCGCAGCGCCGGATCGGCGGCGAAGTGCTCCTCGTCGGTGACGAACAGGTGCGGAACGCCGGTGCAGGTATTGCTCGCGCCGGTGCCTGAGGCCGCGACGGTGACCCCCGCGCTCTCGGTCAGCCTGCGCACGCCGCCTGCGAAGGCGGACGCGATCCCGGTGTTCAGCATGGGTGCGGCGGCCGCCCCGCCGACCGCGGCGCTCGCCGCGGCCACGAACTCGTCCGCGCCCGGCCCGTCGGCCAGGAAGACCAGCCCCGGGCTGGTGCAGAGCTGCCCGACGCCGGTGGTCAGCGAGGCGACGAACTCCGCGCCGAGCTGCGCGCCGCGCTCGGCGAGCGCCGCGGGCAGTACGAAGACCGGGTTCACGCTGGACATCTCGGCGAAGACCGGGATCGGCACCGGCCGCGCCGCCGCGGCCGCGACCAGGGCGAGCCCGCCCCGCCGCGACCCGGTGAAGCCGACCGCGGCGATCCGCGGGTGCCGCACCAGCGCCAGTCCCGGCTCGACGCCGCCGTGCACCAGCGAGAAGGTGCCCTCCGGAAGCCCGTTGGCGCGCACCGCGTTCCGGATCGCGCGGCCGACCAGCTCCGAGGTGCCCGGGTGCGCCGGGTGCGCCTTGACGACCACCGGGGCGCCCGCGGCGAGCGCGGCGGCGGTGTCACCGCCCGCCACCGAGAAGGCCAGCGGGAAGTTGCTCGCCGCGAAGACCGCGACCGGGCCGAGCGGCACCCGGCGCTGCCGCAGGTCCGGCTGGGGCAGCGGGCTGCGCGCGGGGTCGGGGGTGTCCAGCCGGGCGCCGGTCCAGCTGCCCTCGCGCACCACGGCGGCGAAGAGCCGCAGCTGGCCGGTGGTCCGGCCGAGCTCGCCGCGCACCCGCGGCTCGGGCAGCCCGGTCTCCGCCATGACCCGCTCGAGCAGCGGGTCGCCGAGCGCCTCCAGCTCGGCGGCGATGCCATCCAGGAAGGCGGCGCGCTGCTCGAGGCCGGTGCGGCGGTAGAGCTTGAAGGCCGTGTGCGCGAGTTCGGCGGCCCGCGCGACGTCCGCGTCGGCCGTCGGCCGGAAGACCGGGCCCAGCGCGGCGCCGGTCGCCGGATTCACGGCGCGGAAGGGCGTGCCCCCGCCGGGCACGTCGGCATCGCCGATCAGCGCGGCGCCGGTCAGGAGGGTGTCGGTGGTGGTCAAGTCAGCTCACCCGCTTCACGAGATCGGCCAGCTCGGCCAGTTCCACGTCGTCCAGGTCGGTCAGCGGGCTGCGCACGGGGCCGGCCGGGCGGCCGATCACCGTCATGCCTGCCTTGATGATGCTCACCGCGTACCCGGATTTCCGGTTGCGCAGCTCGCAGTAGGGGATCACGAAGTCGTTCAGCGCGTTCCGCACGAACTCGGTGTCGTTCTCGCGGACCGCCCGGTAGAAGGCGAGCGCGAACTCCGGCACGAAGTTGTAGATGGCCGAGGAGTAGGTGGTGACGCCGAGCGCCAGGTACGGCAGCGCGAAGAGCTCCGCGGTCGGCAGCCCGCCCACGTAGGTGAGCCGCTCGCCGACCCGGGCGAAGATCCTGGTCATCTGCTCGATATTGCCGACGCCGTCCTTGAAGCCGACCAGGTTCGGGCAGCTGTCGGCCAGCTCGGCGACGGCCACGTCGGAGAAGACGGCATTGGCCCTGGAGTAGATGGTGACCCCGAGCCCGGTGGCGGCGCACACCTGTTTCACATGCTCGACCAGCCCCTCCTGGCTCGCCTCGGTGAGGTAGGGCGGCAATAGCAGGAGGCCGTGCGCCCCTGCCCGCTCGGCCGAGCGGGCCATCTCGACGGCGGTGGCGGTGCCGTAGCCTGCCGGTGCGATCACCGGAAGCCCGGCGGGCGCCTCCTGGACGGCGGCGGTGACGACCTGCTCGACCTCGCCGGGCGTCAGCGAGAAGAACTCGCCGGTGCCGCCCGCGGCGAAGAGCCCGGAGGCGTCGAATCGGCCGAGCCAGGCGATGTTCTCCCGGTACGCGGCCTCGTCGAACGAGCCATCGGCGCGGAAGTGGGTGACGGGGAACGAGAGCAGGCCCGAGCCGAGCTGCGCGGCGATCTCCTGCGGCGATGCGGTGGTCATGACCTCACGGTAGGAGCACCTATGATTCACGTCCAACACTGTTTTGCTCTCCATCAATACAAGGTCGGTATCGAGTGTTCACTTTCGTCCAGCTCACCCACTTCGTCGCGGTGGCCGAGGAGCTGCACTTCGGCCGCGCCGCCGAGCGGCTGCGGATGACCCAGCCGCCGCTCAGCAGGCAGATCCAGCTGCTGGAGCGGGAGGTCGGCGCGGAGCTCTTCGACCGCTCCAACCGCACCGTCCGGCTGACCAGGGCAGGCCGCGCCTTCCTCGTCGACGCCCGCAGGCTGCTGCAGCAGGCCGAGCGCGCGGCGCTGGCGGTGCGCCGGGTCTCGGACGGCACCGGCGGCGTGCTCCGGGTCGGCTTCACCGGCGCCAGCGTGCACTCCGGGCTGCCGCTCGTCCTCCGCACCACCCGCGAGCTCCTGCCCGACGTCGACGTGGAGCTGCGCGAACTGGTGACGATGGACCAGGTCGAGGCGCTCTCCGAGGGCTCGCTCGACCTCGGGCTGGTCCGCCCGCCGATCGCAAGGCCGGACCTCGCCACCCGGACCTTCGTGCGCGAGGGGCTGGTGCTGGCGCTGCCCGCCGGGCACCCGCTGACCGAATCCGGCGAGCCGGTGCCGGTCACCGCGCTGCACGGGGTCGAGATGGTGATGCACGCGCCGGTCGAGGCCCGCTACTTCCACCAGTTGGTGACCAGCGTGCTGCACGACGCGGGGGTGATTCCGCTGGTCACCCAGTACATGACCCAGGTGCACAGCCTGCTCGCGCTGGTGAACCTCGGCTGGGGCGTCGCGCTGGTGCCGGAGTCGGTGACCGGGATGCACTTCGACAACGTGGTCTACCGCGAGCTGCCCGAGGTCGCCGCGCGGGTGGAGCTGGAGCTGATCTGGCGGCAGGGCAGCGAGAACCCGGCGCTGGCCCGGCTACTGGCCGAACTCAGGCACGATACCTTTCCTGTATCGATTCACACCTAATTAGTGTTGGACGCGCATCGTGCCTGCTCTCTACATTCGGAATCTGTGAGGCGAGTCACTCGCCAGCCAGGACTCGAACGAAAGGAGTGGACGATGTCGTTCACTCGGCCGATGCCGGCGGAGCTGGAAACCGCGGTCGCCAAGTTCTTCCGCCGCGTCGTCCCGCTGTTCATCGTGATGTTGATCTGCAACCAGATCAACCGCTCCAATATCGGCTACGCCAGGGAGTACCTCGAGGCGGATGTCGGCATCGGCGCCGCCGCCTACGGCTTCGGCGCTGGCATCTTCTTCATCGCCTACGCGCTCTTCGAGCTGCCGAGCAACGTCATGATGGAGAAGTTCGGCGCTCGGATCTGGCTCACCAGGATCATGGTGAGCTGGGGGCTGATCTCCGCGGCCATGATGTTCGTGCAGAACGCGACCATGTTCTATGTGCTGCGCTTCCTGCTCGGCGCCGCCGAGGCGGGCTTCTTCCCCGCCGTGATCTTCTACCTCGCCAAGTGGCTGCCGAACTCGCACCGCGGCCGGGCCACCGCGCTCTTCGTCGCCGGGTCGTCGGTGGCGGCCGCGATCTCCGGGCCGCTCTCCGGCCCGCTGCTCTCGCTGCACGGCGCGGGCGGGCTGCACGGCTGGCAGTGGATGTTCGGCATCGAGGGGCTGTTCTCGGTGCTGGTCGGCTGCATCGCCTACTTCTTCCTCGACTCCAGGATCTCCGACGCCAAGTGGCTGACGGCGGGCGAGAAGCGCGCGCTCACCGAGACCATCGAGGCCGAGGAGGTGGAGAAGGCCGCCAACTCCGGCGTCGCGCACCGCGGCTCGCGCTGGAAGATGCTGCTCGACCCGAAGCTCATCCTGCTCTGCTGGATCTACTTCGCCATCCAGCTCTCGATCTACGCCAACACCTTCTGGCTGCCGTCCATCGTGCGCCGGATCGGCGGGCTCACCGACGTCACCGTCGGGCTGCTCTCCTCGCTGCCCTGGATCTGCGCGGTCTTCGCCATGTACCTCTCCTCCCGGGTCGGCGACCGGACCGGGAACCGCAAACCGCTGCTGATCATCGCGCTGCTCACCGCCGCCGCGGGCACCTACCTCGCGGCGATCGCCTCGCCCTGGCTCGCCCTGGTCTTCCTCTGCGTCGCCGCCATGGGCTTCAAGAGCGCGAGCCCGCTGTTCTGGTCGATCCCGCAGTCCGGGCTGCACCCGCTGGTGCTGGCCCCGGCGATCGCCATCATCAACTCGCTCGGCAACCTCGGCGGCTTCGTCGCGCCGTACGGCTTCGGGCTGATCAAGTCGGCGACCGGTGAGGTCACCTGGGGCCTCTACGCCCTGGCCGCCGCCTCCGTGCTCGCCGCGCTCTCGGTGCTGGCGGTCCGCAAGCCAAGCGGGCTGACCGCGCTGAACGCCGGCGGCGCTGTGCCCGCCGACGACCCCGCAGGCAGGTCCACCGAGCGCGACCTCGCCACCGCCGCATCCGCCCGACCCACCCTGGAGACCCGGTCATGACCAGCACCCCCCGCGTCACCGATGTGCGCGTCGTCCCGATCGCGGGCCACGACAGCATGCTGCTCAACCTGAGCGGCGCGCACGCCCCCTTCTTCACCAGGAACCTGGTGATCCTCACCGATTCCGACGGGCGCACCGGGGTCGGCGAGGTGCCGGGCGGCGAGCGCATCCGGGCCACGCTGGCGGAGGCCCGCGCGCTGATCGTCGGGCGGAACGTCGGCGACTACAACGCGGTGCTCGGTGACATCCGGCGCGCCTTCGCCGCCAGGGACGCGGGCGGCCGCGGCAACCAGACCTTCGACCTGCGGGTCACCGTGCACGCGGTGACCGCGGTGGAGTCGGCGCTGCTCGACCTGCTCGGGCAGCACCTGGAGGTGCCGGTGGCGGCGCTGCTCGGCGACGGTGTGCAGCGCACCGCCGTCCCGGTGCTCGGCTACCTCTTCTTCGTCGGCGACCGGGAGCGCACCGACCTGCCCTACCGCTCGGCCGCCGACGAGCCCGCCGGCGCCGACGCCTGGAGCCGGCTCCGGCACGCCGAGGCGCTCACGCCGGATGCCGTCGTCGCGCTGGCCAGGGCGGCCGGGGAGCGCTACGGCTTCCGCGACTTCAAGCTCAAGGGCGGGGTGCTGCCCGCTCGCGAGGAGGCGGCCGCGGTGCGCGCGCTGGCCGCGGAGTTCCCGGACGCGCGGGTCACGCTCGACCCGAACGGCGGCTGGCTGCTGGCCGAGGCGATCGAGATCGGCCGCGAGCTCAGGGACGTGCTCGCCTACGCCGAGGATCCGGTCGGGCCGGAGGGCGGCTTCTCCGGGCGCGAGGTGATGGCCGAGTTCAAGCGGGCCACCGGGCTGCCGACCGCCACCAACATGATCGCCACCGACTGGCGCGAGCTCGGCCACACCGTCCGCACCGGCGCGGTCGACATCCCACTGGCCGACCCGCACTTCTGGACCATGGCCGGTTCGGTGCGGGTGGCCCAGCTCTGCGACGCCTTCGGCCTCACCTGGGGTTCGCACTCGAACAACCACTTCGACGTCTCGCTGGCCATGTTCACCCACGTCGCGGCCGCCGCGCCGGGCCGCATCACGGCCATCGACACGCACTGGATCTGGCAGGACGGCCAGCGCGTCACCCGCGAGCCCTACCGCATCGCCGACGGCACGCTGACCCTCCCGGACCGCCCCGGCCTCGGCGTCGAGCTCGACGAGGAGCGCGTCGCCGCCGCCAACGAGCTGTACCTGCGCGAGGGGCTCGGTGACCGCAACGACGCGGCCACCATGCAGTACCTGGTGCCTGGGTGGACCTTCGACAGCAAGCGCCCCGCCCTGGTCCGCTGAGCCGTCAGCTCGCCCACTTCTCCGGGTTCAGGTGGTGGGCGGCGAGCGCGGTGGCGTGGCCGTGGCCGAGCCCGTGCTCACTCTTCAGCCAGTCGACCAGCGGCTTCTGCTTGTCGTGGCCTGCGGCGGCGATGGTCGCCAGCCACTCGGGGATGCTGCGGCCGTACTTCGCCTCGATGGCGGGGAAGTAGGAGGCCGGGCCCTTCGGCTTGTCGGTCATGTCGAATCTCCTGCTCGCGGATCGCTTCGTCAACGGTGACGGGGCGGCGGGAGGGAATTCATCGCAGCGGGTAGGCAAGGGCGAGGAAGGCGTGCACGGTGCTGAGGAGTTCGCGACCGAGGGCGCGGTCGTCGTCGTGCGCGGGGAGCTCGAGCGACCAGCGGGTGAGGGTCTGCTCGGCCTCGGTGGCGAGGTGCAGCAGGGGGAGGCGGTCGGGGCCGAGGCCGAGGACGACCAGGCGGGCGCAGCGGTCGGCGATGTCGAGGACGGCGAGCAGTTCGGCGGGGACCGCGGTGCCGGAGTGCGTGCCCGCCAGCGCGGCGGCGCCGTGGCAGCGCTGCGCCACCTCGCCGAGCGCCGCCGATTCCGGCCCGGCGAGGTTGGCGCGAACCGTCGATACGGCGGCTTCGATACCGCGCAGCCGGAGCCGGATCATCCGCGGATCGCGATCCGCGTCGAACTCGGCGCGAGCGGCGGCGATCGAGGTCGCGGCTGCTGGGGCTCCGATGCTGGTCGCTGCGGTCATCCGCCCCGCCTTCCGTTCCGCCCGGCCTTCCTGAACGAACGCCCAGGAAGGAATCGGACGTAACATACTCCCGGTCCAGTCGACCCGCCACCTGGGATTATGTGGAACAGCGATTCACATATTCCGCGCGCGGTGCGGCTGGTTCAGACCGCTTTGCGCAGCCCGGCGTCGACCAGCAGGTCGGTTCCGGTGGTGCTGGCCGAGCGCGGTGAGCAGAGCAGCACGACGGCGTCCGCGATCTCCTGCGGATCGATCAGCCGCCCGGTCGTGAGTGCCATCATGGCGGCCGCGCCGCCGCCGAGCACGGCGTCCCGATCCGAGCCGGTGGCCGCGGCGATCACCTCGGCCGCCCCGCCCGGGTCGGTCCACCAGGGCGTCACCACCGGCCCCGGCGAGACCGTGTTCACCCGGATTCCGCGCGGCCCGTACTCCTCGGAGAGCGCCTTGGTGAGGTTGTTGATCCCGGCCTTGGCCACCCCGTAATCGACATTGATCGCGCTCGGCACGTGCGCGTGCGTCGAGGAGATGTTGACGATCGCGCCGCCCCCGCGGGCCAGCATGAGCGGCACCGCCGCGCGCACCGCGCGCACCGTCGACATCACGTTGAAGTCGAACATGGCGAGCCAGTCGGCATCGTCCAGCGCGGTGAAGGAGAAGCGCGGGAGCACCGCGCCCGGCGGCGGGCCACCGGCATTGTTGACCAGCACGTCGACCCCGCCGAAGAGCTCGGCCGCGCGTTCGATCGCGCGGGCGGGGCCCGCCGGGGTGGCCAGGTCGGCGGCGACGTGCACCAGCCGGTCGCCGGCGAGTTCGGTCAGCTCGGGGGTCGGGCGGCGGGAGACCGCGATCACGAGCGCGCCCTCGGCGCGCAGGGTGCGCGCGGTGGCGAGCCCGATGCCCTTCGATGCCCCGGTGACCACCGCGACCTTGTCCTGCAACAGAAGATCCATGCGAGAAGCCTCGCCCGCGTGGCCCTCCGGTGCTGGCGGCTTCCGGCCCTCGCGCTGGCGGGTGGCGCGAATCGCACCCCCGAGTGAGCCCGCCGCGCGTGGGTAGCCTGTCGGGTGGACCGCACCGAACGACTACACGACAAGGAGTTCTACGCCTTGGAGGACGTCATCCGGCCGCTCATCGTCTTCGGCGTCACCGTCGCGATCACCGTGCTCGCCGGGCTGGTCATGGACCGCCTGCTGCGGTACAGCGCGACGCAGCGCCCGGAGAACCGATTGCCGCTCCTGCTGCGACGCCTGCAGTTACCGGTGCAGGTGCTGCTCGGAACGGTGGCCCTGCACCTCACGTACCCCCTCGCGGAACTGCATCTGAAGCAGGACGCGATGATCCGCAATATCCTCGCCACGATGGCCGTCATGGCCCTGGCCTGGACCGTCATCCGCTTCGCCGACGCGGTGGCGGAGAACACCCTCTCGGCCTACTCGCACCGCACCCAGGACATCGCCAGGGTGCGGCAGCTGCGCACCCAGCTCGGGCTGGTGCGCCGGATCATCACCTCGATCCTGGTGGTCACCACCGCCGCGGTGGCGATCCTGCTGCTCTTCCCGACCATGCGCACGCTCGGCACCTCGCTGCTCGCCTCGGCGGGTGTGATCGGCATCATCGCCGGTGTGGCTGCCCAGTCCACGCTGAGCAACCTGGTGGCCGGGCTGCAGATCGCCTTCGGCGACTCGGTCAAGATCGGCGACACCGTGGTGGTCGAGGGGGAGATGGGCACGGTCGAGGAGATCACCCTCGCCTTCCTCACCGTGCGGATCTGGGACGACCGCAGGCTGACCATGCCGGTCTCGTACTTCAACAACATGCCCTACGAGAACTGGTCGCGCGGGGGATCGGAGATCACCGGGACGGTGTTCCTGCACCTCGATCACTGCACCCCGATCGACGAGCTGCGCGACCATCTGCGGGAGTACCTGAAGCAGCGCCCGGATTGGGACCGCCGCAACTGGAATCTGCTGGTCACCGACAGCACGCCGACCAATATCGTGGTGCGCGCGTCGATGTCGGCCGCCGATTCCGACGATGTCTGGACGCTGCGCTGCGCGGTGCGCGAGGAGCTCATCGGCTGGCTCGGGGAGCACCATCCGCAGGCGCTGCCCAAGGTGGCGACCGCGGTGATCGGGGCAGGCGAATTGGAGCTGCCGTCGGCGGAGAAGCGGATGCTCGACGGGGTCGGGGCCGGGCGATAGATCGGCTCGCGGCCGACCCCGGATTCCGTCCGGGGTCCGGCTGAGCGGGCGAGCCGGAGTCCGGCTCGCCCGCGGGCCCGCGGGCGCCGGTCCGCGGCTCGCCGGTCGGGCTCACCCAGCCGGTCCGGCTCGGCGATCGGGTCAGTCAGCCCAGCTCGGCGAGGTGCGGGACGACCGGCGCCAGGCTGTCGATCCACGCCGCGGGCGAGCCGGCCGGCGGCATGACGATGGCCTGGTGCACGCCGATCCTCGCGTAGTCGGCCAGCCCGCGGACGAAGCCGTCGTGATCGTCCGGGTTCGGCGAACCGGCCATCACGGTCACCCGGATCTCGGCGAAATCCCGGCCGACGGTGTCGCAGTGCCCGCGCAGCACGTCGAGCTTGTGCTCGACATCGGCGGCCGAGGTGCCGAACAGGTTGCAGCGGTCGGCGTACTGCGCCACCAGCCGCAGCGTCTTCTTCTCGCCCCCGCCGCCGATCAGCACCGGCGGGGTGCGCAGCGGCTGCGGCGAGTTCAGCGTCTCCGCCAGCTGGTAGTGCTTGCCGTCGAACGGCCCGTTGTCCGCCGGGTCCCACATCTGCTTCGCGATCCGCAGCGCCTCCTCCAGCCGCTCGAACCGCTCCGCGATCGGCGGGTACGGCACGCCGAGGCCGAGGTGCTCGCGCTCGAACCAGGCCGCGCCGATGCCGAGCACCGCCCGCCCGCCGGAGAGCACGTCCAGCGTGCTGACGATCTTGGCGAGCAGCCCCGGGTGCCGGTAGGTGACGCCGGTGACGAGCAGCCCGAGGTCGATGGTGCTGGTGTGCGCGGCCAGGTAGCCGAGGGTGGTGTACCCCTCCAGCATGTTCGCCTCGGCAGGCAGCCCGGTCGGCTCGATCTGGAAGAAGTGGTCCATGAAGGAGAGCCAGGTCGCGCCGGACTCCTCCGCGGCCCGGCCGACCGCGGCCAGTTCACCGGCGATGGCCGCGGGCCCGCCGTCGATGTCGAAGATGGGAACGTGGATGCCGAGCTGCATGACGTGAACCCTCCAGGGTGTCGGTGACGAACTCGGTACCGACGCTATTACCTGGAGTGCACTCCAGGGCAAGTCGCCACCCACCCGGCCACCACCGCGAGCCCGCCGGCCCGGTGCACGAGCAGGAAACCGAAGGGGCGGTCGAACCGCACCCGCAGCGCGGTCGTCGTGCGCTTCGGCGGCAGCGCCGGCCTGGCCGACCCGGCCCGCATCCCGAACGCGCTCACCGCCGCCGCCGTGAAGCCGGTCGCGCCGAACTCGGCCAGCACGCCCTGCGCCCCCTGCTGCACCGCGAGCGGCTCCGGCGAGAGGCCGGGGAAGTGCCCGCGGGTCGGGTCCAGCGCCGCGCGCAGCCCGAACAGCTCCGGCCGCTCGAGCAGGTCGTGCTGCGAGCGGACCTGGAAACTCGGCAGCTCGGCCCGCAGCGAATCCCGCTGCTGGTGGCCGTACACCTCTTCCCTGATGAGCCCGGGGCCGTCGGCATTCAGCCCGGTGCGCACCGGGACCGCGTCGGCGAGTGCGGCGATTCCCGCGCCGAGCACCGCGCCGGGCTGCTCCGGGCCGAGCAGCAGGTGCACGTCGGCGTCGCCGACGCCATCGACCACCAGCCGCGTCACCGGCGTCTCGGCGTCGAGCACCGCGATATCGGTGACCCACGGGACCGTGCGGGTGAGCCCCGCCGTCCGCTGCCCGCGCCACGGGCCGTCCTCCGGGGAGAGCGTGGTCTTCTGGAATTCGTTGCGCCACCGCAGGTCAGCGGCGAGCGCGGTGGCCAGTACCAGCAGCGTGCCCCGGTCGACGGTGAGCGGGAAGCGCTCGATCAGCCCCTTCGTGTAGCGGCGGGCCCAGTCGTCGAGGGCCTGCTGCCCGGTGAGCGGCGCGACCGTCCCCGCGGGCACCGACGCGCGCCACTCCGGGCGCAGCGGCAGCCCGTCGCGCACCCAGAAGCCGAGCGCGGCGGAGAGGTCGAGCGAGTTCGCCAGCAGCTCCAGCAGCCGCAGCCCGCCCGCGTGCGCCACCGTCGCGGGAATGCCGAGCGCGGCCTCCAGCTCGGTGCGCGCCTGCCCCTCGGCGGCGCCGGTGAGCAGCGCCAGCAACGGCCACACCCCCGCTCCGGAGATCGCGAAATCGCTCGATCCAGCCGTAGCGGCCCAGCGTGCGGTCAGCTTGTTAGCGGCGGCAGACTCGGGTGAGTGGGTGCGCATGGCAACAGAATACGAAGCTATCCTCCCGGCATGCCCGACCCCATGCACGGCGTTCCGCTCGTCGAACGGGTGCTCGAGGTGGTGCGCTGCCACCCCACCGCCTCCGTGCTCGACCACTACCCCGTGCCGTGGGTGACCGGCGCACCCCGGCCCATGCCCGCCGACGAACTCGCCGACGCCGTCTTCCCCTCCGGCCGGCCGGTGAGCCCCGGCCTGCGCACCTGGCTCGGCTACGACACCGGGCTGCTGGCGCGGCACGGCTGGTTCGCCGCCGACGGCACCTTCGCCCCGCGCCCGCTGGACCGCTTCGTCGCCGACGAGATGGGCGCCGCCTGGGCGCCCGAATTCGCCGGTCTCGCCGAACGTTTCGACGAGTGCTTCCTGCTCCCCGGCGGCTCGGACTCCCGCCGCCTGCTCGCCGTCGGCCCGGTCGACGGCACCGGCGAGTACCCCGTCCTCGCGCTCGACTTCGACGACCTGCCCTACCTGGGGCTCATGTACCCCGGCTTCGACGTCTACCTCGGGGACACCGCCGGGGTGCTGGAGTTCGACTTCCCGGAGTACACCGCGCTGGTCGGGCACCCGGTGTACAGCAGGCGGATGCGGGAGCACGGGGCGCGGTGGTTCGGCGGGGAGCTGGAGGTGCAGTTTCCGTTCTGAGGGGTCAGGGGCGGGTGGTGCGGGCTCGGGCCAGGACCTCGTCCTCGGTGAGGGCGCTGGCGGGGTGGTGGCTCAGGCACATGGGCACCGCCAGCCGGGCGAAGCCGGTGCCCTCGGAGGTGCCGTAGAAGCTGCCCGCGCCGAGCCGGGCGATGTCGTCGACCTGGCCGCCCTTGGCCCTGGCCAGCTCCATGGCGGCCTGGATCTGGACCGGGGCGTTCAGCCTGCCGAAGAACTGGATGGCCGCATTGCCGGTGACCCGGTTGTCCAAACCCTTCGGCGCCTGCGTCGCGTACACCATGCCGAGCCCGTACTTGCGCGCCTGCGCCGCCAGCTGCAGCGTGCTCTCGCTGGAGACCACGGTCCTGCCCTGCGGGACGAAGGTCTGCGCCTCGTCAAGCACCAGCAGCCCGCCGAGCGGGCGATCCCCCGCCGGATTGCGCTTGATCCAGGCGAAGAGCGCGAGCTGGAGCTGGTTCACGAAGGTCTGCCGCTGCTCGTCCACCGGCAGCCCGATGCAGCTGATCACCGAGATCCTGGCCCGCTTACCCGGGCGCGGGGTGAGCAGCATGCCGGGGTCGAGCCGGGTGCCCGCGCCGCCGAAGACCGGGTCGTTGATGGTGGCGGCGGCGAGTTCGTCGGCGATGCCGCTCGCCAGCTTGGCCGCGTCCCGGATGGTGCTGACCCCGTCGGGCAGGTCGCCGAGAAGGTCGACGAACTCGCCGAGGTCGCTGCCGCCGTCCCTGGCGAACTTCGTCAGGGCCTGGATCAGCACCGCCTTCCCGGTCGCGGTGCGGCGTCCGGTGAGCCCGGTGCGGGGGAGCAGGCCGGCCACCGAGGCGTCGATGGCGATGCGGAACTCGTCCTGGTCGTCCAGGACGCCGGCGAAGTCGGGCAGTGGGTTCAGCGCGATCGGGTTGCCGGTCTCGCGCCTCGGGGTCCAGATCACCACGTCGGTGCCGTCCAGGTAGCGGGCCGAACGCTCGGCGTCGCCCTCGATCCAGCTCGCCGGTGGGGTTGGCCAGCTGTCGCCGAGGCGGGCGAGGTCGTTGTTGGTGTCGATCAGGATGGACGAGACGCCGTGCAGGGCCGCCTCTTCTACGAGGCGGCGGAGGAGGACGGTCTTGCCGGAGCCGCTGCCCGCGAAGACGGCGGTGTGTTTGCGCAGGAGGACCAGTGGGGTGCGGAGGTCTTTGCCCGTTTGAGTCTTGCGGCCGAGGAGCACGGTGGGCTCGTCCGGGTTGTCCGGCTCGACCGGGTTCCCGGTGCCCGACGGGTCGGTCACCGGCTCGTCGACGCTCTGCTGGACGGGTGTCGGTTCTTCGCGGTCCGGCAGCTCGGGTGTCCGGCCGCCGGCGTCCGGCGGATGGTGACCGTTTCCCGGCTCGCCGAAGATCCGCAGGAACAGCTCGGTACCGCTGGCCGGGCGCCGCGCCGCCAACCACCCCGCCAATCCGGGTGCGCGCTCGGCGAGCAGCGTCTCCAGCGCGGTGAACGTCTTGAGATCGGCGGCCGAGATCGGCACCGCCACACCGCGTGCCGCCTCGAAATCGGCCAGCGTGGTCGTGGTGACCGGCCCGGTGGAGAAGGTGGAGTTGCGCAGCACCACCAGGTGCCGCTTGGCCGCGTTCGGCTGGATCCCCGCCTCCAGCGAGGCCGAGCGCAGCCGGGCCAGCACGGCGCGGTGGTGGCTGTGCGCGATGGCCCGGAAGCTCCAGTGCTCCTCGTCCTCGCTGGCCTCGTCCAGGGTGCGGCGGAGGCGGGCGTGCAGGGCGGGGGAGACGGTGCGGTCCGGGTCGATGGTGAGTTCCTGGCTGCCGCGGTTCTGCTCCAGTACGTACGACTGCAGGGCGGCGTTGAGCAGGGCGACCATGCGCTCGTCCTCGTAGCGGGGGTCGAGGGGGCGGATCACGTCGGCGGACTCGTGCAGTGTGGCGAATCGGGAGTCCAGTGCTGCGAGATTTCCCGCATCGACCGTGGGCGGCGGCGCCTCGTCTCCAGCCGCGCCGAAGTCCGTGAGTTCGGTGATGACGTTCTGCGCCAGGCACTGTGCGACATGTCTGTCGAGTTGTTGGAGTAGCCGACGCGGGGTGTAGTTCAAAATCACCGGCTGGTCGAACGCCGTCGGCAGCACCGGCCATGTCGGGTGCGGCGGTTCGAAACCGATGTCGCCGTACAGTCCGCCCAGGTGCCGCTCGACGATGGCCCGGGCCATATCACCGCCCGGCATTCTCGTCGAGAGCCGGAGCACGCTGAAACGATCGGCGGCGGAATTCACTCCCCGCTGTGTGATGAGCTGCCAGGAATTGTGGATGCACGCGACCACGATGACGGTGCGGGTCGTCTCCTCCCGCATGCGCATCAAGCCGTCGGCGAGGCGGTTTGCCAGCGCATCTTCGTCGTCCTGATCCGATTGCGCGATGACAGTATCGATCTGGTCGATTGCGATCACGACCGGTCCGGCGAGCGCGAACAGCCGGCACAGGTCGCGGAAAACGAGCTGCGGGGGCTTGCTCCGCTGCCGGAAACCCCACTCGACGCGGGCGGATTCGTCGATTCCGTCATCGAGAGCGAGGTAGCTGAGCCCGATATCGCGGTGCCGGCGGGTGCGATAAAGCACCAAGGCCCGAAGCGTGTCCACGCACTCTGTCACCACCTGGATGTCGAGTTCCTCGACCCGTTCGAGAAAGGCGTCGAGGTGCGGGCGCTGTACCTCGAGATTGCCCCGCATGCGCATCGTCAGCTCTTTGTCGCACCCGGACCGTTCGGCGAGCTCACCGAGCATCCACGTGAGCCGGCCGCCCTCGGCACTCAACAGCCGGGTGACGATGCCGTGCACCGCCCCGGCCCAGTACGAGGCACCGTCGATGATCTTAGGCATGAAGAAGGTGCCGCCCATTTGCTGCTCGACGAGCTGGCGGAGCCATCCGAGCATGTGCGTCTTGCCGACACCGTGCTGGCCACTCAGTACCAGGCCGGTCGGCGGCCGATGGGGGTTCGTTGCGGCTGCGCGAACCGCTCGCTCCACTGCCGCACTCGCGTGTGGATGCAATCCGTCAACGTGATGACTTAGCGGACTCCAGATCCCATCCGGTGTCAGCGCGCTACTGAAGACCAGCGAGGCAAGAGCCTGATACTGCTCGTCGCTCACCGGGCCGCCTCGATGGTGAGCACATGGCGCGCGGTGCCACCGAGTACCACTGCGGCGTCGTGATCGCGGTCGGTCAGCGTCTTCTGGTCCGCTTCACCGTGCACGTGAACACCCGGGCGGCCGGCCAGTCGCTCGACCGCACCGTCGAATTCGGCCCGCGACACATCGGTCAACCGCTCGCGCAGCACCGCGAGCCGAATCGGGTTCTCCGTTCCCTTGGCCACCGCCGCATACGCCGCAACCACCCGGCTTGGCACATCCGGCCGGAAGATCTCGGCCACCACCTGACCACTCCCGTCCAGATGCCTGCGCAACCCGTTGAGCACCGCGTACAGCGCACCACCTGCGGGCCCGGAGCGCGCGGGCCTCGGCCCGGTCATCTCCTCGGCGCACCACACCGCCCCGCGATCGGTGAGCTCGTGCGCGTACGTGCGGCCCACCTTGGTGCTGGCGATCAACCCCCGCTCGTTCAGCTGCTCCCGCTGCGGCTTCTCCAACCGCAACCCGGCGAGCCCGTACAACTCGGCATTGGTGAGCTCCCTCGCCTCGGCCAGCAGGACGAGCAGGACGCAGCGCTGGGTGAGGGTCAACCGGTCGGACATGCGGGGTTCCGTTCTGTCGGGGTCAGGGGTGGTCGAGGACGGTGAAACCGCCGGGGGCGGCGGCGATGCCGCGGGTGCGGCCGTCGGTGACGGTGCCCTCGGCGCGCACGGACCGGCCGTCCCGGTGTGCGGCGAGGGCGCGTTCGTAGTCGGTCTCGGTGGCGAGCCGGACCGGGACGGTGCGGCGGCGTCCGGTGGCGGTGCCGTCCAGTTCGAGCACGCCGCGCACCCGGATCAGCCTGCGCTCGCCCTCCTCGTCGTCGAAGAGGCCGGTGACCGGCCCGGCGACGACGGCGGTCGCGGATTCGGCGACGGTGGCGGCGGCGTGGATGCGCGCGCCGGCCCCGGCCGGGAAGGTGATCACCTCGTGCGGGCGCGGATCGAGCGGCGACCATCGGAAGGCCAGCTCGAAGGCGCAGGCGCGCCCGGTTCCGGCCAGGTCGGCGACGGCGAGGCAGACCGGCTCCGGCACGCCGTCGGGGGCGGTTCCGGTGTCGGCTGCCCGCCGCACCGCAGTGCAGGTGCGCAGCAGCCGGAGCACGGTGCGGCGGCCGCTGTCGGCGGGGAGGACCAGGTCGACGCCGAAGAGTTCGTCGCCGACGGCGATCCGGGCGCGGTCGAGCAGGTCGCCGGCGGAGCCGTCGTCGCCGAGCGCCTCGCGCGCCGAGTGCGCGAGCAGGTCGCGCACGGCCTGGACCGCGCGCAGCCCGGCGGGCAACGATTCGGTGGGCTCGGCGCCGCGGTAGCCGATCACGTCGAAGCGGACCCGGCCCAGGTCGCGCCAGACCGCGGCGGGCGTCCGCCGCTCGGCGTCGGCGACGCAGCGGGTGAGCTCCCTGAGCCGGGCGGCGCTGTCGGGCAGCTCGCCCGCGGGCGGGATCAGCACGTCGAATTCGTCCCGGCTCCAGACCTCGGCGCCCCGCCACTGCCCGGTGCCGGTCCAGCCGGTGGCGCGCAGGTAGCCGGTGATATCGCCGATCGGCGGTGGCTGCACCGGCTACTCCGCCGGGACCACGGCGCTACCGGCGACGAGGCTGCGCAGGCTCTCCGCGGTCAGCACGTTGCCGAGCGGGATCCGGACCCGGATGCTCTGCCGCTTGTCGCAGGCGGCGAGCGGCGGCTGGTCGCTCAGCGGCAGGTAGTAGCCGATATTGCGGAGCAGCAGCCCGGCGCTGAGCACGGCGGCGTACTCGCCGGTCTTCGTCGGCACGTGCACGACGAACAGGTAGCGCGGCACGATCGACCCGGCCCCGGCCAGCCGGTTGTACTGCGGTGCGCTGAGCCCGTCGAAGGCGAGCACCCCGTTCTGGATCAGTGGCCTACGCACCGTCTTGACCTGCACATCGATCCGCGGCGAGAACCCACGCGGTGTGCGCCCCGGCAGTTTCAGGCACAGGTCGACCCCGTCCAGGTCCACATCGTCCTGGGTCCAGAGCAACCCCGCCGCCGAGGCGAGCACCCGCACGTAGTCCGCGCCGAACTTGCCCTGCTGGTTGTTCTGGTCGATCCCCTGTGCGCGGCTGGTGGCGAGCACCGGCATCCCCTCCCGACGGTCCGTCGAGAGACGGTAGCGATGCCGGGCCCGCCGCGGTGTCGGTCGAAAAGGGGACAGCTACGCGAGGAATTCCTCCAGCGCGGCGAACAGCTGCCGCTCGCGCTGCTCGTCGTAGGACTCGGGGGACGACCGCACCTCGCGATCGCGATCGATGTACCCGCCGGTCGGGGCGGTGACCTTGCCGAGCAGCACCGCCGCCAACTGTGCTCCGGCCGTGGTCATGTCGGTGGCGAGCGGGGTGCGGGCGAGGGCGGGGAGCGCGCGCCTGGCGACGAGGCGTTCGAAGGCTCCGGCGTTGCGGGCCAGTCCGGTGCCGGGAACGAAACCCGGGTTGTAGGAGACGATGTCGACGCCGGCGGGCAACCGGCGGGCCCACTCGTGCACGAGGTACTGCACGGCGAGTTTGCTGGTGGAGTAGGCGGTGCGGCCCGCGGCGGTGCTCGCCGGGCGGCGGAAGGCGGCGGGGCGGGCGAGGGTGGCCGGGTCCTGCCAGACCGGGGCCGGGACCAGGCCGAGGTTGTGCCTCAGGTCGCCGAAGTGGGTGTCGCTGCCGGTGAGCACGATGCGCGCCGGGGCGGTGAACCGCTTCTCCAAGAGCCGGAGCAGCAGGTGGTTGGCGAGCACGTTGACGGCGAAGGTGGCCTCGTAGCCGTCCTCGCCGGTGGTGGTCGCGTTCGTGTACTGGATGCCCGCATTGCCCGCGAAGCCGTGCAGCGGGGGCAGGTCGCCGCTGTCGAGCAGGGCGGTGATCCGCTCGGCGGCGGTGCGGATGCTCGCGAGCGAGCGGAGGTCGGCGGGGATCGCGGTGGCGCGCGGGTCGACGGTGGCGGGGTCGCGGGCGAGGACCACCAGGTGCAGGTCGGGCTCGGTGAGCATGTGTTCGGCGGCGATCCGGCCGATGCCGCCGGTCGCTCCGGTCATGACGAGGGTGTGCATGGGTCCACCTTCGGCGCGTGCCCGGCTCGCAACCAGGGTCCGGCGCAACGTACGGACCGGCGGTACCCAGGCTATTCGGCGCGACGCGCCCGGAAATCGGCCCGCGGCCGATCGCTCGGAACTGGCGCGTCTACCGAGTGGCCGGTTCAGAAGCATCGCCTAGGGGGAGATCAGGACGCCCGGTCAGCGGGCATCGGTCCAGCCGTCGCGGTTTCTGCGTTCGAAGTAGGCATCGTCGGCGGCCCGGATTTCCTCGTCCGAGAGTGATCGCCCGCGGTTATCGAGCGGTTGTCGCGCGTGCAGCCGTTGGATCTGGTCGTGAATGCGGGGGTCGGCCGTGTCGAGCAGCCGGTCGACTTTGCTTTTCGCATCGGCCCGCGCCCTACGGTGGCAGTCGAGCAGCGCGGCGGTGAGTTGGTTGCTACTCGAGCGCATGGCGCCGGGGGCGATCCGGAGATCGGTGATGTCGCCGCCGGCGTCGACCTCGACGAGGACACCGCGCCCGTCGCCGCGACCCCGCACGGCGGCGACGGCATCGGCCAGCCGGTCACCACTGCGACGGATCTCGGCGAGTTCCCGCTCGAGTCGGCGTTCCCATTCCTGTAAATCGGTCACCGCTGCGCACCTTCCCCACCCGAAATCGAACCGACCGAGTTCGAATCCATTCGCACGCTGTCATTCCCGACGCTGGATCACGGTGCCGACGGTGACGATGGAACGCAGGTCGGAATCCAACACGATCGTCGTCAGCCCGGGCCGGCTGTGCAGCTCGATCGATTTGATCGTCGTGATCGTCGACAGCTCGCCGTTCTGGATGGCCACTCGATCGCCGATATTGACCGGCTCGCCCGAGAGCACGCCGGTAACGAACATCCACCCGGCCCGGCTCGGGAGAACATCGACCCGCTCGACGACCAGTCGCGAAAGCTCTTCGGTCATGGTGTGTTCCTCCGCCAGGTCTCGACGAACGCGTCCTCGGCCGCGTATGCCTCGTCCTCCAGGCCGCTTGTCATCGAATTGATCTTGCCTTCCGCGTATTGACGGACATGCACATTTTCATGGGCCAGCGTACGTACCAGTGTCTCCGGATCCTGAAAGGATGCCGGTCCCAGCTGTACTCCCTGGGCGTCGGTCCTGGCTATCGCACCCTGGAAGTCGAGGTAGGAGATCGTATCGGCGTCGTCGAGGATCTCGATCTTCGCGCCGCGAAGGTCGATACCGGCCAATCGGGCGTATTCCTCGATCGTCTCCATAGTTCTGGGCAGACCGATATCGCCGTCCATCACTTCACGATTGGTCAACGCTCCGCCACGCGAGAACAGGGCGTTGGGGCCGCTGCGACCGAGGAACTTCCCCCGGGCTGCCTGGACCCACGACCGAACCTTGTCGACAAGCGGTTTCATTCGTTCGACGAGTGGCCTGACGACATCGGTGACGATCCTGGCTACCCGTGCCGCGAGCTCGCCGATGATCGTGGCGATCCGGCGGGCCTTGGCGGCTATGCGGACGGCCAGCGCTGTGTTGCCGACCCATTCCGAAACTGTCGCCGTGACCGGCGCCAATGCCAAGAAGACCGCTTCCGCGGCGACAGTTTCGACGGCGATGTCTCTGAGCTCTTCGAGGATCCGAGAATGAGCATCATCGAGATGGTGCGCGTACTCACCGCATGCGTCGCCCAGCGCCTGACAGGAGTCCGCCAACTCGTTGAGATCGGCTTGACGAGTGATACAGGTCTGTACCCCGATCTCGATCTCGGCGGACTGCTGATTTCTCAGCAGATCGACCGCGTTCGGGACCGTGCCGGCCACCGTCCGGAAATCCGACGAGGCCGTGTGCCACGCAGTCTTGACGGAATTCAATTGGTCCTGATGCCCGTTGGGCCACGCCCACCCGACCAGATCCTTGATGAGCGACCACCCGAACGGCTCCGGCATACCGTCCCCCGCCGCCGGAGCCGCGGTCTCGGGAAGGCACGGGTCCACCGACAGCGACGGTGCCGGAGGATCCGGCAGTGCTCGAAGGCTGGCGGTCGCCTCAGCGACCTGATGGTTGTAGGCACTGACAACGATCAGGTCTCTGGTCTGCCCACACGCGGTGGTCAGATTCGACGAGGTCGACAGCGCGAGCTGGGCGGCTTCGTCGTAGCCTGCCGCCCACTGCTCGCCGACGCTGTCGTTGCCGGCCATCCCCTGGTGTGCCGTCAGCACCCTGAACAATCCGGAGTGGGTGGTCGTACAATCGGCGGATATCTGGCCGAATACCTCCCCGGCGGAGGTGTACTCGTTCGCCCGGCACACGATGATCGGCACCGTGGGTGTCGGGGTCACTGCGGCCACATCTCCACGTTGGTCTGGACCGCGGTGGTGTAACTCGTATGCGCACGGCGGGCTACCGCACGCAATTCGTCGAGGTTCTCCCGCATCTCCTCGGCCCCGGCCATCCAACGATCATGCACGTCACGTTGTGCCTGTGCGGCTGGGCTCGACCACGACAGATGTAGCTCGGCAACCTTGGCGTCGACCTCCTGCAGCCACCCCTCGACCTCGGTGCCGAAGGCGGCCATCGTGGTGATCGCTTCATCGAGTTGTGTGAGATTCACCCGATAGCTGTTGTCGCCCGACATCCCCTACACCTGCTCGCCGGCGCGGTTGATCGCGTCACTGTTGGCGGAGTCGCGTGCTTCGTACTCGTCGGCCGCGACCAGTAGCTTCGTCGCGGACACCTCGAGGGCCGCGACGACCTCCTCGGCACCCTGCTTCCACTCCACCCACGATTCGTCGTAGACAGACGCCGCAATTCCCTGCCAACCATCCAACAACAATTCCCGCCCCACCGTCGCATCCAAGATCTGCAGCCTGTCCCTGATGACCTGGGCTCTCTCGGAGATGAACCGCGCCGCATCACGCAGCTGGCCCACATCGACCCGCAACTCGAACATGCCGCCCCCCTTGCGCAGTTCCTCCCACGCATCATAAGACAGCCTCCGACATCGTTCGTCTGCCGATCCGGCCGGTCTTGGTAGGTATCGGCGGTACCCAGGCTGTTCGCTCGAGGGCAGGCCAGAATGGGAGCCATGTCCTTCGGCCCGCTGTTACACGCTTGGCGCGACCGGCTCGACCCGGCAGACGCCGGGCTGCCGGCGGGCAGGCGCCGGGCCCCGGGACTCAGGCGCGAGGAACTCGCCCAACTGGCGGGAATCTCGGTCGACTACGTGCTGCGGCTGGAGCAGGGCCGCGCGACCAGTCCGTCGGCGCAGGTGGTCGGGGCCCTGGCCCGCGCACTGCAACTCTCCCGCGCCGAGCGCGACGAACTCTTCCGCGCGGCCGGGCTGCTCCCACCGCGCGACGGGACGGTCGGCAACCACGTCCCGGCGGGGGTGCAGCGGCTGGTGGCTCGCCTCGGCGACGTGCCGATCGGCGTCTTCACCGCGGCGTGGGGCCTGGTCTCCTGGAACCCGCACTGGTCCGCCTTGCACGGCGACCCCGCCCAGCTGCCGCCCGCCGAGCGCAACCTGGCCCGGCTCCTCTTCGGCCCGTACGCGGCGGCCCTGCACCCCATGCGCTCCGAGCACGGAACGGACGCCTTCGCCGCGTCGATCGTCGCCGACCTCAAGGACGCCGCCGCCCGGTACCCGGCCGACCCGCACCTCACCGACCTGATCCGCGACCTGCGCGCCGAATCGGCCGAGTTCGCCCGGCTCTGGTCCGCCCCGACCCCGCCGCAGCCGCACGCCAGCGAGCGCAAGACCATCACGCATCCCGAGGTCGGCGAGATCACCATGGACTGCGATGTGCTGCTGGTGCCCGGCGCCGACCTGCGACTGGTCACCTACACCGCGGCGGCGGGCTCGCCGGACGCGGGGAAACTCGAACTGCTCCGTGTCACCGGAGGGCATACGGCCATCCATCGCCGGGGCTAGGTTGAGCGGGTGGCAACCCCCGAGCTTCCCCGGCTGGCTTCGGTCGCAGGCCGCTGGATCGTGCTCGCGACCGTGCTCGGCTCGTCGGTCGCCTCGCTGGACGCGACCGTCGTCAATATCGCGCTGCCGCGGATCGGCGAATCGCTGGACACCGATGTCGCCGGGCTGCAGTGGACGCTGAACGGCTACACCCTGACGCTGGCCTCGTTCATCTTGCTCGGCGGCTCGCTCGGGGACCGGCTCGGCAGGCGCCGGGTCTTCGTCTGGGGCGCGATCGCCTTCGGCATCACCTCGGTGCTCTGCGGCGCCGCGACCAGTATCGAGATGCTGGTGGCGGCGCGGATCCTGCAGGGCGTCGCGGGCGCCATGCTGACCCCGGGCAGCCTGGCGCTCATCTCGGCCTCGCTGGACCGGAGGGACCAGGGCGCGGCGATCGGGCTGTGGTCCGGGTTCGGCGGGGTGGCGGGGGCGCTCGGGCCGTTCCTCGGCGGCTGGCTCATCGACCTCGCGGGCTGGCGCTCGCTCTTCTTCCTGAACGTGCCGCTGACCCTGGTCGTGGTGCTGGTCGCGCGCAAACACGTGCCGGAGAGCCGCGACCCGGACGCCCCCGCCCGGCTGGACATCCCCGGCGCCTTCGTGATCGCGCTCGCGCTCGGCGCGCTGACCTTCGGGCTGATCGAGACCCAGCCGCTGCTGCTGGTCGCGGGAGTCGCGCTGCTCGCGGCGTTCGTGGTGATCGAGCTGCGCAGCGACCATCCGCTGGTGCCGCCGCGGCTGTTCGCCTCCCGGGTGTTCACCGCGGCCAACCTGGTGACGCTCGCGGTCTACGCCGCGCTCGGCGGCGTCTTCTTCCTGCTGGTGCTACAGCTGCAGCTGGTCGCCGGGTACTCGCCGCTGCTCTCCGGCGCGGCAACGGTGCCGATCACGCTGATCATGCTGGCGCTCTCCGCACCGGCCGGGCGCTGGGCGCAGCGCAACGGCGCCCGGCTGCCGATGACCGCGGGGCCGCTGCTCGCGGCCGCGGGGCTGCTGCTGCTCATGCGGATCGGCCCGGACAGCCCGTACCTGCGCGATGTGCTGCCCGGCGTGCTGGTCTTCGGGCTCGGGCTGGCCGCGCTGGTCGCGCCGCTCACCGGGGCGGTGCTCGGCGCGGTGCCCGCGGGGGAGGCGGGGATCGCCTCCGGGGTGAACAACGCGGTGGCGCGCACCGCGCAGCTGCTCGCGGTGGCGGCGCTGCCCGGGCTGGCCGGGCTCTCGAACGCGCTGGACGACCCGGTCGCCTTCGACCGCGGGTTCGGCACCGCGATGGCCATCTGCGCGGGGCTGCTGGTCACCGGCGCGGTGCTGGCCGCCGCGTTGCTCCGGCCGCAGCACGCCGCGACCCTCGACGGGGTCGACTGCCTGCCGCAGTGCGCCGCCGCCTCCGGCCCGGCGCTGGCACCGGCCCGGAGCGGCGGGCCGGAGCAGGCGCCGCCGGACGGCCGCGGTGGCGACGCTCAGCCCAGGTAGCGCTCAGCCCAGGTAGACCGGGAGCCGCTGGTGCCCGTTGGAGACGAAGCTGCCCATCGGCACCAGCTCCGCCGGGTCGACCGCGAAGCGCAGCCCGGGGAACCGCTCGAACAGCGCGGGCAGCGCGATCGACGCCTCCAACCTGGCCAGCGGCGCGCCGATGCAGTGGTGCGCGCCGTGCCCGAAGGAGAGGTGCTCCTTGTTCGCCCGGTGCACGTCGAAGCGGGCCGCGGTGGCGCCGTGCAGCTTCGGGTCCCGGCCCGCGCCCGCGTAGGAGGCGAGGATCGCGTCGCCCTGCCGGATCGTGGTGCCGTCGACCTCGATCTCCGCGACCGCGTAGCGCAGCGGCAGGTGCGCGACCGGGGCCTGCCAGCGCAGCGCCTCCTCCACCACCTCCGACCACGGCACCCGCCCGGCCAGGACGTCGGCCTTCTGCTCCGGGTGCGTGAGCAGCGCGGTGATCGCCTGGTCGAGCAGGTTCACCGTGGTCTCGTGGCCCGCGTTAATCACCAGCATGAGGGTGTCCACGAGCTCCTTCTCGGAGAGCCGCGAGCCGTCGGAGTCCCTGGTGCCGATGAGCACACTGGTCACGTCGTCGCCGGGGTGCTCGGTGCGGTGCGCGACGAGCTGGGTGACCAGGCCGTACATCTCGATGTAGTTGGCCTGCGCGGCCTCCGGGCCGAGCGAGGTGTCGAAGAAGCCGTCCACGCACCTGTGCAGCGGCCCGCCCAGCTCGGCGGGCACGCCGAGGATCTCGGTGATCACCGTGATCGGCACCGGGTAGGCGAAACTCGTTCGCAGGTCGGCGATCTCACCTGCCGGGGTGGCCGCCAGCCGGTCCAGCAGCTCGGTGGTGATCTCGACGACGCGCTCGCGCATGCCGGTGCTGCGCCGGTGCGTGAACGCGGGCGAGACCAGCGTGCGCAGCCGCCGGTGCTCGCTGCCGTAGGCGGTGAACATGTTCTCCGCGGCCACCCACGGGTGCAGCGGCCAGGACTCGTCGATCGAGCCCTCCCGGAACGCCGTCCAGTGCTGCCTCGGGTCCTTGGAGACCCGCGGGTCGGCGAGCAGGCTCTTCAGCGCCGCCGCGTCGGTGACCGACCAGGCGGGCACGCCGCCGGGCAGCAGCACCGGCGCGACCGCGCCGCCCGCCCGGATCCGCTCCGACTCGCCCTGGATATCCGCGCCGGTCAGGTCGAGCGCGATCGCGTTCATGGTCGGGTAGCTCCTTGTCGGATGTGCATCGGTGGGGACGGCGGGAAGGTGACCGGGAGCCCGGCCAGCGCGCGGTGGAACGGGCCGGGGCGGCGCTGCAACTCCGCCTCCGGCACCGCGAGCTCGATATCCGGCAGCGCGTCGAGCAGCTGGTCGATGGCCTCCTGCACGACCAGGTAGGCGACCGACTTGGCCGGGCAGGCGTGCGGGCCCGCGCCCCAGGCCAGGTGCGAGCGGTTGCCGGTGTGGTCGGCGGCGCGGATCTGCGGGTCGTTGTTCGAGCCGGAGAGGCTGATCACCACCGGCTGGTGCGCGGGCAGCCAGGTGTTGTCGATCAGGATCGGCTGGCGCGGGTAGGAGGTGCAGAAGTTCGCCATCGGCGGGTCGTCGAAGAGCACCTCGTCCAGGGCGTCCCTCGTGGAGAGCGCGCCGCCGAGCATGTTCCCGCCGAACCGGTCGTCGGTCACCATGAGCAGCAGCGTGTTCGCGATCAGGTTCTGCTGCGGTTCGATGCCCGCGCCGTAGAAGCTGATCAGGTTGCTCAGCATCTCGGTGTCGTCCAGCCCGGCCGGGTGATGCGCGAGCCGGGAGGTGACGTCGTCGCCTGGCTCCCTGCGGCGCAGCGCGATCAGCTCCAGCAGCGCGGTGCTCAGCATCTCCATGCCGCGCGCCGCCTCGACGGTGTCGAAGAGCATGGCCATGCCCTGCGCCACCCGCGCGCCGAGCTCGGCCGAGCAGCCGACCATCCGGTTCAACACCTCGAAGACCAGCGGAAAGGCGTACTGCCCGATGAGATCCGCCGAGCCGGTGGTGCAGAACTGGTTGATCAGCGGGATCGCGATCGTCTCCACGGTGGCGTGCAGGGCGTGCAGGTCGATCCCGTCGATGGCGGCGACGTAGGCCTGCCGGTAGCGCAGGTGTGCCTGGCCGCTGTTGCGCAGCGCGTTCGGGTACCACTCCAGCATCGGCTTGACCGGGGAATCCGGCGGGATGCTGTCCTGCCAGGCGCGCGGGTCGGCCGGGAAGTGCTCCGGGTCGTTCAGGATCCGCACCGCGGCTTGGTAGCCGAGCACCAGCGTCGCCGGGACGCCGGGCGCCAGCTCGATCGGCGCCATCGACCCGTACTTCGCGCGCATGGTGCCGTAGGCACCGTGCGGGTCGGCCGCGAATTCCGCTGTGTGCAGCGGGATCCGGGGGCCGTCGGTCTCGACGGGCGAACCGTGCGCAACCGGGCAGCCCCCGGTCGGCGCGTCGGACAGCGGGGACGGGGCGGATCGGGGGGTGTTCACAGACGCGGCTCCAAGCAGGGGAACAGGACGACGCCAGGGACGGTCGGTGCGGAATCCGGCCGCGCCCGCGGAGCCGCCGGTGCGCACTCGCGACCGATCGACCCCACGCTTCCCCCAGCCTGCTGGCACCGCCTACCCCGGGAAACCCCGGGCGTGAATCCGGTGACGTGGCCGCGAAAAGCGGGCTTCGTCACAATGGACCCGCCTACGGTAACAGCGGGTCCGGATGAGCGCACTGGTCGGTATTCCCGGGCTCGAGGATGCGCGCCGCCCGCTTCGCGGCCCCGCACCGCGCGTGCTGCCGGATAGCTGGTGTCCGCGCACTCCGTACCCTGGGAACGGTGGATTCGGAACTGGTCACGTTCATCGCCCGCGAGCGCAACGAGCTCGAGCGGTTCCTGCTCGAGCACCAGTTCGCCGTCGACGAGCTGCTGACCAAGGTGAACATCCTGCGTCGGGAGTTCATGCACCTGCGGCACTACAACCCGATCGAGCACGTCACCTCGCGGGTCAAGACGCCGGCGAGCATGCTGCAGAAGGCGCTGCGCAAAGGCGTGCCCGCCGACCTCGACAGCATCCGCGCGCAGCTCACCGACATCGCCGGCATCCGGATCACCTGCAGCTTCATCGCCGACACCTACCTGGTGCTGGAGACGCTCACCGCGCAGAGCGACGTCCGGGTGCTGGAGATCAAGGACTACATCGCCAGGCCCAAGCCGAACGGCTACAAGAGCCTGCACGCCATCGTGGAGATCCCGGTCTTCCTCTCCACCGGCCCCAAGCACATGAAGGTCGAGCTACAGATCCGCACCGTGGCGATGGACTTCTGGGCCACGCTCGAGCACAAGATCTTCTACAAGTACGACGGCGACGTCCCGCCGCGGATCATCGACGACCTGGCCGAGGCGGCGCAGGTGGCGGGCGAGCTGGACCGGCGGATGGAGGAGCTGCACGAGGAGGTGCACGGCGCCGACGACCCGGTCCAGGCCGCTGTGGAGTAACGGGGAGCCCGCACGCCCTGGCTCACCGTGCGCTACGCGCTCCGAGTCAGCGCGCGCACCGCGGCGAGCAGGTCGTCGATATCGGCGGGCCGGTGCGCGAACGAGGTGACCAGCCGGACCACCCCCGGCTCCCAGCGGTCGGCGTAGAAGGCATAGCCGCGCTCGCGCAGCCCGGCGGTGAGCGCCGCCGGGAAGTGGCAGAACAGGATGTTGGCGCCGAGCTCGCCAGCCACCCGAACGCCGGGCGCCACCGCGAGCCCGGCGCGCAGCCGCTCGGCCATGGCGTTGGCGTGCGCGGCGCTGCGCAGCCAGAGGTCGTCGGCGAGGTAGGCGCCGAGCTGCGCGGTCTGGAACCGCATCTTGGCGGTGAGCTGGCCGCCGCGCTTGTGCCGGAAGGCGAGTTCGGTGGCGAGCGCGGGGTCGAAGCAGACGATGGCGTCGGCGGTCATGGTGCCGTTCTTGGTGGCGCCGAAGGAGAGCACGTCGACACCGCTGCGCCAGCTCAGCTCGGCCGGGGTGGCGCCGAGCGCGGCGAGCGCGTTGGCGAAGCGCGCGCCGTCCATGTGCACGCGCAGCCCGGCCGCGCGCGCGATGCCGGTCAGGGTCCTGAGCTCGGCCGCGCTGTAGACGCTTCCGGTCTCGGTGGCCTGGGTGACGCTCAGCACCGAGGGCTGCACGCTGTGCACGTCGCCGCGCTTGCGGCCGGCCGCGGCGCGCAGCGCCTCCGGGTCGATCTTCGAATGCGCCCCGCCGACCGGGACGATCTTCGCGCCGTTCGTGAAGAACTCCGGCGCGCCCGCCTCGTCGTTGTCGATGTGCGCGTCCGGGTGCGCGAGCACGCTGCCCCACGGCGGGGTCAGCGCGGCCAGCGCGATGCCGTTCGCCGCCGAGCCGGAGCTGACCGGGAAGACCGCGACCGGCCGCTCGAACAGCTCGTCGAAGCGCCGGTACACCGCCTGCGAGAGCGGGTCGTTGCCGTACGGCGCGGCGGGCCCGGCCGCGGCGGCGGCCACCGCGGCGAGCACCTCCGGCGCCGCACCGGCGGCGTTGTCGCTGAGGTAGCCGCGCAGGAGCTGCTCGGAGCCGGTCATCGGAGCCTTTCGGGACGCTGTGCGGTTGCCGGTTTGATCCTCGCGCATCGGGACATCCGGCGCTCAGCCGAGGGAGCAGGAGCAGGTCGCATGGATTCGGAAGATCTCGACCTGCCGACGGGTGCGAACGCGCGGCTCGCCGCCCTGCTCACCCGGCGGGCCGGCGTCGCGGTCGAGGTCGACGCGGGCGAGCCGGACGGCGAGCGCACGGTGCGCTGGGTCGACGGCCCGACCGTCGCGCAGCTGACCGAGCTCGTCGCCGAGCTGCGCGAGGACGAGCTGCTGCGGCCCGGAACGCTGAGCTACGAACACCGCCCGAGCAGCCACGGCCGCGCGGTGACGGCGCTGCTCTGGCTGGACGAGGCGCCGGAGCGCTGCGGGCTGCACGAGGCGGTGGTCGCGGACCGCGCGGAGCGCGACATCGGCTGCCCCGAGCTCGCCGAACACCACTGGCAGCGCCGCGCAGGCGCGCTGCTCGGCCTCGGCTCCGGCGGACAGCGCTTCACCCTGACCGCGCTGCGACTGCTGCTCGAGGTCTCGCGGACGTACGGCTGGGACGCCGGGCTCACCTGGCTGGACACCAACGCGAGCGCGCCGCGCACCCGATTGCGGGTCGTGCGCAGATGACACGCCCGCCGACCGGCGGCTGCGGGCGAACGGACGGCTGCCCTGGTTGGGTGGCAGCCGACACTCGGCAGGGGATCGCGAGGGGGTTGAACATGCACGCCGCAGGTACCCGGGCGCGTCGGCTGGACCTGCGCGCGGATATGCCGGTCCGGGAGTACGGCGCCGCCGGAATCGTGGACGAGCAGCTCAGGGCGGAGCTCGCCGCCCAGCTCGGGGCCGGGCTCGCCGCCCCGGTGCCAGAGGCCGCGCTGGTCTGGCTGCGCGCGGAAGACGCGGAGCCGGTCGACCCGGCCGAGGTAGCCGCCGCATTGCCGCCGTACGCGCCGATCTGGGTGCTCACCCCGAAACCCGGCCACCCCGGCCACATTCCGGCGGCCGAGCTCGGCGAGATCGCCGACCGGGCCGCCGTTGTGACCACCGACCACACCGGGATCACCGGCGGCTGGACCGCGACCTGCGTGCGCCGCCGCCGCGCGGAGCCGGGATCTTGACGCACCGGGAGTGAGCGGCAACACTACTGACCAGTAATCGGACAGTCTCGTCCGGTTGGAGCGCCGCTCGGGCGCGCCTCGACGAAGAGGATGGCAACGTGGGAACTGGGCGGGTAACCCTCGCGGTGGCTGCGGCCGCCGCCGCCGTGACGATGCTGGCGGGCGGCACCGTGCCGCCGGTCGCGAACGCGGCGCCGGACAACAGCTTCTTCTTCTCCGGTGAGCAGGCGCCGCTCGGCTCGTACGCGCCGGGAACGGTGCTGGCCAGCCGGGTGCTGCCCTACCACCTGCTCGGCATCCCGACGCCGCTCACCGCGGTGCAGATCCGCTACCGCACCACCGACGCGCAGGGCAGGCCGAGCGCCAACGTCACCTCGGTGCTGCTGCCGCCCGGCGGCGTCGACCCGTCCCGGGTCGTCACGTACGGGTCGGCCTACGACTCGCTGAACCCGGAGCACAGCCCGTCCCGCTCGATCGCGGGCAACGTGAGTTTCGGCGGCGCCATCGCCGATTCCGAGGGCGCCGTCATGGGGCTCTTCCTCGCGCAGGGCTTCACCGTGATCGTCCCCGACACCGAGGGGCAGTCGGCGAACTTCGCCGCGGGGCCGGAGTACGGCATGAACACCCTCGACGCCATCCGCGCCGCCACGAACACCGCCGCCACCGGGCTGAACCCGGCGTCGCGGGTGGGGCTCTTCGGCTACTCCGGCGGTGCGATCGCCACCAACTGGGCGGCGGCGCTGGCGCCGGAGTACGCGCCGGAGGTGAACGCCAACCTGGTCGGCGTCGCCGAGGGCGGCGTGCTGGCGAACCCGGCGCGCAACCTGCGCTACATCGACGGCAGCCTCGGCTGGGCCGGGGTGGCGGCCATGGCGATCATCGGGATCGCCCGCTCCTACGACATCGACTTCACGCCGTACCTCAACGATTTCGGCGCGCGGATCGTCGCGCAGCTCTCCTCGGCGTCGATCGCCAATGTGCTGTTCCAGTACCCGGGGCTGACCTGGGCGCAGCTGACGAAGCCGGAATTCGCCAACCCGAACAGCGTGCCGCCCTTCGTGGAGACGGTCGCCAAGATCGACCTCGGCCTGGCGCCGACCCCGACCGTGCCGATGTTCATCGGCCAGGGCGCCAACGGCATCCTGGAGGGCACCGAGGGCACGAAGCCCGGCGTCGGCCCCGGCGACGGCGTGATGATCGCGGGCGATGTGCGGGCGCTGGCCAGGCAGTACTGCGACACCGGCAACGCCACCATCACCTACCACCAGTACGACGCGCTCAGCCACATCCCGGCGCTGACGGTCTGGTCGCTGGAGGCGACCACCTGGCTGCTCGATCGGTTCGCGGGCAAGCCCGCGCCGAACAACTGCGCCTCGATCGCCCCGGGGAACTCGCTCGCCCCCGAGCTCTGAGCGCTACCGGATGACGGCGCGGCCTCGGCGGCCGTTACCCGTCGGGCCGCCCCGAAAGCGTTGTCAGCAGGTGATCTTCGCGCGGGCGTACCCTGCGGCCTCCGGTGTGTCGCCGTGCCGGAGTTCGGCCTCCAGCTCGGCGCTCGGCCCCGCCGCCGCGAGCAGCACCACGATCGCCTCCCTGGCGGCGGCTCCTGGCTCGGGGAGCGCGCGCAGCTCACCGAGGTAGAACTGCGGATCGGTCAGCTGGATGGCGCGGCGGGCGCAGGCGTGCACCCGGCGGGGGAGTTCGGCGCGGATGAGCTCGAGATCGCTCTCCAGCGCATGGCCCGGCTGCTCCGGGTCCAACCGCAGCGACCAGGGCGGATGCGGGTCGGCGAGCCGGACGATCTCGACCGCGGCGCCCCGCCACGTGACGTAGTCGCGCCAGGCATCCGGCACGGCGCCCGCGTGCAGCCCGAACCGGACGACCTGCTGCCCGTTCGTCCAGGTCCGGGTCACCCGGGTGCGCTCGACCAGCGCCACCCCCGCCCGCTCCGCCCGCGCCCAGCTCGGCTCCGACCCCGCGAACCCGTACGGCTCCAGCAACTTCCCGGTTGTCCGCCACAGGCGGCGCAGCGCCGAATCGGGTTTGACCATCGGGGAAGGGTAGCGGGCGGGGGTGACACGGCCGCCGGTCAGCGGCCGGACGGTACCGCGGCCAGGTAGTGCTCCCGCTTGCCCGGCTGGATGTTGGCGCGCCCGGCATCGCCGCCGTAGTGCGCGAGCACCCGGTGGTCCATGCACCGGCGCCAGAGCGGGGGGAGCGCGGCGAGCACGATCATCCCCGCGTAGCCGACCGGGAGCTGCGGGGCGATCTCGGTGCTGCGCAGGGTCTGGTAGCGGCGGCCGGGGTTGGCGTGGTGGTCGCTGTGCCGCTGCAGGTGGAACAGGAAGATATTGGTGACCAGGTGGTCGCTGTTCCAGCTGTCGCGCGGGGAGCAGCGGGCCCAGCGGCCGTCCGGGCGGCGCTCGCGCAGCAGGCCGTAGTGCTCGACGTAGTTCACCGTCTCCAGCAGCCCGGCGCCGATCACCGCCTGCAGCAGCAACCACGGCGTGATCTCCCAGCCGAAGCCGGCGATCAGCCCGCCGAAGAGCACCAGCGTCATGGCCCAGGCCTGCAGGATGTGGTTGCGCGGGCTCCACCACCCGAAACCGGTGCGCGCCAGCCGCTCCCGCTCCAACCGAAGCGCCGAGCGGAACCCGCCCGCCACCGTACGCGGCAGGAAGGCGTACAGCGATTCGCCGAGCCTGGCGCTGGCCGGATCGTCCGGCGTGGCCACTCGCACGTGGTGCCCGCGGTTGTGCTCGACGAAGAAGTGCCCGTACCCGGACTGGGCGAGCGCGATCTTGGCCAGCCAGCGCTCCAGGTGCTCGGCCCGGTGCCCGAGCTCGTGCGCGGCGTTGATGCCGATCCCGGAGACCAGCCCCAGCGTGGTCGCCAGCCCGACCTTGTCCCAGATCCCCAGCTCCGCGCCACCCCACATGGCGCAGGCGAGCAGCAGCCCGATGAGCTGGACCGGCAGGAACAGGTAGGTGCACCAGCGGTAGTACCGGTCTTCGGAGAGCAGCTCGTAGTCCTCCTCGCGCGGATTCGAGCCGTCCGCGCCGATCAGCAGGTCGAGCAGCGGAATGGCGGCGAGCACGATCACCGGGCCGATCCACCAGAACACCGGCAGCCCGGTCCGGTACACCAGCTGCGAGGGAAGCAGCGCGGAGGCGGGGGCGATCAGTCCGAGCATCCACAGGTGCCGTTTCGGGTCGTAACCCCGTTCGCGCGCCCACATCGTCCGGTCACCTCCTGCCCGCGTCTGCCCAGTCCGAACGCCTCGCAAACCCGTTGTTCCCGGTACATCGCCCGAAGCGACAGCAATGTTTCGGCAACGACACGCCGACGGATCGGCCGCGGTGTACGCGGCGCGCCGAACCTCAGGAATCCGGGCGCGCGGTCGCGATCATCGCGGCGTGCAGGTACCACCAGTCCCTCGGCTCGGTGGTGTTCAGCCCGGTGAGCTCGCCGACCCGGCGCAGCCGGTAGTCGAGGGTGTTGGGGTGCACGTGCAGCCGCTGCGCCGCGAGCCGGCGGTGCCGGTTCGCCTCGATGTAGACGCGCAGGGTGTGCAGCAGCTCGGGGTGCTCGGCCAGCGGGGCGAGGTGGGTGCGCAGCAGGTCGCGCCCGATGCCTGGCCGGGTGAGCTGGTACTCCAGCGCGAGCTCGTCGAAGCGGTGCACGCCCGGTTCCAGCCCGAGCTGCTCGACGGTGTCCAGCAGCTCGTGCGCCTGCCTGGCGGCGGTGGCGACGGTCTCCGGCGTCGCGCTGAACACGGTGGCGGTCAGCGGAACCCGCGCGGCCGCGGCCAGCTCCCGCACCAGCCCGTCGATCTCGGCCTCGGAGCAGTGGTCCTCGGGCACGAGGATCGTCCCGCCGTCCACCGAGAGCAGCGAGAGCGCGTGCTCGCCGAACCGCCCGGCCAGCGCGGACTGCAGCCTGCGCAGTTTGCGCCTGGCCACGACGGCCCGGTCCAGCCCTGGCCGGTGCTCGTCCGGGTGCGCCGCGACGGCGAGCGCGAGCACGAAATACCCCGGAGCCAGCGGAATCCCGGATTCCCGCGCCATGGCCGAGCCCCCGTGCCCGCCGAGCAGCGCCGAGGTCAGCGTGTGCACGGCGGTCTGGTGCCCGTCGGCGGCCCCGCGCAGCTCCCGGATGTAGGTCTTGCTGACGGTGCAGCTGATCAGATCGAGCAACTCCACCACCGCCGTGATGCCGACGCTGATGTCGAACCCCGCCGCCGGGCCGGGGAAGAGCGCGTCCAGCCCCGCCCGGACGCCGCGGTGCACGCCGCGCAGCACGGTGTCGATGGGAACGCCGTCCCGGGCCCACTCGGCCGCGGCGGGCTCCAGCCGCTCGATCCGCCCCTCCGGCGCCCGCCCCTGCTCCAGCCGCTGCACGAGCCAGCCGAGGCAGGCGCGCACGACCGCGGTGAGGTCGGCGCCCGCCGGCGCGTTCGGCGCGCCCGCGCAGGCGATGCCGGAGCGCGCCAGCTGCGCGGTCAGGTCGCGCGATATTCGGTGGATCTCCTGTCGGGCCGGTGATATCGGGGAATTTCCGGGTCCGGATTCGGGCCGGACGGTGCTCTCGGCCATCACGGCTGACCTCCTCGCGTCGAAACCGCCGCGTCGCCGTTTCTCCTCGACGAATACGGCGTTATCGAACGGTAATAGGCGCTGTCGCTCGCTTTCCACTCCGTTCTCCTCCGCTCCGGCCGATGGCTGTGAGCTGGGTGAACACGGCGTCAGGCGGGAGGGGGCGAGAGGGTCGGCGCCGCATTCCGCCGAGAGTGCTCATTTTCCGGTGTCCGAAAAGTCCGCTCCCGGAGGGGATTCGGGGCAGCTGTGGCGGGCCACCGCGCTTTCCGAACGAACTTCGTGAGCATTCCAGTAACCGCCGCTGACCCGGGTATTCGGCTCCGTTTCCACCGTAGCGTCAGCCCGCAGTCGCGGTCGGCGACGTCATCCGGAGAACGATGCCGTTCTCGCAGAAAGGCTCGGAATGAATCATCGTAGGTGTGGTCGGGTAGTTGGCTCGGCGGTGATGATGGTGGTCTCGGTGCTCGCGGTCGGGTTCACCGGGGTGGCGCAGGCGCAGCCGGTGGCGTCGGCGGACGAGCAGGTGCTCGCCGATTACATCGCGGCGGGGCGCACGGGTGCACCGGTGGCGGATTCGGGGAGCGCGTCGGGGTCGGCGTGCGACTCGGGTAGCGGCGCGGGGTCGGGGAACGGCTCGGGTGACTGCTACGGCGGGTCCGGCTCGAGCTCCGGTTCCTCGGGCGGATACGCCAGTGACACGGTGGGTTTCGGTCCGGAGCAGTCGGCGTGGGTGGCGGCGTTCGCGTACGGGCTCGGCAACCCCGATGTGGCCCCGCCCGGGACGAACGACTGGAACTGCAAGCCGACGGCGGCGCACCCCAAGCCGGTGGTGCTGGTGCACGGGACGTGGATGAACGCCTACAACGGGTTCGCCTACATGTCGAAGCCGATCACCGACGCGGGGTTCTGCACCTTCACCTTCAACTACGGGCGGTCGAACCTGCTCGAGGGCGGCGGCCTCGGCGCGGTGCTCCCGGGTGTGATGGGCACCGGGTACATCCAGGATTCGGCCAAGCAGCTGGCGACGTTCGTGGATCGGGTGCTGGCCGCGACCGGATCGAACGAGGTCGACCTGGTCGCCCACTCCCAGGGCGGGTCGATGGCGAACTGGTACACCAAGTTCGACGGCGGCGCGGCGAAGGTCGACAAGCTGGTCACCTTCGGGGCGACCCACCACGGGACCAGCCTGATCGGAATCGGCGCGCTCGGGCGGGCGATCAACAACCTCGGGATCGACATCCTCGGCTTCATCGAGATCTTCGTCGGCCACGCCGGGATCCAGCAGACGATCGGCTCGGATTTCGTGAATACGTTGAACGCCAACGGTGACACTGTCGCCGGCGTGGACTACACGGTGGTCGGGACCCGCTACGACGAGATCACCAACCCGTACGACCTGACGTTCCTGAAGGCGGGCCCGGGTGCCTCCGTCCGCAACATCACGCTGCAGGACGGCTGCGAGCAGGACGTCTCCGATCACCTGACGGTGATGTACTCCCCGCGGGCCCTGTCGATCACGCTGAACGCGCTCGATCCGCAGGCACACCCGGACCTGGTGTGCACGTTCAACCCCTGGGTGATCGGCGGCGGCGGCAAACTCTGACCACCGGAAACGACGGGGAGCCCGGGGCTTTCGCCCCGGGCTCCCCGCTGTCGTTCGTCAGGCCACGGCGGGCTCGGACAGCGCCTGCTCGCGCAGCGTGGTCAGCACCCGGGTGAGAATCCGGGACACCTGCATCTGCGAGATGCCGAGCCGCTTGGCGATCTCCGACTGGGTGAGGTTGTCGCCGAAGCGCCACATCAGCACCTGCCGGTCGCGCTCGGGCAGCGCCGCGAGCAGCGGGCCGACGGTGATCGCGTCCTCCAGCAGGTTGTAGCCGGGGTCGGGGGCGGCGAAGGAGTCGAGCGCCGAGGTGGTGCCGGAGTCCTCGTCGCCACCGCGCGGCTGCTCGATGGGCTCGGCGGCGTAGCCGTTGCGGGCGATCAGCGCCTGGGTGACCTCGACCAGATCGACGTCGAGGTGCGCGGCGATCTCACGCGCGGTCGGCATCCGGTGCAGCTTGTGTGAGAGCACCTCGATCGCGGGGGCGAGCCGCTGCTGCAGCTCCTTGGTCGCGCGCGGCACCCGGACCGCCCAGGTGCGGTCGCGGAAGTGTCTGCGCACCTCACCCATGATGGTCGGCACCGCGAACCCGACGAACGAGGCGCCCACCGTGACGTCGAAGCGGTCGACGGCCTGGACCAGCCCGACCATGGCGACCTGCACCAGGTCGTCCGCGTTCTCCCCGCGGCCGGCGAACTTCATCGCGATGTGCTCGGCCAGCGGCAGCGCCGCGGTGATGATGTCCTCGCGCAGCCGGGCGCGGGCCGGATCGGCCTGGTCCAGCGTGGCGAGTTCGGTGAAACGGGGCTCGAGGTTCTCATAGCCGCCTTTGCTGGTACGGCGGGCGACATCGCGGTAGGCGGTCATCGTCGTCGAGTTCATCGGGTACCTCTTCCGGCCGAGCAGGGCGAACGCACGTCCTAGCTGGTACCCGGAGTAGTTGACCGCAAACACTTCCGGGAAATTTTTTCATCGCCGGTCCGGTCCGGCCGCAGAAGCCCCGCTGACCAGGCAAACGGCATTTCGGACACCGACCGGGCTGCGTACGCCGCCGGACGGACCGCCCGGCATACTCGGAACTCCCGAAGCCCGATTGGAGCAGGCATGGACACCGCCGCCGCCGCACCCCCCGACAAACTGGATCGCGGCGTGATCGTCACCGGCCTGGTGATCGTGGCCGGGATGATCATGGTGGTGCTCGACACCACGATCGTGAACGTGGCACTGGATTCGCTGAGCACCGAACTCGGCGCGCCACTCTCCACCACCCAGTGGGTGGTCACCGGCTACCTGCTCGCCGTCGCCCTGGTCATCCCGCTGACCGGCTGGGCCATGGACCGCTTCGGCCCCAAGCCGACCTGGCTCACCGCCGTGACGCTGTTCGTGCTCGGCTCCGCGCTCTGCGCGACCGCCTGGTCGGTCGAGAGCCTGGTCTTCTTCCGAATACTGCAGGGGCTCGGCGGCGGCATGCTGCTCCCCGCCGGGCAGGCCATCATCGCCAGGGCGGCCGGGCCGAACCGGCTCGGCCGGGCGATGAGCATCATCGGCGTCCCCATGCTGCTCGGCCCGGTGCTCGGCCCGGTGCTCGGCGGGCTGCTCGTGGAGTACGCGGGCTGGCACTGGATCTTCCTGGTGAACGTGCCGGTCGGCGCCGTCGCCATCGCGCTCGCGGTGTGGAAGCTGCCCGCGGGCGATGCGCTGCCCGATCCGGGCAAGCTGGATCTGCGCGGGCTGGTCCTGCTCTCCGGCAGCCTGGTCTGCCTGCTCTACGGCCTCTCCGAGGCGGCCTCGCACGGCGGGTTCGGCGAGTGGGGCGTGCTCGGCTGGCTGCTCGCCGGCGCCGCCGGCCTCGCCCTTTACACCTGGCACAGCCTGAACCGCGGCTCCGCCTCGATCATCGACGTCCGGCTGCTCGGCAACCGGCTCTTCGCCGGCGCGACCTTCGCGGTGTTCCTGGTGGCCATCGCGCTCTTCGGCGGCATGCTGCTGCTCCCGCTCTACTACCAGACCGTGCGCGGCCAGGGCGCGCTCGGCGCCGGGCTGCTGCTCGCCCCGCAGGGGCTGGGCGCGATCGTGGCCATGGTGGTCGGCGGCAGGCTGGTCGACCGGATCGGCGCGGGCTACGTGGTGCCGGTCGGCGTGCTGCTCGCCCTCATCGGCACCTTCCCGTTCACCCAGGTCGGCACCGACACCTCGTACGTCTGGCTGAGCGTCGCGCTGTTCGTGCGCGGCATGGGGCTCGGCTCGGTCATGATGCCGACCATGGCCGCCGCCTACTCCAGCCTCGACCGCGACATCGTCTCCAGGGCCGCGCCGACGCTGTCGGCCATCCAGCAGGTCGGCGCATCGCTCGGCAGCGCCCTGCTGGTGACCGCGCTGACCCAGCGCCTCACCGAGCAGCTCGACGCCAAGGGCATCAGCGCGGCGGGCGGCGGCGCCGACCAGATCAGCACGGTGCCGCCGGAGGCGCTGCCGATCGTCGGGCCGCTGCTGGCGAACGCCTTCGGCTTCGCCTTCTGGGTCGCCTTCGCGCTGACCGCGGTGATCATCGTGCCCGCCATGTTCCTGCCAAGGCACCGCACCGGGGTACCGAAGGAGACCGCGGTCGCGCCGGGTGTCTAGCGAAAGCTCAACGCTTTCCGATTGATTCGAATCGGTGCGCACCCCGTCCGCGCCCGGTTACCGTTGACGACGGCGCTATCGCCGCGGCCGCGGCGCTACCGGACGTGCGGGGGGCCGATGGGGGAACCGCAGCAGTGGATCGTGCCGGTGACGGCGGCCCTGGTCGCGGTCTCGGCGCTGGCCCTCGCCTGCCCGCACCCCTGCGCGGGCCGCGGTCGGGTCGCGCACGGGGTGCTCTGCCTGGCGATGGCGGCCATGCTGGTCCCCGCCTACGACCCGCTGGGGCCGCTGCCGTTCGCGCTGCTGCTCGGCGGGGTCGGGCTGTGGCTGGCCGACACCCCGGTTCCGCTCGCCCTCCGGCTGCCGGTGATCGCGGATGTGCTGGTCATGGCGGTGTTGCTGCTCGCCGTTCCCGGTGCGGACGGCGCGGTGGCCACGCCGGGCGCGGCGCACCGGCACGGCGGGGGAGCGGGGCCGGGCTGGCTCTCGCTCCCGGTCCTCGCGCTGGTCGCGTGGGGCTGGGTGCGGCTGCACGTGTGGCGGGCCGGGCGCGGGGTGCGCGAACCGGCCCGGTCGATCACCGGCACCGTCGCGCACCTCTCGATGACCGCCGCGATGCTGCTCATGGGGCTGAGCCACCTGCAGCACCGGTGATTCAGCCTGCGAAGTCCGGGCAGAGGTTCGTCGACGCGGCGCTGACGAAGAGCGTGCCCTGGCCGAAGTGGTAGGTCTGCTCGACCGCGGAGATCTCGTCCAGGATCGATCCGCCCGCCCGCAGGTGGCCGCAGGTCTGGTACCCCGCCACCACCATCTCGTCCGCCGACTTCCCCGGCAGCGTGGCGTTGTTGATGCCGATCTCCTCCAGGAACGCCACCTCGGCGCCCCCGGTGTCGGCCGCCGCGGTGGCGACGGTGCCGCCGAGCGCGGCGAAGGCGATGGCGGCGGCGACGGTGAGGGTGCGGAGGTGGGTGCGGGTGGTGCTCATGGTCTGGTCCTCGGTTCGGGTGGTTCCGGCGGTGTGCTGTCAATGATTCCGCCGCGCGGCCAGGTGGAGAACCCACCCAAGGGGTGGAACGGGCAACCCTCGGACGCCGGCCCTGCCCTCCTGTAAAGTAAGGCTTGGCTTCGTGGTTCTCCCGCGGCCCGTAAGCTGCTGTGTCCGTGGTCGATTCATCCCACGTTCGGACTTTTCTCGCTTCCCCAGACCCGCATGAAATAGGCTAGGCTAACCTTGCATTCGCTAGGAGGGGGTCGGGTCATGCGTGAGCTGTCGTTCGAGCCCGAGATCGAGAAATGTGCGGCAGGCCCGGCCATTACGTGCGCGGGCCGCTCGGCGGCGGCCTGATCGTCGCGCCGGAGCGGAGGCGACGGGCCCCGCCCGCTCCCATCGGAACTCGCCGGTATTCCCCTGCCCGTTCGAACCGAGACAGTCGAAGGATGAAGATGGCAGACGACATTCTCGAGCGCCGCAAGCAGTTGCTCCAGCGCCGACTGCGGGAGCACGGCGTCGAGGCGTCGTCGCGGGAAGCCGCTGTCCCGGAACGTGTTCCGGGGGAGCCGGTCGCGCTCTCCGCGGCGCAGCGGCGGCTGTGGTTCGTGCAGCGGCTAGATCCGGCCGATGCCGCGCTGAACGTCGGAGTGGTCTACCGGCTGGCGGGCGAACTCGATCCGGAGCGGCTGCGCGCCGCCGTCGCGTCCGTGGTGGCCAGGCACGAGGTGCTGCGCACCACGTATCACGTCGGCGACGAGGGCGAGCCGTACCAGGTCTCGCACCTCGATCTCGGAATCGACTGGCAACGGCACGATCTCGATCATCTTCCCGAGCCGGAGCGGGTCGACCGCACCCTTTCCATCGCGGGGGAGCAGCTCGCCCGGCCGTTCGACCTCGCGGCGGACCCGCCGCTGCGCGCGACCCTCATCGCGCTCGGTGACCATGCCTGGGCGCTCGTGCTCGTGGTGCACCACATCGCCTGGGACGACGATTCCTGGCCGGTGTTCTTCACCGAGCTCGCCGCCGCCTACCGCGGCGCCGAGCTGCCCGCGCTGCCGGTGCAGTACGTCGACGTCGAACTGCGCGACCACACCGACGACGAGGCCGGGCTGGAGTACTGGCGCACCGCCCTGACCCCGCTGCCCGAGCCGCTGGAGCTGCCCGGCGGCGGGACCGGCGGCGGCGCGGACCGGGTGGTGCGGGAACTTCCCGCCGAGCTCGTCGAGCGGGTCGCCGCAGCCGCCAGGGAGCGGTCGGCGACGCCGTTCATGGTGCTGCTCGCGGGTTTCCAGGCGGTGCTGCAGCGCTACACCGCCGCCGCCGACTTCCTGGTCACCGTGCCGGTCACCGAGCGCCGCGACCCCCGCGCGGAGCCACTGATCGGCTACTTCGGCAACGCGCTGCTGGTGCGCGCGCGGCCGGACGCCGCCGAGCCGTTCGCCGCGCTGCTCGACCGCACCCGCGCCACCGTCTCCGGCGCCTTCGCCAACCAGGGCGTCGGCGTCGACCGGGTGATCGCCGCGGTCGCCCCGCAGCGGACCGGCGGCGGGGACGCGCTGCACCAGTTGGTGCGGGTGAGCTTCAGCGTGCGCAGCGCCGCCGACGGCCTCGAACTGCCCGGAGTGCGCAGCACCGAGCTGGCGATCCCACCGGTCGCGGCGCAGGAACCGCTCGGGCTCATGGTCGTTCACGACCGCGCCGGGGCCAGGATCGAGGCCACCTTCCGGCCGGGCGCGCTGGCCCGGCCGCTGGTCGAGCGGCTACTCGGGCACTACGTCCGGCTGCTGGAGAGCGCGCTGCGCGACCCGGCCGCGCCGCTGCGCACGCTGGACCTGCTCGGCCCGGCGGAGCGCGAGCTGGCGCTCGCCGACTCCCGCGGCACGCTCGTCGCCGAGCGGCCGGACACCATGATCGACATGGTGCAGCGGCAGGTCGCCGCGGGTCCGGAGCGCACCGCGGTCCGCTCCGACGAGGTCGAACTCACCTACCTGGCGCTGAACGAGCGCGCGAATCGGCTGGCACAGTGGCTGATCCGCGCGGGAGCAGGCCCGGAGCGGCTGGTCGCGCTGCGCATGGCCACCTCGGTGGAGTTCGTGGTCGCCGCGCTCGCGGTGCAGAAGGCGGGCGCCGCCTACCTGCCGATCGACCCCGCCTACCCGGCCGAGCGCACCGCCTACCTGCTCGCCGACGCCGCCCCCGCGCTGGTCATCGACCCGGAGGCGTTGGCGGCGGCCGAGCGGGAGGCCGCCGGGCTGCCCGCGCATGACCCCACCGACGCCGATCGGCGGGCGGCGCTGCACCCGTGGAACACCGCCTACGTCATCTACACGTCGGGCTCGACCGGGCAGCCGAAGGGCGTCCCGGTCCCGCACGCCGCGATCGCCGAGCACCTCTCCGGGTTCACCGCCGAGTGGAGCCTGACCCCCGACGACCGGGTGCTGCAGTCCACCTCGGTCAGCTTCGACGCCTCGCTGCTGGACATCTTCGTGACGCTCACCGCGGGCGCCTGCGTGGTCGTCCCGAAGCCGCACGCGTACCGGGACGTCCCGTACGTCGCGGAGCTGGTGCGGCGGCACGGCGTCACCGTGCTGCACATGGTGCCGTCCATGCTCGCGACCTTCCTCGTCCTGCCCGTGGCGGGCGACTGGAGCACGCTGCGGCACGTGCCGGTCGGCGGCGAGGCGCTGCCCGGCGAGGTCGCCGACCGCTTCGCCGCCCGGTTCGACGCCGAGCTGCGCAACCACTACGGGCCGACCGAGGCCGTGGTCTGCTCGGCACACACCGTGGTCACCGGGGTACAGGGCACCGGCGTGGTACCGATCGGGCGCCCCAACCGCAACGTGCACCTCCACCTGCTCGACGCGGCGCTGCAGCCGGTGCCGGAGGGTGCGACGGGCGAGATCTACCTGGGCGGCAACCAGCTGGCCCGCGGCTACCTGAACCGGCACGGCCTCACCGCCGAGCGATTCGTCGCCGACCCGTTCACCGCGGGCGGGCGGCTCTACCGCACCGGCGACCTGGCCCGCAGGAACGAGGCCGGGCTGATCGAATTCCTCGGCCGCGCCGACGAGCAGGTCAAGGTGCGCGGGCACCGGATCGAGCTCGGCGAGGTCGAGGCCGCGGTGGCCGCGGCGCCGGAGGTGGCGCACTGCGTCGTCGTCGTGGTGGAGCACGCCACCCTCGGCCCAGCGCTGGCCGCCTACGTGGTGCCCGCCGATGGCGCCGAACCGGAGCCGGGCGCGCTGCGCGAGCGGGTGGCCGCGGTGCTGCCGGAGTACATGGTGCCCGCGGCCTTCACCGTGCTCGACGCGGTCCCGCTGACCGCGCACGGCAAGCTGGACCGCCGCGCCCTCCCCGCCCCGGTCTTCGCCGAGGCCGGGACCTACCGCGAGCCCGCGACGCCGACCGAGACCCGGGTGGCCGAGCTGTTCGGCACGCTCTTCGACCGGGACCGGATCGGCGCCGACGACTCCTTCTTCGAGCTCGGCGGGCACTCGCTGCTCGCCGCGCGGCTGATCACGATGATCCGCGCGGAGTTCGGGATCGAGATCGACATGCGGGTGCCGTTCGACAAGCCGACGGTGACCGCGCTGGCCGGGCACCTGGTCGAGACCTTCCGCGCCGAGTTCGACATCGACCTGGACGAGATCGACCTGCTCGACGACGCCGACGAGCTGGAGCCCGTCCCGCTGCCGCACGCCGCGCCCGGCAAGCCCGCGCTGGTGCGCCGCGAGCGCCCCGCGCACGTCCCGCTCTCCTACTCGCAGCGGGTGTACTGGCTGCAGCGGCGGCTGGAGGGGGCGATCGACGGCGAGAACGTCAGCTACCCGGTGCGCTTCGACGGCGAACTCGACATCGCCGCGCTGCGCACCGCCATCGACGACGTGGTGGCGCGGCACGAATCGCTGCGCACCACCTTCCCCGAGCACGACGGCACGCCCTACCAGCTGGTCGCGCCGGCCGCGCCGGTCCCGGTGCCGGTCGTGGAGATCGCCGAGGCGCAGGTCGACGCCGAGCTGGCCGCGGACTGGGACTACGTCTTCGACCTCGCGGCCGAACCCATGGCCCGGTTCCGCATCCTGCGGCTCGGCCCGGACCGCGCGGTGCTCTCGATCCTCATGCACCACATCATCGCCGACATGCGCTCGTGCCAGATCTTCCTGGCCGACCTGACCACCGCCTACCGCGCCAGGGTCACCGGCGCCGCGCCCGGCTGGGCCGAACTGCCGCTGCAGTTCGCCGATTTCGCGATCTGGCAGCGCGAGATCTTCGACCGCGGCGCCGACCGCGCGGTCAGCCCGTACGGCCAGGCCGAGCTGGACTACTGGCGCGCCACCCTGGCCGGGCTGCCGGACGAGATCGCGGTCGCGCACGACCACCCGCGCCCCGCCGTGCTCGGCCGCAACGGCACCAGCGCCACCAGGGTGCTGCCCGCCGCGACCTGGGATGCGCTGCGCGTCACCGCCGATGCCGTCGGCGCCACCGAGTTCATGCTGTGCCAGGCGGTCAGCGCCGCGGTGGTGAACGTGCTCAGCGATATCGAGGACGTGGCGATCGGCGCCGCGGTCGCCAACCGGATCGGGCAGACCACCGACGAGCTCGTCGGGCTCTTCGCGAACGTGGTCGTGATGCGGCACAACGTCTCCGGCGGGCCGACCGCGCGCACCCTGCTGCAGCGGACGCGCGCCGCCGCGCTGGACGCCATCACCCACCAGGGGGTGCCGTTCGAGCGGCTGGTCGAGTCGATCAACCCGCCGCGCTCGCTCTCCAGGAACCCGCTGTTCCAGGTGATGATGCACTTCCGGCACCGCCCGGTGCCGGTGCCGTTCAGCGCCGACGGGGCGACCACGATGGCGGGCATCGCCGGCTACTACGACGTCTCCTTCATGGACTTCCACCTGGACTACTCGGTGGACACCACCGGCGAACTGGTGGCGCGGGTGGTGGTCAACCCCGACCTCTACGACCCCGCCACCGGCGAGATCTTCGCCGACGTGCTGACCGGCGTGCTGCGCGCCTTCGCGGAGGAGCCGGACCGCCCGCTGGCCGAACTCGGCATCCGCCCGCAGGGCTGGGACACCACCCGCTCGGTGGTGCGGCGCGGCCAGGCCGCCGTCGCCACGGTCTACGTCGAACCCGAGACCGAGACCGAGCGGGCGCTCGCCGCGTTGCTGGAGGAGCTGCTCGGGGTGCCGAAGATCGGCCGCGAGCACGGGTTCTTCGGGCTGGGCGGAGACAGCGTGATCGCCGTCAAGTGGGCCGCCCGCGCCGCCGAGGACGGGCTGCGGCTGAGCCCGCAGATGGTCTTCGAGCACTTCTCCATCGCCGAACTCGGCAGTGCGGTGGACGCGGCGCTCGCCGACCCGCCCGAGCGGCAGCCGGACGCGGCCGACGAGCGGCAGCACGCCCCGATGTCGGTCTCCGGGCTGGACGCCGAGGCACTCGCCGCGCTGCAGAGTTCCTGGTCGCAGCGCTGATTCGCGCGTGGAGGAGGAGAACCGGATGACCGAGGCCCCGGCCGAGATCGAGGACGTGCTGGCGCTGAGCCCGCTGCAGGAGGGGCTCTTCTCGCTGGCCCGGCTGGCGGGCGACGGCCCCGACGTCTACACGATCCCGTTCGTCGTCGACCTCGACGGCCCGCTGGACGCGGCGCTGCTGCGGCGCTGCCTGACGGCGCTGCTGCGGCGGCACCCCAACCTGCGCGCGGTGTTCTGGGACCGCGACCTGCCCCGGCCGGTGCAGATCGTCCCGCGCGCGGTGGCGCTGCCGTGGACCGAGCGCGCCGCCCGTGCGGAGGAGCTGGCCGGAATCGAGGCCGAGGAGGTCGCGCGCCCGTTCGACCTCGGCAGCGGGCCGTCGCTGCGCGCCACCCTGGTGACGCTGCCGCCCGGCCCGGACGGCAGGCCCCGCGCGCGGCTGATCCTCGCGGTGCACCACATCCTGCTGGACGGCTGGTCGCTCGGCGTGCTCTTCGGCGAGCTGCGCGCGCTGTACGCGGCCGGGGGCGCCGCGGAGGCGCTGCCCGCCGCCCGGCCCTACCGCGACTACATCGGCTGGCTGGCCGCCAGGGACATGTCCGAGGCGCAGCGCTGGTGGCGCGCCAAGCTGGAACTGTTGACCGGGCCGCTGATGGTCGCCGACGGCACCGTCACCGGCGGCATCGCCGAGGTCACCCGCTTCGGGCTCGGGGCGGGCGACACCGAGCGGCTGCGCGGGTGGTCCCGCGCGCAGGGGCTGACCGTGAACTCGGCGGTGCAGTTCGCCTGGACGTTGCTGCTGTCCCGGCTGACCGACCGGCGCGACGTCGTCTACGGCACCATCGTGACCGGGCGGCCGGAGAGCATCGCCGGGGTCGAGCGCATGGTCGGGCTGTTCCTGAACACCATCCCGGTGGTCTTCGAACTCGACCCGGCGGCCGCGGCCGGGGCGGAGTGCCTGCGCCTGCAGCGGGAATCGGCGGCCATGCGCGACGCCGGATTCCTGAGCCTGTCGGCGGTGCAGCGCGCGGCCGGGCACAGCGCGCTCTTCGACACCCTCTTCGTGTTCCAGAACGCGCCGATGACCGAGGTGCTCGGCGGGGGAGCGGCGGGCGGGGTCGGGTTCCGGCCGCAGATGGCCAAGAACCTCACGCACTATCCGCTCACCGTCGTCGCCTACTTGGAGGGCGACGAACTCGCGGTCGTTGTGGAGGCGGACGCGGCGGCGATCCCCTTCCCGCCAGCGGACATCGGCGCCGCGCTGCTCGCCGTGCTGCGCCGGCTGCCGGACGCGGCCGAGCTGCGCTGCGACGACCTGGACACCGCCGCCGCGCACACTGCCCGCGCCCTGGCGACTCCCGCGCTGCCGGAGCTGGAGCCGGCGGCCACGCTCTTCGCGCTGATCGAGCGGCAGGCCGCCGCCACCCCGGAGGCGATCGCGCTGAGCAGCGCCGACGGCACGCTCACCTATCGCGAGCTGACCGCGCGGGCCAGGGGCCTCGCCACCGAGCTGGTGGCGCGCGGCATCGGCCCGGACGACGTCGTCGCGCTCTACCTGCCGCGCTCCGAGCGCGCGATCGTGGCGCTGCTCGCGGTGCTCGCGGCGGGCGCCGCCTACGTGCCGGTCGACGTCGCCCTGCCCACCACCCGAGTGGCATCCATCCTGCGGCAATCGAACCCGGAGCTGATCGTGATTGCGGGAGGTGCCATCGCCCAGGCGCTACCGCTCGACCCGGGTGGCCCCGGCAGTGACCACCATCCGGCCCCGCCGCTCGACCCGGGTGGCCCCGGCAGTGACCGCGATCCGGCTCCGCCGCTCGACCCGGGTGGCCCCGGCAGTGACCACCATCCGGCTCCGCCGCTCGACCTGGACGGTCTCGGCGGGAATCTCGACCCGGCCTCGCTGCTCGACCTCGACCACTTCGACCTGCCCGGCCGCGCAACGGCAGACCCGGTGGCCGCGGCGCCACACCCCGCGAACCTCGCCTACCTCATCTTCACCTCCGGCTCGACCGGCGAGCCGAAGGGCGTGGCGGGCACGCACGCGGCGGTGGTCTCGTACTTCACCGACCACCGCGCCCGGGTCTACCGCCCGGCCACCGCACGCCTCGGCCGCACACTGCGGATCGCCCACGCCTGGTCCCTGAGCTTCGACGCCTCCTGGCAGCCACTGGCCGGCCTGCTCGACGGGCACACCGTGCACCTCGTCGACGAGCCCACCATGCGCGACGCCACCCGCCTGGTCGCCGAACTCCGCGAGCACGGCATCGACATGCTCGACACCACGCCCTCCATGTTCCGGCAGCTGGCCGCCGCCGGATTGCTGGAGCAGCCACCCGCGGTGCTCGCGCTCGGCGGCGAGGCCATCGACACCGAGCTGTGGGCCCGGCTACGCGCGCTCCCCGGGGTCGCGGTGCACAACTGCTACGGCCCGACCGAGACCACGGTGGAGGCGGTGGTCGCCGACGTCACCGCCGCCTGCCCGACGCCGACCATCGGCGCGCCCACCGCCGGAACGACCGCGCACGTGCTGGATTCCCGGCTCCGCCCGGCAGCGACCGGCGCGGTGGGAGAGCTGTACCTGGCGGGCGCACAGCTGGCCCGCGGCTACGCCGGACGGCCGGGGACCACCGCGGAGCGGTTCGTCGCCGACCCCACCGGCACCGGCGCGCGGATGTACCGCACCGGCGACCTGGTGCGCGGGCTGCCCGGCGGGGCCATCGGCTACCTGGGCCGGGCCGACGACCAGGTGAAGATCCGCGGCTACCGCATCGAGATCGGCGAGGTGGAGACCGCACTGCGCACCGCGCCCGGCATCACCGCGGCGGCGGCGACCGTCGTGCGGCGCGGCGACGCCGTCACCCTGGTCGGGTTCGTGGTGTCCGACACCGAGCCGGACACCGTCGCGCTCCGCGCCGAGCTTGCGGAGCGGCTCCCCGCCTACATGATCCCGGCCCGGCTGCTCCCGCTGCCCGAACTGCCGGTGACGAGCAACGGCAAGCTCGACGTCCGCGCCCTGGCCCTGCGCGCCGAAACCGCGCTCGCCGGTGACGGCGCGGCAACCCCGGAGACCGAGACCGAACGAACCCTCGCCACCGTGCTCACCGAGGTCTTCGACGGCCGCACCCCCGGTGTCGAGGAGGACTTCTTCGCCTTCGGCATGGACAGCATCGTCGCCATCTCCCTGGTGAACCGGGCACGCAGACACGGCCTCGCGCTCGACGTGCGCACGGTCCTGGCCGCGCCATCGATCCGGGACCTGGCCGCCGCGCTCGACCGGGCAGCGGCGCTACCGACGCCCGTCCCCGAGGAACCCGGCTACGGCCCGGTGCCGCCGCTGCCGATCGTCCAGTGGCTGCACACCCTCCCCGCCTCGCGCAGACTCGCCCAGAGCCTGCTCACCCGGCTCCCCGCCGGGCTGACCAGCGCGGATCTGGCGGCGGTGCTGCAGGCGGTGCTCGACGGCCACGACACCCTCCGCGGCTTCCTCGACCACACCCCCGACGGCCCGCTCCTGGTCACCCGCGAGCCCGGCACCGTCGCCGCGGCCGACATCCTCACCGAGGCCGACGCGACCGGCGACGCCCCCGCCACGCTGGCCGCGCAGAGCGACGCCGCGCTGGCGGCGCTCGACCCGGCGGCGGGCGCGCTGGTGCGCGCGGTCCGGCTGCGCGGCGCACCCGGCGGCGACCTGCTGCTGCTCACCGTGCACCACCTCGCCATCGACGTGGTGTCCTGGGGCATCGTGCTCGCCGACCTGGCCGCGGCGTGGGAGCAGCTGGAGGCGGGCGCGGTCCCCAAGGCCGTCGCCGAGGCGACCGGCTACCGGCACTGGTCGCGGCTGCTGTGGCAGCGCGCGGAGACCGCCGAGGTGCTGGCCCAGCGCGAATACTGGGCCGGGCAGCTGCACGGCCCCGACCCCGCGCTCGGGCGCCGCCCGCTCGCCCCCGGCGACACCTGGGCGACGCTGCGGCTCACCACCACCACCGTGCCGGCCGACACCACCGCGCGGCTGCTCGGCGCCGCCGCCCGCGGCGACGGCATGCGCGAACTGCTGCTCACGGCGCTGGCGCTGACCGTGGTCTCCCGGCGCCGCGAGCGCGGGCAGCCCGCCGACGGCGGCACTCTGGTCGGGCTGGAGAGCCACGGCCGCGCCGACGCGGTGGTCGGCGCCGACACCTCGGGCACCGTCGGCTGGTTCTCCGCGCCCTATCCGGTGCGGCTCGGCGCCGGCGCCGCGATCGGGGTCGAGGAGGCCGAGCGCGACCCGGATGCGGCGCGCGCACTGCTCGACTCGGTGGTCGCGCAGCTCGCGGCGGTCCCCGCGCAGGGGCTCGACTTCGGGCTGCTGCAGTCGGTGGCCCGGGTGCCCGAGCTCGCGGAGGCACCGTGGCCGCAGCTCGAGTTCAACTACCTGGGCCGCACCGACCTGCTCGGCGGCGGCGAGCGGGCCTGGGGGATGGTGACCGACCCCGCGCTCACCGCCGCGCTGCCGATCGCGCCGGAGCCCGAGCTGCCGCTGCGCTACGCGCTCGGGCTGATCGCCGCGGTCGGGCCCGGTCCCGAGCTGACGCTCACCTGGCGCTGGAGCGGCGAACTCTTCACAGACACCGAGATCGACGATCTCGCAGCACTTCTCGGCCGCGCCGTCGCGGCACTCTCGCGGAAGGTGGACCGATAGCATGCAGCACAATCAGGGGTGGATCAGGAAGTTCCACGAGGCGGACTCGCCGCACCGGCTGCCGCTGCTGATCTTCCCGCACGCGGGCGCGGGCGCCTCCGCCTACCGGGCGCTCTCCGCCGCGCTGGCCGCGCACTACGACGTCATCGTCTTCCAGTACCCGGGCCGCCAGGACCGCGCGGGTGAGCCCGCGCTCGGCTCGCTGCCCGACATCGCGGTCGGCGCCTACGGCGAGTTCCGGATGTCGCCGTACAACCGGGACACCCCGATCGTCGTCTTCGGGCACAGCATGGGCGCCTTCGTCGCCTTCGAATTCGCGCGGCTCGCCATCGCGGCGGGCGTCGACGTCAGGCAGCTCACCGTCTCGGCCGCGGTGGCGCCCTCGCGCGCGCAGTTCCGCGAACCGACCCCCGAGGGCGACGAGGAGCTGCTCGACCACCTGGTCTCGCTGGAGGGCATCGACGCCGACGTGCTCGCCAGCCGGGAGATGATGCGCTTCTCGCTGCCCGCGATCAGGGCCGACCACCGCGCCTCCGAGGCCTACCGCTGCCCGGCGAGCGTGCGGGTGGCGACCAGGGTGCACGCCATCGGCGGCGACCGCGACCCCATCGTCTCGATGGCCGACCTGCACGGCTGGAGCAGCCACAGCGACGACGTCGAGGTCACCCTGTTCGAGGGCGGGCACTTCTACCTGCAGCAACACCTCGAGGCGGTCACCGGGCTGCTGGCGGAGCAGGCGTACCCGGACCCGGCGGCGCGACGGTGACCGCCGCCGACCCGATCGTCATCGCCGGGTTCGCGGTCGAGGCGCCCGGCGGCATCGACACCCCGCGCGCCTACTGGGCGGCGCTGGAATCCTCGACCGAGCTGATCGGCGCCTTCCCTCGGGATCGCGGCTGGCCGCTCGACGAGCTGCTCTCGGTCTCCGAGCTGGACGACTGGGGCGCCGTGCAGGACGCGGGTGGATTCCTCACCGGCGCAGCGGATTTCGATCCGGCGTTCTTCGGGATCGCCCAGCGCGAGGCCATCGCCACCGACCCACAGCAGCGGGTCGCGCTGCGGGTGGCGTGGCGCGCGCTGGAGAACACCGGGCTCAACCCGGGTGCGCTGGCAGGAGCCGACGCGGGCTGCTTCATCGGCTGCTCGCCGATGGAGTACGGGCCGCACGGCGCCAAGGTCGACGAGTACAGCGGGCTGCGGATCATCGGCCACGGGCTGCTCAGCGCGGCGGCGCGGATCTCGCACTGCCTCGGGCTGATCGGGCCGTCCATGACGGTGGACGCCGCCTGCGCCTCCTCGATCACCGCCCTGCACCTGGCGGCCGCCGCGGTCCGCGACGGCGACTGCGAGTGGGCGCTGGCCGGGGCCGTCTGCGTGATGGGCTCGCCGCTGGCGTTCTACGAGTTCGCCAGGCACAACGCGCTCTCCGCCGACGGGCACTGCCGCTCGTACTCCGACGACGCGAGCGGCACGCTGTGGGGTGAGGGGGCCGGGGTGGTCGTCGTCGAGCGCGAGTCACGGGCGCGCGAGCTCGGGCACCGGATCCACGGCACCCTGCTGGCCTCGCACCACAACCACAACGGCGCGGGCAAGCCGATCCTGGTGCCGCGCACCGACGCCCAGGAGCGGCTGATCCGGCGCACCATCGCCAGGGCCGGGATCGACCCCGCCGACATCGGCATGATCGAGGGCCACGGCACCGCGACCCGGGCGGGCGACCCGGTCGAGCTGCGCGCGCTGCAGAACACCTACGGCGTGGCAGGCTCCGCGCCGCTGCTCGGCTCGGTGAAGTCGAACGCCGGGCACGCCCAGGCCGCGGCGGGGATGCTCGGCCTGGTCAAGCTGCTGCTGGCCGGGCAGCACGGCCGCATCCCGCCGACCCTGTTCGCCGACAACCCGACCACGAAGGTCGACTGGGAGCGGTCGAGCCTGCGCCTCGCCGCGAAGGTCGAGCCGTGGGAGCCGAGGGACGGCAGGCGCTACGGCGCGGTCTCCTCCTTCGGCGCGGGCGGTTCCAACGCGCACGCGATCCTCGCGCTGCCGGTCGACGAGGAGAACGACGATGCCTAGTCATCGCCTGCCCGACGGGTCGATCCCGGTACTGCTCTCCGCGGACAGCCCGGCGCTGCTGCGGGCCGAGGCCGCCGCGCTGCTCGGCTACCTCGCCGAGCACCCGGCCGTCGCGCCGGGCCGGGTGGCGGAGCAGTTGCTGCGCACCCGGGTCGCGCGCAGGTATCGCGCGCTGCTCGCCGTCACCGACGGGGCCGAGCTCGCGGCCGCGCTGACCGCGGTGCGGGACGGGGTCGCGCACAGCGCTGTTGTCACCGCAACCGAGCCCGGTGTGGAGCGGAGCGTCGCCTTCGTGCTGCCCGGGCAGGGCACCCAGCGGAACGGGATGGGCCGGGTCTTCTACGAGGGGGTCGAGGCGTACCGGAGCGAGGCCGATCGCTGCGCCGCGCTGTTCGAGGAGCAGTTCGGCGCGTCCCCGCTGCCCTACCTGCTCGGCACCGGCGACGAGGCGGAGGAGTCCGCCGCCGTCGTGCAGCCCGCGCTCTTCACCCAGATGGTGGCGCTCGGCGCGCTGTGGCGGTCGTTCGGCGTGCGGCCCGCCGCCACCGTCGGGCACAGCCAGGGTGAGATCGCCGCCGCGTACCTGTCCGGGGTGATGAGCCTGGCCGACGCCGTCGTCGTGGTCGGGACCAGGGCGCATGCCGTCGACAAGATCGCCTCCGATCGCTATGCCATGGCGGTGGTCGCCGCCGACCGCGAGGAGTGCGAGGACGTCATCGCCCGGCTGCCGGGCTGGGCCCAGGTCTCGGTGCGGAACGCGCCGCGCATGGTCGGGGTCTCGGGGGAGCGGCACACCGTGCAGGCCGTGGTCGAGGCGCTCGCCGGGCGCGGGCGCTTCGCCCGGGTCATCCGGGTCGGCTATCCGGCGCACACGGTGCTGCTCAACGAGTTCCGCGACCTGATCCACGACGCGGTGCACAGCCGGCTCGACAGCACCCGATTCCTGGAATCCGAGATTCCCTGCATCGGCTCGACGCTCGGCGCCGCCGTGACCCCCGAACTGCCGGTCGACGAATACTGGTTCTGGAACCTGCGCAACCCCGTCCGCTTCGACCGCGCGATCGGCGCCGCCGTCGCCGCGGGCGTCGACACCTTCATCGAACTCGCCGAGCATCCGACGCTGCATCTCGCCATCGAGGAGAACCTGGCCGAGCTCCCCTCCACCAGGACTTTCGGCACCTCGCTGCGCACCGCGACCGACCTGCGCGAGTTCACCCGCAACCTGGCCGAGCTCGCCGTCACCGACCTCGGATTCTCCTGGGACGGCCTGCGCACCGGCGACCGGACCCCGCCCGCGCCACCGCTGCTCGACTTCCCCAATGTCGCCATGAACGAGCTCACACTGTGGCTGCCGCACGACACCACCATCGGGCGCGGGCGCGCTGATCGCACCGACGCCCCCACCGTCGGGCGTGGTCAGGCTGATGGCACCGACACCCCCACCGTCGGGCGTGGTCAGGCTGATGGCACCGACACCCCCACCGTCGGGCGTGGTCAGGCTGATCGAGCCGACGCCCCCACCGTCGCGCTTGGTCAGGCTGATCGAGCCGGTGGGCACGGCGAGGCGCGAACCGTTGTGGCCGCGGGGCCGCAACCGCAGCTGCTGGTGGACAACTGGGTCCGTCTGAGCCGACGCTCGGTCACCGCGCCGCGACGGCTCGGCATCGTCGACCACACCGGCGAGCAGGCCGCACTCGCCGCCGAGTTGTCCGCGTACGCGAGCAGGCAGGGGCTCGACGGGCGGCTGCTCGCCCCGGACACCCCCGCGGACGATATCGACACCGTCGTGGTGCTGCTACCCACGCGCCCGGCACCGGACGCCGCGACGGCGGTCCGCGAACTCGCCGCCTTCCTCGGCGAACGCAGCTGGTGGACCCCACCCGGCGCGGCGATCGCCGAGTACTGGCTGATCACCACCGACGGCGAGGCGGTGCTGCCCGAGGACGCCCCACCACACCCGGTGCACGCCGCCGCGAGCGCCGCCTTCCGCTCCGCGGGCGCGGAGTACCCCGGCATCGCCTTCCGCCACCTCGACCTCGGCGCCGAGCACACCGCACCCGCCATCGTCACCGCCCTGCACACCGCGGCGGAGCCGGAACTGGCACTGCGCGACGGCAACCTCTACGCCAAGCGCCTCGTCGAGGCCGACCCGGCCACCCTGCTCGCCGGGCCGATCCGCGCCGCCGACGTCCTCGTGACCGGCGGCACCGGCAGCCTCGGCCTGGAGTTCTGCGAGCACGCGGTGCGCTCCGGCGCGCGCCGGGTGACGCTGCTCAGCCGCTCCGGCGAGACCTCGGCGGTGACCGCGCGGCTGCGCGAGCTGCGCGCGCTCGGCCCCGCCGAGATCGAGGTCATCGCCTGCGATATCGCCGACCCCGGCGCCGTGGCCGCGCTCGGCGATCGCCTCGCGAGGGTCGGGTTGCTGGTGCACGCCGCCGCCGACAATGCGGCGATCGGCCCGGGCGGGCTCACCGACATCACCCCCGACCAGGTCGAGCGGGCCATGCGCGGCCGGGTGCTCGGGCTCGAACCGGTGCTGGAGCGGCTGGCGCCGGAGTGCGAGATCGTGCTCTGCTCCTCGCTCGCCGCCACGATCGGCGGCCGCGGCACCGTGCTGTACGCGGCCGCCAACCGCCTGGTGGACGCGCTCGCCAAGCGGTACCGCGCGCGCGGCAGGCACTGCGTGGCCGTGCAGTGGGGTCAGTGGGCGGTCTTCCGCGGCAGCGGTGCCGCCGAGCCGGCCCGGCTCGCCGAGGTCGGCTACCTGCCGATGGAATCGGCCGACGCGCTCGCACTCGGCCTGGGCGGGCTGCGCACCGACGCCGCGGTCGCCGCCTTCGACTGGGAGCGCGGCCGAAACATACTCGCCGCCTTCGGATACGGTCCGCTGCTCGCCGACCTGAAAACCCCGGTCGCCCCCGCCCGGCGCGCACCCGCCGCCGCGCCCGCGGAGCCCGCACCGGTCGCTGGGCCTACGGGTGATGTCGCAGCGCGAGTTGCCACGTTGCTGGCCGGAATCATCGGGGCCGACGATCCCGGCTCCATCGACGGCACCCGCCCGCTGGTCGCCATCGGCCTCGACTCGCTGCAAGCGCTCGCCCTGCGCAGGCAGGTCGCGAGCACGTTCGACGCGGACATACCGGTGTCGGAGCTGATCGGCGGGGCATCGCTGAACGACGTCGTCCGGCTCATAGGCGTACCCGCCGCCGTCCCGGTGGCAGAGGCGAACGCCTCGGTCTCGGCCGGACCGTCCGGCGCCTCGGTTTCGCCGGTGCCACCACACGCTCCGGCCACCCCGGCACCACCTCACGTACCGACCCCGGTGGCCTCGGCAGCGCCGCCTCATGCCGCCCCGGACACCCCGGCCCTCACCCCCGCCGACCGCCTCGCCCGGGCGAAAGCGGCAGCCCAGCGCGTGATCCCGATCGACTTCGACGCGAACACCTTCCGCTCCGCCCGCCGCGACATGGACCTCTTCGGCCTCCGCGCCATGCTCAGCACCCTCCGCCCCCACCTGTCGCCAACCGAACCGCGCACCGCCGACGACCTCGCCGACCGCCTCCACTTCGCCCCGAGACACCGCTGGCTACTCCGCCAATGGCTGCAAGCCCTCACCACCGACGGCTGCCTCACCGGCGACCGGTCCACCGGCTACCGCTACGCCCGCGAGGTCGCACCCCCGGAACGCCCCGACCTGGCACAGGTCTGCGCCGACCTCGGCTACCCCCGCCCCCTCGCCGACTTCTTCCAGTCCTCCGACGACCACCTGACCGAGCTGGTCCAGGACACCATGCGGCTCCAGGAGCTGCTCTTCCCGGACGGCGACACGACCACCGCCGAAGCCGCCTACCGCAACAACCTGAGCAGCCGATACCTGAACCTCGCCGCGGGCCGCGCGGTCGCCGACCTGGTCACCGGCAGCACCCGCCACCACGCCCCGGCCCGCGTCCTCGAACTCGGCGCAGGCATCGGCGGCACCACCGACGAGGTCGCCGCGGCCCTGGACGGCCTCCCGGTCGAGTACCACTTCACCGACGTCTCCGACTTCTTCCTGACCGCAGCCAAGCACCGCTTCGCCCGCTACCCGTGGATGCGCTACGCCCTGGTCGACATGAACCGGGACCTGACAACCCTCGCCCCCGCCGACATCGTGATCGCCGCCAACGTCCTGCACAACGCGCACGACATCGGCGTCACCCTGCGGCACCTGCACGACCTGCTGCGACCCGGCGGCGCGCTGGTCGTGATCGAAACCTGCCACGCGCACTGCGAACAGCTCACCTCGGTGCACCTGCTCATGTCCCCGCAGCCCGGCCAGCCGCACGCCGGCCTGGCCGACGTGCGCGCGGGCACCGACCGCATCTTCCTCACCGAGGACGAGTGGCGCGCCGAACTCCGCGCGGCCGGCCTCACCCCCGACCTGGTCCTGCCGCAGCGAGACCACCCGATCGCCGCCCTCGACCAGCGCGTCTTCATCGCCATCCGCGACATCGAACCGGGCAGGAAGTGAGCACCATGGACAGCACCGGAACCCCCGCGGCCATCGACCGGACCGAGATCACCGCCGCGGTCGCGGCCGCCCTCGCCATCGAACCGGACGCGATCGACAGCGACGCCGACCTGATCGAACTCGGCCTCGACTCCATCCGCATCATGAAACTGGCTGGCGGCTGGCGCAAACGCGGCGCCGCGATCAACTTCGCCCAGCTCGCCGCCGCCCCCACCGTGGCGGCCTGGCAGGAGCTGCTCGGCGTCCACGAACCGGAGCCCCCGGCGCCGACCCCGCCCGGCCCCGGCGCCGACGACGAGCCCTTCCCGCTCGCGACCATGCAGCACGCCTACTGGATCGGCCGCGCCGACGAGCAGGAGCTGGGCGGCGTCGCCGCGCACCTCTACGTCGAATTCGACGGCGGCTCGATCGATCCCGCCCGGCTGGAGCGGGCGGTGGCCGACCTGGTCGCCGCCCACCCCATGCTGCGCACCCGCGTCCTCCCGGACGGCACCCAGCAGACGCTCCCCACCCCCGGCCGCCCGGTCTTCACCGTCACCGATCTCCGCGACCACCCGGACGCCGAAGCCGAGCTGAACCGGCTGCGCGACAGCAAGACCCACCAGCGCCTCGCCATCGAGGACGGCCAGGTGCTCGATGTCACCCTCACCCTGCGCCCCGGCGACCGCTGCCGCCTGCACCTCGACGTCGACATGATCGCGGGCGACGCCATGAGCTACCGCGTCCTCGTCGCCGAACTCGCCGAGCTGTACCACGGTGCCACCCTCACCGCCCCCGGCTACACCTACCGCCGCTACCGCACCGAGCACCGGGTGGACGAGGCGACCAGGGAGCGCGACCGCCGATGGTGGCAGCGGCGGCTCCCCGAGCTCCCCGGCGCCCCCGAGCTTCCGGTGGTGCCGGTGGGCGAACGCACCGCCCCGCACCGCACCGTCCGCTACGACCACTGGCTCGCCCCCGAGGCCAAGCGGCGGCTGCTGGCCGCCGCGCACGAGCGCGGTATCACCCCGGCCATGGCGCTGGCGGCGGTCTTCGCCGACACCATCGGCGGCTGGTCCGCGCAGAGCCGCTTCCTGCTCAATGTGCCGCTCTTCCACCGCGAGCCGGTGCACCCCGAGATCGACCGGGTGATCGGCGATTTCACCTCATCGATCATGCTCGACGTGGACGTCACCGCGGAGCTGACGGTGACCGAGCGGGCGCGGGCGCTGCAGCGCGCCGTGCACGAGAGCGGCGCGCACGCCGGCTGGTCCGGGCTGGAGGTGCTGCGCGACCTCGGCAGGCAGCGCGGCGAGCCGGTGCTCGCCCCGATCGTCTACACCAGCGCGCTCAACCTCGGCGAGCTCTTCGCGGAGCGGGTCACCGAGACCTTCGGCGACCCGGTCTGGATCATCTCGCAGGGCCCGCAGGTACTGCTGGACGCGCAGGTCACCGAGGTGCGCGGGGGACTGCTGCTGAACTGGGACGTGCGCGCCTCCGCCTTCCCGGCCGGGCTGGTCGACGCCATGTTCGCGCACTACACCGCCGCCGTCGCCCGGCTCGGCGCGGACGCCGAGGGCTGGGCGGCCGGTGCCGCCCCCGCGCTCCCGGCCGCGCAGGCCGCGGTGCGGGCCGCCGTGAACGCCACCGACGGCCGGGTCAGCGGCCGCCGCCTGCACCAGGGCTTCTTCGAACACGCCGCCGCGAACCCCGCCGCACCCGCGGTAGTCGGCGAGCCGGGCTGGAGCTACGGCGCGCTCGCACAGGCCGCGCTGGCCGTCGCGGGCGCGCTGACCGCCGCCGGGGTGCGCCCCGGCGACGCCGTCGCGGTGCAGCTGCCGAAGGGGCAGGACCAGATCCTCGCCGTGCTCGGCGTGCTCGCGGCGGGCGCCGCGTACGTGCCCATCGGCTTCGACCAGCCCACCGCGCGCCGCGCCGAGATCCTCCGCACCGGCGCTGTCGCCGTCGCGCTCACCGTGCCCGGCGCCGACCTCGGCTCCGATGTCACGACCGTGGCCATCGCCGACGCCCGCACCGCGCAGCCGCTCGCGCACCCCGTGTACCCGGCCCCCGAGGCCATCGCCTACGTCATCTTCACCTCCGGCTCGACCGGGAAACCCAAGGGCGTCGAGGTGCCGCACCGCGGCGCCATGAACACCATCGACGCGGTGAACGAGCACTTCGGCGTCGGCCCCGCCGACCGGGTGCTCGCGCTCTCGGCGCTGGAGTTCGACGCCTCGGTCTACGACATCTTCGGCATGTTCGCGGCGGGCGGCGCGATCGTCGCGGTCGACGCCGAGCAGCGCGCGGAGGCCACCACCTGGGTGCGGCTGCTGCGCGAGCACCGGGTCACCATCCTGAACTGCGTGCCGAGCATGCTCGACATGATCCTGGAGATCGGCGGCGACCGGCTCGGCGACGCGCTGCGCGCGGTGACGCTCGGCGGCGACTGGGTCGGCGCCGACCTGGCCCGCAGGCTCGCGAAGCAGGTGCCGGGGTGCCGATTCGCCGGACTCGGCGGCGCCACCGAGACCTCGATCCACAACACCATCTGCGAGGTGCGCGGCGAGCCGCCCGCGCACTGGGCGACGGTGCCGTTCGGGGTGCCGCTGCGCAATGTCCGCTGCCGCGTGGTCTCGCAGGCCGGGCGGGACTGCCCGGACTGGGTTCCCGGCGAATTCTGGGTCGGCGGCGCGAATGTGGCGGCCGGGTACCGCAACGACCCGGAGCGCACCGCCGAGCGCTTCGTCGAGTACGACGGGCTGCGCTGGTACCGCACCGGCGACCTGGCCCGCTACTGGCCGGACGGCACCATCGAATTCCTCGGCCGCGCCGACCACCAGGTGCAGCTCCGCGGCTACCGGGTCGAGCTGGGCGAGGTGGAGAGCGCGCTGCGCACCGTGCCAGGGGTGCGGCACGCGGTCGCCGCCGTGATCGGCCCGAAGCTGGTGGCCGGCGTCGCCGGAGCCGCCGATATCGGCGACCCCACCGCCGCCCTCGCCGAGCTGCTGCCCTCCTATATGATCCCGGCCCGGATCGAGCACCTGGCGCGGATGCCGCTCACCGACAACGGCAAACTCGACCGCCGCGCCGTACTCGCGCTGCTGGAATCGGCCGGGGACCCGGCCGAGCACGTCGCGCCGCGCGACGACCTGGAGGCCGCGCTCGCCGACATCGCGCGCGGCGTCCTCGACTCCGGCCCCATCGGCGTGCACGACGACTTCTTCGGCCTCGGCGGCGACTCCGTGCTCGCGACCGGTTTCGTTGCCCGGGTGCGGGAGTGGCTGGAGACCGACCACGCCCTGGTCTCCGACGTCTTCGCCACCCGCACCGTCGCCGAGCTCGCCGCCCGGCTCACCGCGCGCGAGGCCGACCGCGGCACCCCCGACCGGCTGCCGGTGGTCGCCCGGCTCTACCTCGAGGTCGCGGCCATGAGCGACGAGGAGGTCATGGCCGCGGGCTAGCCGCCGGGCAGCGGCGTCCCGACGATGATGCTGCCGACGCTGCACTCCTCGAGCTCGTCCACCCCCGCGGCGCGCACGAACGCCGCGGTGTCGCCGAACCCCTGGGCGCAGGCGCCGAGCCCCATGGCCGTCGCGGCCAGGTACACGGTCTGCATGAGCACCCCGACGTGCTTGAGGATCACCGCGTAGGAGACCTGCTCGTAGGTCCACATGACCCGCCCGGTGCGGGCCCCGAGGACCAGCAGCACCTGCGGCTCCGCGCCATCGGCGAGCGTCGCCGAAGTGGACTTGACCAGTGTGGACACCGCCGGGCTCGCCGCCTCCGCGATCGGCCGCAGCGCGTGCTCGTGCGCGTCGTAGTGGTACATGCCCGGCGCCAGCCCCGCGACATTGCGGACCACCGGATACAGCTCCAGCTCGTACACGCTGCCCCCGCTCGGGTACGGCTTCGAGACCAGCTCCTCTCCCGGCACCTCGGACCGCACCCCCCGACTCCGCGCGGTGCGGAAGAGCAGCTCGGCGAGCTGCCCGAGCGTGATCGGCGCGGCGTCGTCGAAGGCGCGGGTGGAGACCCGGTCCTCCAGCACGGCGGTGAGCGTGGGGTCGGCGGCGCGCAGGGCGGCCAGGTCGGGGCGCGGCAGCGGGATCGGGTCGGCCGGGTAGCCCGGCTTGCGCGCGGGTGGCTGCGGGAACTGCCCCTTCGCCCACTTCGTCGGCCCGAAGTGCTCCCAGGTCACGACGCGTTCGCCGAGCGTGCTGCGCCGGTGGAACCACAGGTCCGGCGCGCTCCAGCTGCGGCTGGTGAACGCCTGCTCCTCGGCGGCCGGATCGGCCAGGAAACCGCCGCGGTGCAGATCCGCCCGGAAGCGGTCCGCCGCGGGCAGCCCCAAGCCGGACGGCTCCAGCAGCGCGAGGAACCGCGGATCGTGGATCCGGATATCGCACCAGGACAGCGGGTGTTCGAGCACGAACCCGTCCGCATCGCGGTGCAGCACCGCGAATTTGGAGAGGGTGGCGGTCGGCGGCCGCGGCACCGGCTCGCCCTGCGGCGGGGTCCCGAACGGCAGCACCGTATACAGGTCGCGCCCCTCCGCGCGCACCGTGACCGCCAGCCAGCCCGCCCCCGCGAGCCGGTCCAGCAGCGGGGTGACGTCCTCGCCCGCGGCCGTCGCCAGCTCGGCGACCGTGGCCGGTCCGCGATTGAGCGTCTTGAGCGCGAGCAGCTGCCCCCGCGGCAACCCGCTGAGCTTCTGCTTCTGCGGCGGGTTCAGCAGCACCGCCCCCGCCGGGGTGATCACACAGGTGGCACCGGCCCGGAGCGCGAGCCGCGTCTCACCGGACGACATCAGAACTGGCACAGCGCGATTCCTACCGGCTGCCAACCGCGACCAGGGCCGGGTTCAGCTTGTCCAGGATGAACGGCACCGAGAGCACGGTCGGCTGGTTGACCGCGGTGATCTCCATCGTGTTCAGGAAGACCGTCGCGTTGTTCCGCACCGCGGGCAGCGCGCCGTAGCCGGGCAGCTGGCGGAACTTCTCCTCGTAGCCGGGGGAGTACCCCGCCAGCAGCAGGTCCGCGGTGACCTCGTCGATGCGCTCGGTGGAGAGTGCCAGCCTGCCGCCGGTGGCGGGCTGGTCGGCCAGGTTCTTCGGGATGGTGAGGCCGAGCGCCGTGAACACCTGCCCCGACCCGTCCGACGCGTCGGTGAGCACCATCAGCTGGGTGGGGGTGCCGAGCCAGGTGCTGGCATAGGTCTTCCCCTTCAGCCCCGGATTGGCCGCCACGATGCCGTCGATCTTGGACTGCACCCCGCCGATGATCGCCGTCGCGTCACCCTCCCGCCGCAGCACCTTGCCGAGCGCCGTCACCTGGTCCTGCCAGACCGCCGCGGAGTTCTTCGACAGCCCCGGAATAGTCGGCGCGATCTTGGACAGGCTGTCGTAGGTCGCCTGGTCGGCGATGAACGGGTCGGCCAGGATCAGATCCGGCTCCAGCGCCGCCACCTGCTCGGCGATCCCCGCCATGCTCGCGATGGACTTCGCCGAGCCGAGCTTGTCCGGCTGCCAGGGCGGCGTCGTGCGCGAGGCGATCGCCACGTTGTCCACATATCCGACCGGGATCACGTCGAAGGCCAGCGTGGTGTCCAGCCATTGATTCCCGAGCGCGACGACCTTGGCGGGCGTCCCGTCCACGGTGGTCTCGCCGAGCGCGTGCGTGACGGTGACCGAGCCGTCCCCGCCGCCCGACCCGGAGTCCGATCCGCAGCCGGCGATGCCGAGCGCGAGCACGCCCGCCACGGCGGCGATCACCGCGCGCCTGGCGACCCGCGGGGTCCGGACAGCGTGCATCGTCGTCTCCTTCATCGGGGTCAACCCCTCGGTCCGGTGCCGAAAGTCGCTCCGGCGCAATTGAGCCAAGGCTAACCTAGGTCGGGGCTCGCGGGTGGGAGTCCGCGAGTTCCAGGTGCCGCGATACCGTCCCCTCCCGTGCTCTGCCTCGCCGGCGTCGCGGTCATCATGTACGCCCCCCGCCCCACCTGACCCCGCCCCCGGATCTCAGCTCGCCGCCGCCAGCACCTTCCACACCTTCCGCGCCCGCGGCCGCCCCTGCGGAATCGCGAACTCGATCCGCCTGCGCGCCTCCTGAACGCTGATCCGCAGCAGATCGGTCAACAGCTCCGCCGTGTCCCGATACCCGGTGTCGACGGCGAGCCCACGCCGCTCGGCCTCGGCAACGGCCGCGCGCATGGCGGCGTCCAGCCGCCGCCTGCGGCGTTCGGTCTCGACGAGGGTGCGCAGCAGGTCGACATCGGCCAGTTCCGGCCAACCGGGTGCGGGGGCGTACTGCGCCGGAGCGGTCGAATGAGTGGTCACCGGGGGAGCGTACCGCAGAATAGAACATATGTTCGATAACCGACTCGCAACGAAATCTCGCCTAGGGCAGGGCGGTCGTGGTGGGCGTGGCCTGGGGGGCGGAACCGCTCAGGGTGGCTGTGAAGAGCTCGGCGATGTGCCGGACAGCCGGTGCGAAGGCGAGGCCGTTGTTGGCGAAGCCGTGGGTGTAGCCGTCGAAGCGGTGTTCGGTGACCGGGACTCCGTGTTCGCGCAGCCGCTGGGCGTAGCGCGAGCCTTCGTCGCGGAGGGGGTCGAATCCGGCGGTCACGATCAGCGCGGGCGCCACCCCGGTCAGGGTCGGGGCCGCCAGCGGGGACACGCCGGGGGCGGCGCGGTCGACGGCGGGCGGCAGGAAGCAGCGGGCGAAGAATTGCAAGTCGGTGCGGGTCAGGTCGAACCCGCGGGCCAGGGTCTCGCGGGAGGGGCACGCGCCGGTGAGGTCGGTGACCGGATACAGCAGCAGTTGCGCCAGCGGATCGGGGGTGTCCCGGTCCACCGTGTGCTGGGCGACCAGGGCGGCGAGATAGCCGCCCGCGCTGTCCCCGCCGACCGCGATCCGATCCGGCGCGGCTCCGAATTCGGCTGCGCGGGCGACGATGTCGGTGTAGGCGGCGCAGGCATCCTCGACCGGGGCCGGGTAGGGGTGTTCGGGTGCGAGCCGGTAGGCGACCGAGACGACCGTGGTGCCGGTGCCCGCGGCGAGGCTGCGGCACAGCCGGTCGTGGGTGTCGAGGTCACCGGCGACCCAGCCGCCGCCGTGGAACCACACGAGCACCGTGTCGCCTGCCGCCGCCGGTGTGTAGACGCGGGCGGGCAGCGGCAGCTCGGCGCCGTCGACGGTGATGTCGGTGACGGGCATGGGCTCTGCTCGACCGGCGCTGATGCCTGCCATGCGGCGCGCGGCGGCGCGCATGCGCGGCGGTGAGGTCACGGGGTCGAGGCGTGGGCGGGGCCAGGCGCTGCTGATCCGCAGCAGCATCTGGGTGTCGAGGTCCAGCTCCAAGCCGTCGCGGCGGATGGCGGGGCCTGCGATCCTGCGCTTCCATCGTGGTGGCAACCGGAGCAGCCTGCGCATCGTCGCGCTCGCGCTCCGCGCGCCCGTGCCCGCTGAACGGGATCTGTTGTTCCGCATCTGCCACCTCATCACTCACGACACCGCACCGGCCTCCGCACCGTTCGCGACCGGTTCCCGAGTTGGGTTCGGCAGCGCCGGTTTTCACGACGGAGGTCCGCGGCAGCGGGATACCCCCGCAGCGCGGTGGTACGCGGCGGGTCAGCGGGTGGTGAGGACGTCGATGACGACGTCGTCGTCGCGGTAGTGCGCTACGTGGTGGTGCGGCAGGGTGGTGCGGATGATGTGGTGGGCGCGGTCGCCGTCGAGGTGGTGGTCGGGTTCGGTGTGCCGCCAGTGCGCGGCCAGCACGGTGGTGCCTGGGTCGAGGTGGGTCCGCATGTCGGTGATGGTCGTGGTGAGGGCGGGGGCGGGCTGGTAGTAGGCGACTTCGCTGAGCACGACCAGGTCGAAGGGGTCCGTCCACTGCCAGGGTGCGCCGAATGCCCATCGGTGCTGGGTGACATGGGGAAGATCGCGGCAGCGGGCGCGAGCCAGCTCCAGTGCGTGGGGTGCGATGTCGGTCGCGGTCACGCGGTCGCAGCGCTGCGCCAGTGCCTGGGTGAGGTGGCCGTTGGCGCAGCCGGGTTCGAGCGCGTGGTGGTAGCGCGGGGCCGGGAGCATCGCGGTCAGGAGGGTGCGTTTGCGGATCTCGTACCAGGCGGTGTCGAAGCGCCACGGGTCGGGATCGGCGCGGAACATGGCGTCGAAGAACTCCGGGTCGCTGCGCGGGCTCACGCGAACACCACCTCCGGCAGGTCGAGTAGCCGGGCGAGGATGTGGGCGGGCAGCACCGCGCGGTCGGCGGGGTGCGGGGAGAGGGGCGCGATCTGGGAGGTGAAGGCCAGCGCGGCCCGGCGCTTGCGCTCGGCGCCGCCGGGGGTCGCGGGTAGCCGCCGGGCGCGGGTCCAGTCGATGTCCGGGTCGTCGGGGTGCGACCAGTGCCACAGCCAGATCGGGTACTGGAGCACGAGCAGACCGCGGGCACGGGCGGCGGCCGCCCCGGCGCGGGCGGTGGCCTCGTGGTCGGGGTGGCCGTCGGCGTGGAAGGGCACGGCCACGGTCGCGCCCGCGGGCAGGTGCGGGGCGAGGAGTTCGCTCAATCGGTCTTCGTGGTCGGTGACCGCGCCGTCGGGCAGGCCGAGGTGGACGATGTCGGTGACACCGAGTACGGCTGCGGCGGTGGCGGATTCGCGGCGGCGCAGCTCGGCGAGAGCGGCCGGGGTGTGGGTCGGGGATCCGGGATGGGAGGCGTCGCCGTCGGTGACGGCGATGATCGTGACCGGCACTCCGCGGTCGGTGAGCGCGGCGGTGAACGCTCCGAGTCCGAGCACTTCGTCGTCGGGGTGCGGAGCGATCAGGACCAGTGCGTCGATGTCGGGCTCGGCCACGGGCAGCCCCGCGACCAGGGGCTGCCAGGTCGCGGTCGGCGTTCCCGGTTCGGCGGGTTCGAAGTGTCGGGTGGTGATGGCTGCACCTCCGTGGTCAGGACCGGGCCACCAGGGCCCCGAGGTCGGCGAGGTCGTGTTCGGCGTGGCTCTGGCGCAGGTAGACCGTCAGGTCGGCGACCCGCTTGGCGTGCACCCGATCCTGGGCCAGCGGGGCGGCGCCGAGTGCCCGGCCCACCCGGTCGATGGTGTCGGCAGCGGCGGTTTCGACGATCGCGCGGACCCGCCTGGCCCGGATCCGGGCGGCGCGGATATCGGCCGGATCGGCGTCGATCTCGGCGGCGGCGCAGGTCAGCGCGGCGTGCGCCGAGTAAAGGGCGGCGTCGACGGCGCCGCGGTGCGCGCGGGTGATCGGGTCGTCGCGGCCGGAGGTCAGCAGGGGTTCGGCGACGGCCCGCGCGGCGCCGAGCCAGCAGGCGCTCACCCCGATCGCCCCGTGCCAGAACCCGGGCCGCCCCACATACGCGCCCGGCGCGCCGACGAGCAGCGCGGGCACAGCGTCGAAGTCGACGGACAGGGTCGCCGCTCCGGTCATACCCACCCCGTGCCAGCTCCCGGAGACCACCGCCACGCCCGGCGCCGACACATCCACGGCGAACAGGGCCGCACCGCTCCCGGTCTCGGCGGTCACCAGCGCGTGCGTGCAGATGCCCGCACCCGAGCACCAGGGTTTGCGGCCCGAGAGGAGTGTGCGGCCGCCCGCGGTGTGCGCGCGCAGGACCGGTTCCGGGGGCTCGGCCGCCCACACACCCCACACCTCGCCAGGGCGCGGCGGGGGTGCGCCCAGTTCGCTGGTGATCGCGCAGGCGTCGGCATGGGCTTCGGTCAGCCTGCCGATGACGATGTCCGCGCGGGCAGCTGTGGTCAGTGCCTGCCAGCGCGTGCCGGTGGCGCCGTGTCCGGGCAGCGGCCAGGTCGAGGCTTCGTCGGCGGGGATCTCGTCGCGGCCGGGTGCCTGCCCGGCGTTCACGCGCAGTCCGGCGTGGCGTCGGCCAGGTCCCGCAGGTGACCGCCGAACCCGCCTTCGACCCGGTTGTCGCTGCGGTCGCAGGTCAGGACCGCGGGATGCTCGGGCCAGACCGTGCGGGCGCCGGCGCGTCGCAGCCGCGCGACCAGGTCGACGTCTTCGTCCGCGGGCAGCGGCGCGAAACCGCCGACCGCGTGATAGCGGGAGGCGCGGAAGCCGAGGTTGGCGCCGTGCACGTGGCCGTGCGGGCCGGGAGCGCCGCGGCGGTGGCGGCGCTCGTACTCCGCGCGCACCGCGGGCCGCTGCTCGCGCCAGCGCACCGCGACGGTTCCGGCGACCAGGTCCGCGGTGCGCGCGTGGTGCAGCTGGGCGGTGAGCCAGTCGACGGGGACCACCGAGTCGGCGTCGGTGGTCGCGTACCACACGCTGCGTGGATCGAGGTGGCTCAATTCCGCTGCCGCGAGGTCGAATCCGGTGGCGCGGGCGACACCGACATTGCGCGCGCCGATCTGCAGGGCGCGTGCCCAGTCCGGCACCCGGCGTCGCGAGTCGTCGCTGCACGCGTCCAGCACCACGATCGTGGCCACCGGTACCTGCACCGTAGCGGCCGCGCGCCGCACGGCCCGCAGACAGTGCGGCAGCAACCGCTGCTCGTTGTGCACCGGAATCACCACCGCCACCGCGGCCGCATCGGCTTCCGACGTCACGCGAGCCCCTGCGACCTCACCGTTCACCATCCACCTCGCCTGTTCCGCACCGCCTCGCACTACCGCGTCAGCATCGGGGCTGTACCCGGCGCGGCGACTGCGCAAACGACCCGCACACGTGCGGACCGCAGCGTGCTCACACCGGGATGGTTCGACGAGGCCGCAGCGGGGTGTGGTCGCGGAACGCTTCGATCGCGGCGGCGACTTCGAAGGGTGAGGTCGCGTCGGCGATGGCATCGCGGTAGAGGACCCTGTTCGCGACGGCATCGAGATCGAACCCCCAGACCATCGACATCAGCGGCGAGATGAACAGTTCGGAGCCTTTCGCACGGGTGCGGGCCAGCGAATGGTGATCGCCGAATTCACCGCGGGCAGCGTCGGTGATCGAGGCGCAGACGATGCTCTCGCGACCGGGGGTGTGGTGCTGGACCCAGTCGACGGCCTCGAGCCAGGCATCGGTACACGAGATGCCGGGCAGCAGGGCGAACACACCGTGGTATGCCCCGAGTTCGGCGAGGGCAGCGACGTTTTCGAGGAAGTGTGCGTGGCAGACGCCGTGGAAGGCGTCCACACCGAATCCGACACAGACCGCGAGTTTGACCGGTAGCTCGAGCGCGTGCGCCGCCAGCAGGCTGGTGATGTCTTCGACCGGTGTTCCGAGTCCGGCCTCGTCACCGGTCATGAGCAGGTCGGTGCCGCCGTCGACCAGAACTATGGCGTCCAGGCGCAGCTCGCGGGCCAGCCATGCGTAGGCGGCTCGGATGTCGGCGGGGCCGCCCTTGCGGATCAGGAAGATCCGGTCGGGATAGGCGTGGTCGCGTAGCCAGACCGCGAGATGCTTCTCCGGGAAGTAGGACGTCGGCCCGCTGGTGTCGGCATCGATGGCGAAGAGGCCCGCGGCCACCGGCTGCGCACCGATGCGGGTAACCGGCGTGAAGGTCAGATTTGCCAGGAAGACCGTTTTGTGGCGTTCGTGCAGCGCGAAGGCCAGGGGCAGGCCACTGAGCAGGTCGAACCCGCCGCCGGCGCCGACAACCAGCACCCGCTCGCAGTCACGCAGGCGATGCAGCAGCGGGGTGTCGAAAAGGGTGGAAGCCGCCATCCACCGAAGTATGCGGCCAGCCGCAGGAAAGGGTCAGAGGGGATTCTGATCGGGCCGGGAGATGTCGCCGCGCCAAGCGCCGGTCTCGCCGGGCTGGTTCTCGACGAACTGCTTGAACCGGCGCAGGTCGCCCGCGACCCTGGTATCGAGCACGCCGAGCTTGTCGGCGACCTTCTCGGCGAACCCTTCGGGGTCGATGTCCATCTGCGCGGTGACGCGGGTGCGGGTGTCGTCGAGCCGGTGGAACGTGACAACTCCGGCGTGCCGCGGGCCGGTGTCGGAGGTCCAGGCCACGCGCTCGTCGGGGTGCTGTTCGGTGATCGTGGCGTCGAACTCCCTGGTCACCGGCCCGACCTTGACCAGCCAGCGGATGTGGGTGTCGTCGAGCTGACGAATCTCCTCGACCCCCTCCATGAAGTGCGGGAAGGACTCGAACTGGGTCCACTGGTTGTAGGCGGTGCGCACCGGCACCTCGACATCGACGGATTCGGTAATCGTGCTCACCAAGGCATCCCTTCTCACCGAGCCGGGTCACGGCTTCACTCGTGCCCGTGCTCTGTTCACGCTGTCGGCGCTCGGCTACCCGCCTCCGATCGCGGCAAAACGGGGCGGAACGTCGGAGCCATCCGGGTGCACTAGAATTTTCAGGCTGTGAACGGCGGTGTGCAGGGGGCGCGTGAGCCCGCGCTCTCATGGTTCTTCCGGCTCGATCGAGCCGATCAGGTTCGGCTGCTCAGCGACCCGGCCGCGGCGGTGACTCCACAGCTGGTCGCCGAGTTCGGAGCCGACGCCTCCGCGGTGGTCGGCACCAGGGTGGAGCCCGACGGCAGGCGCTCCTATCGGCTGCGTGGGCGCGCCGCCACGATGCTGACCGAACGTCGCGCGCAGCTGCTGGCCTGGTGGAATCGCGTGCCGATCGACCGGCGCGCTGGACTGCTGGCGCACCGCCACACCTGGTTGCCCGCGGAGTACCGGGAGTTCGTAGCCGACTCCGGGACCGTCGTGGTCGAACGCCACGTCGGTGCGGAGGGAATCGAGGAAAGGGTGATCCCGACTCCGATGATGCGGGTCTTCCTGCACTGGCAGGCCGAGCAGCCCGGGGTGCCGGGAACGCACGGCGCGGACCAGCCGGATTCGGGAAAGCGGCCTGACGGCTGCGTTGATACCCCGCCGGATTGCTGAGCTCAGAGCCGGGTAAGACTCGGCGAAGTGTTTCGCTGCGGAGACGGGTGTCGGATTTGCTGGTTGTAGTCGAGATCCCGGCGCGACTCGAGCAGCTGCGGCCGCTGCGAGCGATGACCCGGTCGCTGGGATCGGGGCTGGGCCTGACCGACGATGCGGTCGCCGATTTCGAGCTGGTCGCGCACGAACTCGCGGCGGCATTGATCCCGGTCGCGGCCAGAGACGCGGACGTGCGCTACGAGTACCGGGAGGAAGCCGCCGGAATCCGGGCGGTCATCACCTCCCACGCCACGGTCGCATCGGTCCTGCACGGCCTCGGCTGGCGGCTCGTGCGCAGTCTGGTCACCGATCTCGCGCAGGGTTGCGGTTCCTTCGATCGCACGCGGGCCGGGCACCCGGTCACCGTCGGCTTCTCCTGGCCGTACCCGCAGGGGTAGGAGTCGGACCTCCGGGATTCGTAGCGTACGACTGCCTCGGGGACCGCGACCGCGACCAGTACGGCGGCGATCTCGTTGACGACGAGTTCCAGATCGGCCGCCTCCTCGATTCCCGGCCCCAGCCCGAATCCGATTGCGCGGGTGAGCACCCGCACGGCCGCTTCGGTGACGAGGTGGGCCGGCGATGCCCATCTGCGACAGCAACACTCGTGCGGCGGGCGGCAGGTTCAACATGCGCAGGTGGGGCCGATGCGGAAGCAGCCGTAGCGACGAGACGTCCCGGTCGGCCATACGGAGGACGGGGCAGGCACCGAGCGCAGGATTTCATATGTGGGCCACCCCGCACGCGGACGCGTCACCAACGACGGAGATCTGTGCGCGAGAGGGGACTTGAACCCCTACGTCCGAAGACACCAGAACCTAAATCTGGCGCGTCTGCCAATTCCGCCACTCGCGCGTGCTGGTACGGCCGTCCAAACTCTACCGGCCGGAAGCCTTTGAGCGAAGCGCCGCGCGGAGTGTCTCTACTCACGAGTAACCCGACCTGGGATTATAACGATGCGGTAACGGTCAATGTGAGGGGCACTCATGTTTCCGGAGGGTGTCCATGGACCTCACCAGCGGGATCGAACGTGAGGGAGGGTCATGTTCCCTGTCATTCTGGTACGAGAGTACGGGAAAACTCGGGAGTAGCCGCCGCGCCGAGACAGGAACGTGAGGTTTTCCTCATGATTCTCTGGCATCCTCGCATTTACCAGGCCCTGGACAGGGGAGACCCCTGCGCACCGGAGCGGAGCGTCCCCCCGGGCTACCTCGCGAGAGTAGGAAGTCGAGCGTCTTGACGATCAACGAGAACACTGAGACCGGGACCGGATCGCGCCGCAAGGCGGGACGGTCCCCCGAGGTGGAGGCGTCCCGGTCGCCCTTGCTGGATCGTTTGTCGAACGGCACCGCGTATGCGCTGGCGTTCGGCGGGCAGGGCGCGAAGTGGCTGGGCGAGCTGGAGGAGATCGGACGGGACAGCGCGCTGGAGCCGGAGCTCACCGCCCTGGTGAACGAGGCTGCCGCACTGCTGGATCCGGTCGCGAACCAGCTGCTCGTGGTGCGGCCGGTCGGCTTCGACCCGATCGGCTGGATCCTGGAGAACGAACTCGCCGAGGGGGACGACGCCGAGAGCTCGGCCGCGCCGTCGGAGCGCGTGCTGCGCTCCGCCGCGGTCTCGATGCCGGGCGTGCTGCTCACCCAGCTGGCCGCGCTGCGCGCACTCAAGCTGCAGGGGCTCGATGTCGTCGAGCACCCGCCGGTCCGGATGGTCGGGCACTCGCAGGGCGTGCTCGCCGCTGCCGCGCTGCGCGACGGCGGGCGCCGGGATGCCGAGCTGCTCGCGTTCGGGCAGATGATCGGCGCGGCGGCGAGCCTGGTCGGGCGGCGCCGCGGGCTGATGCCGGTCGGTGAGCAGTCGCCGATGGTCGCGGTCTCCAATGTCGATCCGGAGCAGCTGCGGGCTGTTGTCGCCGAGGTGTCCGCCGGGGTCGATCCCGCGGTCGCGGCGGTGGTCTCGATCCGGAACGGGCGCAGGCGCGCGGTGCTCTCCGGCACCCCGGCGCAGATCGCGCGGGTTCGGCAGCGCTGCACCGAGATCCACGACGAGCAGAGCGCCGAGCGGGACGCCAAGGCGCGCGGCGGCTCGGTCTTCGCGCCGGTCTTCGAGGACCTCGCGGTCGATGTCGCCTTCCACCACCCTGCGCTGACCGACACGGTCGAGCTGGTCTCCGGCTGGGCGCGGCAGTGCGGGCTCGACGCCGAGCTGGCCGGTGCGCTGGCACAGGAGATCCTGGTCGACCCGATCGACTGGGTCGGCACGGTGGACGAGGTGGTCGCGGCCGGCGCCGAGTGGATCCTCGACCTGGGCCCCGGCGATCTGCTCTCCCGGCTCACCGCGGGCACGCTCAGGGGCACCGGCGTCGGCGTTGTCGCCGCCGCCACCCGCGAGGGCCAGCGCAGCCTGCTCACCCCGGGCGCGGCGCCGCAGCTGCCCGCTCCGTGGTCGGAGTTCGCGCCGAAGCCGGTGCGGCTGCCGAACGGCCGGATCGTGGTCGAGACCTCCTTCACCCGGCTCACCGGGCGCTCCCCGATCCTGCTCGCGGGCATGACGCCGACCACGGTCGACGCCAAGATCGTCGCCGCGGCGGCCAACGCGGGCCACTGGGCCGAACTGGCCGGTGGCGGCCAGGTGACCGAGCAGATCTTCGCCGATCGCGTCGAGGAGCTGCAGACGCTGCTGCAGCCGGGCCGCGCGGTGCAGTTCAACTCGCTCTTCCTCGACCCCTACCTGTGGAAGCTGCAGCTGGGCGGGAAGCGGCTGGTGCAGAAGGCACGGGCGGCGGGCGCGCCGATCGACGGCGTCATCGTCACCGCCGGTATCCCCGAGCTGGAGGAGGCCGTCGCGCTGATCTCCGAGCTCACCGAGGCCGGGATCCACCACGTCGCCTTCAAGCCGGGCACCGTTGCGCAGATCCGCGCGGTGCTCCGGATCGCCGACCAGGTCCCCGGCTACCCGGTGATCGTGCACATCGAGGGCGGCAGGGCCGGCGGGCACCACTCCTGGGAAGACCTGGACGACCTGCTCCTCGCCACCTACGCCGAGCTGCGCACCCGCGACAACGTCGTGGTCTGCGTCGGCGGCGGCATCGGCACGCCGGAGCGCGCCACCGAGTACCTCACCGGCCGCTGGTCCGCGGGGTACGGCTACCCGGTCATGCCGCTGGACGGCGTGCTGGTCGGCACCGCCGCGATGGCCACGCTGGAGGCGACCACCGCCCCCGAGGTCAAGCAGCTGCTCGTCGACACCCCCGGCACGCCGGACTGGGTCGGCGCGGGCACCGCGATCAACGGAATGGCCTCCGGCCGTTCGCAGCTCGGCGCCGACATCCACGAGATCGACAATGCCGCCTCGCGCACCGGCCGCCTGCTGGACGAGGTCGCCGGCGACGCCGACGCCGTCGCCGCGCGCCGGGACGAGATCATCGCCGCGCTGAACGCCACCGCCAAGCCGTACTTCGGCGACGTCGCCACCATGACCTACCTGGACTGGCTGGAGCGCTACGTCGAGCTGGCCGTCGGGCTGGACCGGCGCCGCGACTTCGACTGCGGCTCCGACCTGGGCGACGCCATCCGCGAGGCCACCCGCTCGCAGTGGCTCGACAGCACCTGGCGGGATCGCTTCGCCGAGATGATCCGGCGCGCCGAGGCGCGGCTGCACCCGGCCGACCGCGGCGAGATCCCGACGCTCTTCGGCTCGGATCGGGAGCTGGAGGATCCGGTCGGCGCCATCTGCACGCTGAAGGAGCGCTACCCGGCCGCCGCGGAGACGCTGCTGCACCCGGCCGACGTTCCGTTCTTCGTCTCGCTCTGCAAGATCCCCGGCAAGCCGGTGAACTTCGTCCCCGTCGTCGACGGCGACGTCCGGCGCTGGTGGCGTTCGGATTCGCTGTGGCAGGCGCACGACCCGCGCTACTCCGCGGACCAGGTCTGCATCATCCCCGGCACCGTCGCGGTCGCCGGGATCACCCGGGTCGACGAGCCGGTCGGCGAGCTGCTCGACCGCTTCGAGCAGGACACCGCGTACTCGCTGGTGCGCGACGGGGTCGTGCCCGCCGCGGTGGACGCCAGGCGGGTCGCGGGCGTCACCGCGGGTCCGATCGACGCCGTGCTGGCCGCGCCGGACGTGCGCTGGTCCGGTCGCACCACGGTCAACCCGGTGCACCGCCTCGGCGACCTGGACGGCTGGGTGGTCGACGGCAAGGGCGCCGTGCACCCGGCGACCGGGGCCACCCTGGCCGAGACCACCGGCCCGGACGCCGAGAACAACTACGTCGAGCTGACCGTTCCGCTGCTCGGCCGGGACACCGTCACCATCCGGATCACCGTCCCGGTCACCGTCTACAACGGCGGCGCCCCGGTGATCACCGAGGCCGATGCCGAGACCGCCATGAGCGCGCTGCTCGCGGTGGCAGCCGGGCAGTCGCTGCCCGAGGTCAGGGGCTCGGTCGCGCACGTGAACGTGGCCTGGACGCCGGATCTCGGCGCCGATCACGCAGGCGTCAGCGGCGGCGGGCTGCCGGAATCGCTGAGCACGCTCGGCCGGGTCGTGCCGGACGTGCTGGTCGGCGCCTGCTGGCCCGCGGTCTTCGCGGTGCTCGGCGCGGCTCGCACCGCCGAGGGCGGCAGCGTCATCGAGGGCATGCTCGACCTGGTGCACCTCGACCACCAGGTGCACCTGCTCGCCGAGCTGCCCGACGCCACCAGCGTGCTCACCGTGCGCGCCGAGGCGGGCGAGACCCTGGACACCGATCTCGGCCGCGTGGTCGAGGTGAAGGTGCGGATCACCGGCATGCTGGACCGGCCGGAGACCGGGCTCTCCATGCCGACCCTGGCCACGCTCACCGAGCGCTTCGCCATCCGCGGCCGCACCGGCGCGGGCGAGCTGACCGACCCGCCGCGGGCGGGCGGCTCGGTCTCCGAGGACGCGCGCGAGACCGCGCGGCGCAGGCGCAGGGACGTCACCGTGCGCGCGCCGCGGGCCATGCACGCCTTCGCCGCCGTCTCCGGCGACCACAACCCGATCCACACCAGCGAGTCGGCCGCCAAGCTGGCCGGGCTCGGCAGCCCGATCGTGCACGGCATGTGGCTCTCGGCCGCGGCCCAGCACGTGGTGGCCGCGCTCGACCCGGCGAGCGGCATCCCCGCCCGCAAGGTGACCGCCTGGACCACCCGGTTCCTCGGCATGGTCCGCCCCGGCGCGGAGATCGACGTCCGCGTGGAGCGGGTCGCGATCGACGCGGGCGACGAGATCGTCGAGGTCTCCTGCCGCGCCGACGGCGACCTGGTGATGGCCGCGACCGGCCGCACCGCCGCGCCGAAGACCGCCTACGCCCTCCCGGGCCAGGGCATCCAGCGCAAGGGCATGGGCATGGAGGCGCGCACGCGCTCCAAGGCCGCCAAGGAGATCTGGGACCGCGCGGACAAGCACACCCGTAAGGCGCTCGGCTTCTCCATCCTCGCGGTGGTCCGCGACAACCCGACCTACCTCAAGGCCCGTGGCGTCGAGCACCGGCACCCGGACGGCGTGCTGCACCTGACCCAGTTCACCCAGGTCGCCATGGCCGTCGTCGGCGTGGTGCAGGTGGCCGAGCTGCGCGAGGCAGGCGCCTTCGTCGAGGGTGCCGTGCTGGCCGGGCACTCGGTCGGTGAGTACAACGCGCTCTGCGCGGTCGCCGGGGTGCTGCCGCTGGAGGCCACGCTCGAGGTGGTGTTCCAGCGCGGCTCCGCCATGCACCAGCTGGTCCCGCGGGATTCGCAGGGCCGCAGCGACTACCGGATGGCCGCCATCCGCCCCTCGCAGATCGACCTGCCGGACGAGGAGGTCATCGGCTTCGTCGCCGCGATCGCCGAGCGCACCGGCGCGTTCCTCGAGGTGGTCAACCTCAACCTGCGCGGCTCGCAGTACGCCATCGCGGGCACGCTGGCCGGGCTGGAGGCGCTGGAGACCGAGATCGACCGGCGCCGCGAGATCACCGGCGGCAAGCGCGCCTTCATCCTGGTGCCCGGCATCGACGTCCCCTTCCATTCGACGGTGCTGCGCAAGGGCGTGCCGGAGTTCAGGCAGAAGCTGGAGCAGCTGCTCCCCGCCGACCTGCACCCGGAGATCCTGGTCGGGCGGTACATCCCGAACCTGGTGCCGCGGCCGTTCTCGCTGGAGCGCTCGTTCGTCCAGGAGATCGCCGACCTGGTTCCCTCGGAGCCGCTGGCCGAGGTGCTGACCGACTTCGACGGCTGGGCCGCGCGCCCGATCGAGCTCTGCCGCGTCGTCCTGGTCGAGCTGCTGGCCTGGCAGTTCGCCAGCCCGGTGCGCTGGATCGAGACTCAGGACGTGCTCTTCACCGACACCGCGCACGGCGGCCTCGGGGTCGAGCGATTCGTGGAGATCGGGCTGGCCGCCACCCCGACGGTGGCGAACCTGGCGAGCCAGACGCTCAAGCTCCCCGCCTTCGGCAACACCGCGGTCGAGGTGCTGAACATCGAGCGCGAGGCCGGCGTGGTCTTCGGCACCGACACCGACCCGGCCCCGGCCGACGAGCCGGTGGAGGAGATCGCGACCACCACCGCGGCTCCCGCCGCTGCCGCCCCGGCCCCGGCCGCCGCCCCGGCGGCAGCCTCCGGCGGCCCGTGCCCGGACGACATCGCCTTCACCGCCGCCGACGCCACCAAGGTGCTCATCGCGCTCTGGACCAAGCTGCGGCTGGACCAGATCGGCCCGGTCGACACCATCGAGGGGCTCTGCGACGGCGTCTCCTCGCGCCGCAACCAGCTGCTGGTCGACCTCGGCTCGGAGCTCTCGCTCGGCGCCATCGACGGCGCCGCCGACGCCGACATGGGCGCGCTCTCGGCCACCGTCGAGCGGCTGGCGCGCACCTACAAGCCGTTCGGCACGGTGCTCTCCGACGCCATCAACGACCACCTGCGCAAGGTCTTCGGCCCGTCCGGCAAGCGCCCGGCCGCGGTCGCCGACCGGGTCGCCAAGGTCTGGGAACTCGGCGACGGCTGGGCCAGCCACGTCACCGCCGAGCTCTCGCTCGGCACCCGCGAGGGCGCCAGCGTGCGCGGCGGCGACCTGGGCGGGCTGGTCTCCGGCGCGCTCGGCGACGGCTCCTCGGTGGATGCCGCGATCGACGCCGCCGTGCAGGCGGTCGCCGCTCGCCGCGGCATCGCGGTCTCGCTGCCCAGCGCGGGCGGCGGGGGCGGCGCGACCGTCGACGCCGCCGCGCTCGGTGAGTTCACCGCGCAGATCACCGGGAAGGACGGCGTGCTCGCCAGCGCCGCCCGCGTGGTGCTGGAGCAGCTCGGCCTCGCCGAGCAGGCCAGCGCCGCCGTCGCCACCCCGGACACCCTCGTCGACCTGGTCGCCGCCGAGCTCGGCTCGGACTGGCCGCGGCTGGTCGCCCCCGCCTTCGACAGCCGCAAGGCCGTGCTGATCGACGACCGCTGGGCCAGCGCCCGCGAGGATCTGGTCCGGCTCTGGCTCGGCGCCGACGCCGACGCGGCCGAGCTGCCGGTCAACGGCTACCTCGGTGCGGGCGAAGCCGTTGCCACGCAGGCGAACTGGTGGCGGGACCGGGCGAAGCACGAGGCCCGCTCGGTGCTCGCGGGCGCCTACGAGCGGATCGCGACGGCGGCGCTGACCGCCGAGGAGCCGGGCGAGTGGTCCTCCGACGTCGCGGTGATCACCGGCGCCAGCAAGGGCTCGATCGCCGCCGCCGTCACCGGCAGGCTGCTCTCCGGCGGCGCGACCGTCGTCGTCACCACCTCGCGGCTGGACGACACCAGGCTCGGCTTCTACAAGCAGCTGTACCGGGAGCACGCGCGCAGCGGCGCCGCGCTCTGGGTGGTGCCGGCCAACATGGCCTCCTACACCGATATCGACGCGGTGATCGACTGGGTCGGCAGCGAGCAGGTCGACTCGGCGGGCGGCGCCAAGGTCAAGATCAAGGACGCCATGACGCCGACCCTGCTGCTGCCGTTCGCGGCGCCGCGGGTGGCCGGTGACCTCTCCGACGCGGGCTCCCGCGCGGAGATGGAGATGCGGGTGCTGCTCTGGTCGGTGGAGCGGCTGATCGGCGGGCTCTCGGCGCTCAACGCCGACCACGACGTCGATGCCAAGCTGCACGTGGTGCTGCCGGGCTCGCCGAACCGCGGCCTCTTCGGTGGCGACGGCGCCTACGGCGAGTCCAAGGCGGCGCTGGACGCCGTCGTCGGCCGCTGGCGGGCGGAGAAGTCCTGGTCGCAGCGGGTCACCCTGGTGCACGCGCTGATCGGCTGGGTGCGCGGCACCGGGCTGATGGGGCAGAACGACCCCATGGTCTCGGCGGTCGAGGCGGCGGGCGTGCAGACCTGGTCCACCGCGGAGATGGCCGACGAGCTGCTCAAGTGGTGCACCTCGCAGGCCAGGGCGATCACCGTCACCGCGCCGCAGCAGATCGACCTCACCGGTGGTCTGGCCGGCGTCGACCTGGACCTGCCCGCGCTCGCCAAGCAGGCGGCCGAGGAGGCAGCGGCGGCCGAGGAGCAGGTCGAGACCGTCCCGACGGTGGCCGCGCTGCCCGCCCCGCCCACCCGCAGCTCCGCGCTGCCGGTGCCGGAGTGGAGCGCGGTCACGACCGACCTCGCCGACATGGTTGTCATCGTCGGCGCAGGCGAGCTCGGCCCGTACGGCTCGGCGCGCACCCGCTTCGAGATGGAGGTCTCCGACGAGCTCTCCGCCGCGGGCGTGCTGGAGCTCGCCTGGACCACCGGGCTCGTGACCTGGGAGAACGATCCCAAGCCCGGCTGGTACGACGTGGCGTCCGGCGACTTCGTCCCCGAGCACGAGGTGGCCGAGCGCTACCACGACGCCGTGGTCGAGCGCTGCGGCGTCCGCCGCTACGCCGACGACGCGGCCATGGTCGACAACAGCGCCCCGCTGATGACCTCGGTCTTCCTGGACAAGGATCTGACCTTCACGGTCGGCTCCGAGGCCGAGGCAAGGGCATTCGAGGCGGCCGCGCCGGAGCACACCGTTGTGGTCCCGGCGGGTGACGGCGGCGACTGGCAGGTGACCCGCAAGGCGGGCACCGAGATCCGGGTGCCGCGCAAGGCCAAGCTGTCCCGCACCGTCGGCGGCCAGATCCCGACCGGCTGGGATCCGACCGTCTGGGGCATCTCGGCGGACATGGCGTCCTCGATCGACCGGGTCGCGCTGTGGAACATCGCCTGCACCGTCGACGCCTTCGTCAGCTCCGGGTTCGACCCGGCCGAGCTGATGAGCTGGGTGCACCCGAGCCAGGTCGCCAACACCCAGGGCACCGGCATGGGCGGCATGTCGTCGATGCGCTCGCTCTACGTCGACAACCTGCTCGGCGAGCCGCGGCCGAACGACATCCTGCAGGAGGCGCTGCCGAACGTCGCGCTGGCGCACGTGGTGCAGTCCTACGTGGGCAGCTACGGCGCGATGGTGCACCCGGTGGCGGCCTGCGCCACCGCGGCGGTCTCGGTCGAGGAGGGCGTCGACAAGATCAAGCTCGGCAAGGCCGATGTGGTCGTCGCCGGTGGCTTCGACGACCTCGGCATCGAGGGCATCGTCGGCTTCGGCGACATGTCCGCGACCGCCGACTCCGCGGTGATGGCGGGCAAGGGCATCGCGGACCGGTACTTCTCCCGGGCCAACGACCGCCGCCGCGGCGGGTTCGTGGAGTCGCAGGGCGGCGGCACCGTGCTGCTGGCCCGCGGCGACGTGGCGCTGGAGATGGGGCTCCCGGTCCTCGGCGTTGTGGCCTACGCGCAGTCCTTCGCGGACGGCGTGCACACCTCGATCCCGGCGCCCGGGCTCGGCGCGCTCGGCGCGGGCCGGGGCGGGCGCGAGTCCAAGCTCGCGGCCGAGCTGCGCGGGCTCGGCGTCACCCCGGACGAGGTCGCGGTGGTCTCCAAGCACGACACCTCGACCGCGGCCAACGACCCGAACGAGTCGGAGCTGCACGAGCGGCTCGCCACGGCGATCGGCCGTTCGGCGGGTGCCCCGCTCTTCGTGGTCTCGCAGAAGTCGCTGACCGGGCACGCCAAGGGCGGCGCCGCCGCCTTCCAGCTGATCGGGCTCTGCCAGGTGCTGGAGCAAGGCGTCGTGCCGCCGAACCGCAGCCTCGACTGCGTCGACGACAAGATGCGCGAGTACCCGCACCTGGTGTGGGTGCGCGAGGCGCTGCGGTTCGGCGAGCGGTTCCCGCTCAAGGCCGGGCTGGTCACCTCGCTCGGCTTCGGGCACGTCTCCGGGCTGCTCGCGGTGGTGCACCCGCAGGCGTTCGTGGCCGCGCTCCCGGCCGAGCGCAGGGACGACTACCTGCACCGCGCCGAGCAGCGCCGGCTCAACGGCAGGCAGCGCTTCGCCGAGGCGATGTGCGGCGGTTCCGACCTCTACGAGCGCCCGGCCGACCGGCGCCTCGGAGCGGACGGCACCCCGGCATCGCGAATCCGTCAGCTCGAGGCCGACATGCTGCTCTCCGGGGATGCCCGTCTCGGTGCCGACGGCACGTACCGTGCCGACGGCAGGGGTTGCGAGACGGGCCGGTTCGCCCCGGCGTCCGAGACCGAGCGGTCATAGGCTCCGGCCCATGGCAATCATCGGTATCGGGCTGGACCTGGTGACCATTTCGGAGTTCGGCGAGCAGCTGGAACGCGTGGGCACCACCATGCTCAGGGAGAGCTTCACCGCCGCCGAGCGGCGCTACTGCCAGAGCAAGGCAACGGATCCCACGCGCAGCTACGCGGCGCGGTGGGCGGCCAAGGAGGCCGTGCTCAAGGCATGGGCCTCCTCCCGGTTCGCCCGCCGCCCGCAGATCGGGGACAACCCGTATCCGCTGATCGAGGTGGTCAACGACGCATGGGGCAGGCCGAGCATTCGCCTGCACGGCCTCGCCGCGGAGTTCCTGCCGCGGGTGCGCGTGCACCTCTCGCTCACCCACGACGGTGACACCGCGGCGGCGATGGTCGTCCTGGAGGACCCGGGCGAACTCGCCGACCTCATCGAGGGCAGGGAATCCTCGAGCTGAAACGAAACGGGGCCCGAGCCGCACTGCGGCCCGGGCCCCGTCGTTTCCGCTGCTAGGAGCGCGAATCCTTCTCGGCGACCAGCAGATACGCCACCATGAGGCGCTTCAGCTCGGCGACCGCCTCGCCGTGGCTCTGCTGGTCCTGCACCGAGAAGTTGAGCATCGAATAGACCACGTGCACCAGCACCTGGGCCATGGTGGTGCGCCGCTCGCGCGGGGTGCGCGGGGTGAGCGGGCGCAGCATCTGCGCGACCACCTCGGCGAATTCCTTCTCGTGCTTGGCGCCGGTGGCCCGGGTGGACGGCGTGGACTGCATGGCGAGCCAGACCTCGCGGCGCGAGGGGTCGGTCATCCAGAGGTTCGCCAGGTGGTCGACGAACTGGTTCATGTGCCGCAGCCAGTCCAGCGAGGGGACGCCGCCGTGGAAATCGGCCAGCTCCCGGGAGACCGCGACCAGATCCTGCCGGTTCAGCTCGCAGACGATCACGTACTTGTTCGCGAAGAACTGGTAGAGGGTGCCGATCGGCACCTCGGCCCTGGCCGCGACCTCTTCACAGGTGAACGATTCGAAACCCACCTCGACCAGCAGTTCCCGCGAGGACTGCAGCAGCGCGTCGAACTTCCGCTTGCTGCGCTCCTGGGTCGGGCGGCGCCGCGGCATGAGCTCCTGCGGATCGTCCTGCATCTCCAACGCAGGGTCGGGTCTGCGTCTCGACCTGGCCTCCGCGTGTAGTTCCACCTGTCCAGGCTAACGTGACCGCGGCACTGCCCGGAACGGGCGTTTCCCCTCGTCTGTGACAGTTCACGCCCATCCGTCCCGCACGCCGTGCCGAACCACCGCTGTATCCGCGTGTCGGCGCCCTACCTGAGCCGATAACGGTGTTCCGCGCGCGATGATCGTTATCCACCAGGGGGCGGGATCGACCGGCGGCACGAGACCCTGCGGCGCCGGTGCCCCCCGCGGGCAGGAGGCATGGCTGTGGCGGCACGAGCGAGCGGTGCGAGCGCGGCGCCGGTGGTGTTCGGGGTGAGTACCGAGCACGGCGCGGTGCACGCGGTGGCGTTGAGCGGGGCGGGGGAGCGGCTGCCGGAGCGGGTGCTCGCGCAGTGCACCGTCGCGATCGATGGTGACCGGCGCGCGGCGCCTGCCGCTGTGATCGCCGCGCTGGACCGGCTCGCCGCCGAGCTGCGGCGGGAACCGGCCGGGGTCGCGATCGCCTACCACGATCCCGCCGAGCGCCGCGCGCTCGGCATCGGGCTGGCCGCGGGCCGCTGGCAGGCCGCCTCGCTGGTCTCGACCAGGGCCGCGCACCTGAATGTGGCCGGTGCCATGACCTGGCTGGCCGAGTTCGACGACCTGCTGCTCTGCGACGTGGTGCCGGGGCACCTCACGCTGACCCTGGTCGACCGGGACCGCGGCCGGGTGCTGGCCGGGGTCACCCGGACCGGCGGGGTGACCAGCGCCGCGCTCGGCGCCGCCGTCTCCGCCGCCCGCGACCAGCTGGACGCCGCCGAGACCAGGCCGGACGCGGTGGTGCTGATCGGCTCCGCCGCCGCCGAGCCCGCCGTCGCGGACGCCGTGCGGGCGCTCGGCGCCCCGGTGCTGCCCTGCGCGGTGGCGGCCATCGCGCCCGCGCTCGGCGCCGCGCTCGCCGTCTCCGCCGAGCCGGGCGGGATCGCCGAGGCTCCGGTGTCGCGCTCACACTCGGTGCGCACCGCCGCGCTGCTCGGCGCGGCCGCGCTGGCCGCTGCCTTCACCGTCGCGGGCGGGGCGTACCTGATGAGCGATCCGCGGTCGGTGCCCGCTCCGCTGGCGGCGGCCGCCGCCGCACCCGTCGCCCCGGTGCCCCAGGTTCGGGTTCCCCCGCCGCTGCAGCACATCTCGGCGGTCGGGACGGTCGAGTACGCGGATACCGGCGTGGCGCCGCAGCGGCAGGCGTTCTCGGTGTCCGGTCCGAGCCAGCCGCTGGCGCTGGTTCCGGCGGCAGCCGCGGCACCTGCCCCGGAAGCGGAGCCCGCCGTACCCGGCACGGGCGTGCCTGCCGGGGACGGCCGGGTCGGCGCCCCGGATGCCGCGCTGCTCTTCCCCGGCGAGGCACCCGCCCCGGCCCCGTTCACCCCGGAGTCGGCCGCCTGGTGGGGCAACCACGTCCGGCTCACCGTCGCCTGGGCCACCCAGCAGCTGCTGCCCGGCTGAACTCACTCCCTGGTGCGCGCCCGGAACGCGGCCAGCGCGCCCACGTATCCCAGCACCGTGAACAGCGCGCACCAGCCGACCGCCAGCACCGCGCTCGACCCGATCGGGGTGCCGATGAGCAGCCCGCGCACGGTCTCGATCACCGGCGTCACCGGCTGGTGCTCGGCCACCGGCCGCAGCCAGCCCGGCATCGACTCCACCGGGACGAAGGCGCTGCTCACGTAGGGCAGGAAGAGGAACGCGAAGGTGGAGCCGTTCGCCGCCTCCACGCTGCGGGTGAGCAGCCCGAGCGCCGCCGAGATCCAGGAGAGCGCCAGCACGAACAGCGCGACCAGCCCGAGCGCGGCCAGCCAGCGCAGCGGATCGGCGGTCGGCCGGAACCCGATCAGCACCGCGAGCACGGTGACCAGGGCCGTCGTGAACAGGTTGCGCAGCAGGCTCTCGGTGACGTGCGCGTTCAGGAAGGCCGAGCGCGCCACCGCCATGGTGCGGAAGCGGTCGACGATGCCCTCGGTGACGTCCGAGCAGACCGCGACCGCGGTGGTGGCCGAGCCGAACCCGGCGCAGAGCAGCAGGATTCCCGGCACCACGTAGTCGACGTAGGTGCCGCCGCCCACCTCGATGGCGCCGCCGAGCACGTAGACGAACATGAGCAGGATCATCACCGGCACCGCGATGGTGACGATCAGGGCATCCGGGCTGCGCAGCGAGTGCCGCAGGTTGCGGTCGAGCATGGTGCGGGTGTCCAGCAGGACGGTGCTCGCGGTCATGGTGGCTCCTGTGGTCATCGGGTTCACGCGGCCTCGGCCGGGGCGGGGTGCCCGGTGAGCGCGAAGAAGACGTCGTCGAGGTCGGGGGTGTGCACGGTCAGCCGTGCCACCTCGATGCCGAGCTCGGCGCAGCGGTTCAGCAGCGCGCGCACCTCGGCGGCGCTGCCGTCCGACGGCACCTGCAGCACCAGCTGCTCCGGCTCGGCGCGCCACCCGTCGGGCAGCGGGAGCGCGGCGCGGGCGGCGCCGAGCTCGTCGGCGGTGGCGAAGCGCAGCCGCAGGTGCCCGCCGGGCGCGCGCTGCTTGAGCTCGTCCGGGGTGCCGTCGGCGACAACGGCGCCGTTGTCGAGCACCGCGATCCGGTCGGCGAGCTGATCGGCCTCCTCCAGGTACTGGGTGGTGAGGAAGACGGTGGCGCCGTCGGCGGCCAGCCCCTGGATCACCGCCCACAGCTCCCGCCTGCTGCGCGGGTCGAGCCCGGTGGTCGGCTCGTCCAGGAAGACCATGCGCGGCTCGCCCATCAGGCTCATCGCCAGGTCGAGCCGGCGCCGCATGCCGCCGGAGAAGCCCGCGGTGCGCCGGTCCGCGGCGTCGGCCAGGTCGAAGCGGTCGAGCAGCTCGGCCGAGCGGCGGGCCGTCTCGGGGCCGGGCAGGTGCAGCAGCCTGCCGGTGAGGCGCAGGTTCTCCCGCGCGGTGAGCACGCCGTCGACCGCGGAGTACTGCCCGGTGACGCCGATCAGCGCGCGCACCGCGTCGGCCTCGGTCACCACGTCGTGGCCGAAGACGCGGGCGCTGCCGCGGTCCGGCGCGGCCAGCGTCGCGAGGATCCGGACCAGGGTGGTCTTGCCCGCGCCGTTCGGCCCGAGCAGGGAGAAGACGGTGCCTGCGGCGACCTTGAGATCGAGGCCGCGCAGCACCGGTTGATCGCCGAAACCCTTGTGCAGGGCGGAGATCGAGAGCGCGGAGGTCATGGTGGCTCCAGACTGAGAAACTGTGTATCGAATAAACCAAGTTTATAGAGTAAACAGTTCTTCGGCGCAAGAGCGGCGATCGAGGAGGCGTGGTGGAGAAGCGGGATCCGGGCAGCGCCCTGCGGCTGCTGTGGGGGATGGAGGCGGCGGGCACGCGCGGGCCGAAGCGCGGGCTCTCGCTGGAGGGCATCGTGGACGCGGCCATCGCGGTGGCCGACGCCGACGGCTACGCGGCGCTCTCGATGAAGCGGGTGGCGGAGGAGCTCGGCTTCACCGCCATGTCGCTCTACCGCTACGTGGACAGCAAGACGACGCTGGTCGAGCTGATGTCGGACCGGGTGATCGGGTTACCGCCCGCCGCGGACCCCGCGCTCGGCTGGCGGGACGCGCTGCGGCGGTGGGCGGTCACCGAGTACGAGCTGATCATCCGGCACCCGTGGTGGCTGGAGATTCCCATGGTGACCCCGCCGCTCGGGCCGAACAATATGGCCTGGCTGAACTCCGGCCTGACGATCCTGGAGCGCACCGGCCTGCCCGCCGGGGTCCGGCTGCGGCTGGTGATGAACCTGACGCTCTTCGTGATCGGCCGGATGCGGCTGAGCGTGGAGCTCGGCCAGGCCGACACCGAAGACGACACCTTCGACAGCCTCTTCGCCACCATGGATCCGCAGCGCTTTCCCGCCGTGCTCGCCGCCGCCGCCGAAGGCGCCTTCCAGGACGACGAGATCGACTGGGCCCGCGCCGATTTCGAGTTCGGGCTGGACCGCACGCTGGACGGCTACGAGCAGTACGTCCGCGGCCTGCGGCCCTGACCCGCGATCAGACCGACAGATCGCGCCGCAGCTTGGCGACGTGCCCGGTGGCGCGCACGTTGTACTGCGCGACCTCGATCTTGCCCTCCGCGTCCACCAGGAAGGTCGAGCGGATGACGCCGGTGACGGTCTTGCCGTACATGGTCTTCTCGCCGAAGGCGCCGTACGCCTGCAGCACCGCGCGGTCCGGGTCGGAGAGCAGCGGGAAGGTGAGCTGTTCGGCGTCGCGGAACTTGGCCAGCTTGGCGGGCTTGTCCGGCGAGATGCCGACGACGGCGATCCCGGCGCCGTCCAGTTCGGCCAGGTTGTCCCGGAAGTCGCAGGCCTGCTTGGTGCAGCCGGGGGTGCTTGCGGCCGGGTAGAAGTACACGACGACCTTGCGGCCGCGGTAGTCGGCCAGGGAGACGGTGTTGCCGTCGGCGTCGGGCAGGCTGAAGTCGGGGGCCGGGTCGCCGGGGGCGAGTCGAGTGTCGGTCACGTCCAGCACGGTAACCGAACCGCCCGACACGATGGCTATGGATACACTCGGGCGAGTTCGCGGCTGCGGGGTTTCCGCGGGCACATCGACCGACAGGAGGCGTGGAGACGTGGCAAGGGACACCGAGCGGATCGAGCGTGACATCGAGGCCGCGCGCACGCGGCTGGCAGGCACGCTGGACGAGCTCGCGGTGCGGGCCGATCCGCAGCGGATCGCCGGCGACACCAAGAACCTGGTGCTGGCCAAGCTGAACGAGCCCAAGGTCAAGTACAGCCTGATCGGCGCGGGCGCCGTCGTGGTCGGCCTGGTACTGGTCAAGCTCTTCCGCTGACCCGCTGGAAACGACGACACCCGGTGCCTGCGCACCGGGTGTCGTCGTTTCTCGGGTCGCTCAGACCGTCGGGCAGGCGAAGCCGTCGCCGTCCGGGTCCAGGTGCGGGCCGTAGCCCGGTTCCCCGCGGAACAGCGGCGCGCGCCCGGCCGCCCTGGCATCGTCGCAGTTGGCGAAGGCGCCGCCCGCGGAGCCGGTCTGGGTCAGACCGGCCGAGCCGGTGAGCCCGACCCCGGCGTCGATGGCGGAGGACCCGGTTCCGGCGGAACCGGTGGGCACGGCATGGGCGGCCGGTGCCGCGAGGAGCGTGAGCCCCGCGGCGGCAGCGCTGACGGTGAGCCGGCGAACGTTCATGTATTCCTCTGTGGTGTGCTGCGGTGGATCGGCGTCCGAATCAGACGCCGCCCCCACTGTCGTGAGCCTCCGCCGCGTTGTCAACCGAGCGGCCCGCGTGCGGTGCCGTCGAGGCGCCGCCGATGAATTCCGTCGGAACAATCCGGTGTGATACTCCTTCGACATGCACGACGATCGACCACCGGCTCTGCGCTATCGGCACGACCTGGACGGGCTGCGCGGGGTGGCGATCGCGTTGGTGGTGGTCTTCCACGTGTGGTTCGGCCGGGTTTCCGGTGGTGTCGACGTTTTCCTTGTCCTCTCCGGCTTCTTCTTCACCGGCATGCTGCTGCGCCGCGGCGCGGGCGGCGGGGTCTCGGTGCCCGCGGTCGCCGTGCGCACCCTGCGCCGGCTGCTGCCCGCGCTGCTGGTGGTGCTGTCCTCGGTGGCGGCCTGGGCGGTGGCGACGCTGCCGTACACCCAGTGGACCGAGCTCTCCCGGCAGCTGCTCGCCTCGGTCTTCTACTACCAGAACTGGCAGCTGGCCAGCGCCGCCGCCGACTACCTCGCCGCCGACCCATCGGCGAGCCCGCTGCAGCACCTGTGGTCGATGGCGGTGCAGGGCCAGTTCTACCTGGCCGTGCTGCTGGTGATCGCGTTCGTCGCGCTGGTCTGCCGCCGGGTGCTGCGCAGGCCGCGGCTGCTCCGCCCCGCGGTCGGGGTGACGGTCGCCATCGGTGCGGCGGCGTCGTTCTGGTACGCCGCCACCCGCCCGGCCGTCGAGCAGGACTGGACCTACTACGACAGCGCGGCACGGGCGTGGGAGCTGCTGGCGGGCGCGCTGCTCGCGGTGCTGCTGGCCTCGGGGTCGCTGCCGACCGGCCGGGTGGCCAGGTTCGTGCGCGCGCTGCTCGCGCTCGGCGGGCTGGCGGCGGTGCTCGCCTGCGGCGTGCTCTTCGACGGGGCGCAGCAGTTTCCCGGCCCCGCCGCGCTCTTCCCGGTGCTCGCCACCGTCGCGCTGATCGTGGCCGGGGCGGGGGAGCGCCCGCCCGCGGTGTCCCGGCTGCTGGCGAGCTGGCCCTTCGTCGAACTCGGCGCCATCGCCTACGCGCTCTACCTGTGGCACTGGCCGCTGCTCATCGGCGCGCTGATCTACACCCGCTCCGGCGGCGCCGGGGTCGGCAGCGGGATGGTGGTGGTCGGCCTCGCGCTGCTGCTCGCGGTGCTGACCAGGCACGGGATCGAGGAGCCGCTGCGGCAGCGCTCGGACCGGCGGGCCGGGGCGCCGCTGCTGGTGCGGCGCGGGATCGGCGCGGCGGTCGCGCTGGCCGGGGTGGCGGTGCTCGGCGCCGCCTGGTTCTGGCAGGCCGTGCTCTTCGACAACGAAAGGCCGCTCAGCGCACTGGATCCCGTGGTCTACCCGGGGGCCGACGCGCTGGTCGCCGGGGTCTCGGCGCCGCCGGCCGCGGTCCGGCCGTCGATGCTGGAGGCCCCGCGCGACGTCCCCGCCTCGACCACCGACGGCTGCATCTCGGACTGGCACACCACCGCGGTGGTCACCTGCGACTACGGCGACCCGGACGGCGCGCGCACCATCGCCGTCGTCGGCAACTCGCACGCCGAGCACTGGCTCACCGCGCTGGACGCCATCGGCCGGGCGCGCGGCGTGCGGATCGCGGTCTACCTCAAGATGGGCTGCTCGCTGAATCTGCGCGAGGACTCGCTCTACCGCGGCGAGCCGATCTCGGACTGCCGCGACTGGTCCCGCGCGGTACTGGACCAGCTCACCGTCGATCGTCCGGACTGGGTCTTCACCACCGCCACCGCCCCGATCTGGCCGGTCGGCGGCGACGAGGTGCCGCAGGGCTTCGTCGAGGTGTGGGGCGCGCTGGCCGAGCGCGACCTGCGCGTGCTCGCGGTGCGCGACACCCCCTGGCTGCGCACCGCGTACGGCCGCTACCGCGCGGTCGACTGCCTCGCCGCGGGCGGCACCGCGGAGAGCTGCGGCATGTCGCGCGCCGACGCGCTCGCCCCGGTCAACCCCGCGCTCGAACCCGCCGCCGGCTTCCCGAACGTGCACCTGCTCGACCTGAGCGACGCGGTGTGCGGGCCGCAGGTGTGCCGGGTGGTCGAGGGCAATGTGCTCGTGTACCACGACGAGCACCACCTGACCGCCAGCTACGTCCGCACCCTGACGCCGGAGCTGGAGCGGCAGATCGGCGCCGGGACCGGGCTGTGGTGAGCGCTCTAGGATGCGGGAATGGTCCGATGGCTCTCCGATGACGAACAGACCACCTGGCAGGCCTTCATCCGGCTGAACCAGCGGCTGGACGCGGCCATCGCGCAGGGGCTGGCCAAGCACGGATTGTCCACCCCGGACTACGAACTCATGGTCGCGCTCTCCGCCGCGCCCGACGGCGCGCTGCGCGCCAAGGACCTGGCGGCCGAGGTGTGCTGGGAGAAGAGCAGGCTCTCCAAGCACCTGGCCCGGATGGCCGGGCGCGGGCTGGTCGAGCGCAAGCCGGTGGCCGACGACGCCCGCGGGGTGCTCGTCGTCCTCACCGAGCAGGGCAGGAGCACGCTGGAGCTGGCCGCGCCGAGCCACGTCGAGCTGGTGCGCAGGCTCTTCGTCGACGCGCTCAGCGCGGACGAGGCGCGCTCGCTGCGCTCGCTCGCCGCCAAGGTGGTGACCCGCTCGGAGGCCGAGGTGCTGTGACGCTCAGTTCCACGGCGTCACCGGCGGTTTGACCCACAGCAGCTTCTCGTCGGCGTGCGGCCGCCCGGCCGCCGGGTGGTTCGGGTGCCTGGCGGCCCACGCGTCCTTCTCGGCGAGCAGCTCGGCGGCCACGTCCCAGGTCTCGCCGGTGCTCGGCGGGTTGGTGCCCGCCGCCCGCGCCAGCTTGCGCCGCGCGGCGGGGGCGAGGGCGCGCAGTTCGGCCGCGGTGATACCGCGGTCCCACAGGTAGGCGGCGAGCGCGCGGGCCTTCTCCGCCCGGCTGCGGGCGGCGTGATCGTTGTGCGTGTAGTCGGGCATCGCGGACAGTATGGCGAGCCGCACCGACTCAGTAGGCGCCGTGGACGTTGTCCATCGAGCCGTAGGTGTGCGCGGCGTAGTTGCAGGCGGCCACGATATTGGCGACCGGGTCCCAGACGTCGAACGGCGTGCCGGGGACGTGGAACTTGGCGAAGGTCGGGTCGATCACCTGGAGCAGCCCCTTCGACGGGATGCCCGCGGCGGCGTTCGAGTCGTAGAGGTTGATCGCCCGCGGGTTGCCGGTCGACTCGCGCATGATGTTGCGGTGGATCGACTCGTAGCTGCCCGGGATGCCGTTGGCGCGCATGACGTCGAGCGCCTGGCTGATCCAGCCGTGCAGGTTGTCCGGGTAGAACGCGGTCGCGGCCCGCATCTCGGCCTGCTCGACCAGCGGCGCGGCCTCGGGGGCGGGGAGCGCGCCCGCTACCGCCGCGACGGCGGGCTCGGGTGCGGGCTGGGCGGCCCGCGCCTGCTCGGCGACGGGGTGCTGGTCGGCGATCAGCGCGATGCGCGACGGCCCGCTGCTGTCGGCCACCGAGACGGCGGAGGACGCGCAGACGGCGACCACTCCGGCGGCGGCGACCGCGCCGGTGATGCTCTCGCGCAGAGTGGGGCGCCGCAGGGTGGACAGACGTGAGTCGGGCATGCGAATTCGATTCCTTGCTTCGGTCGGTGACGAGCCCCCAACCCGATTCCGGGCAGCACCGATCGCCCGGCATCCTGGCCGGTCGTGATCGTGGTGCGGGGTTTCCGGTGTCTCCGGACGATGTGCTCTTGTCGGGTTCTGTTGTGGGGGACCTTCGTCCCACTCCTACTCGAACGGAGCGTGGCCACTCGGGCCAGATTGCAGAATGGTCACGGAAGGTGAACGGAAGGTGAACAGAAATCGTCCGAACGGTGCTGAGAGGTGTTCGAATCCAGCACCCGTGCCGGAAAATCGGCTGTGACCGGGGTGGATGGAGCTAAACGCCTTGTGCGTAGCGTCACAGAATTACAACGGTGGCGATTCGCGTTTCGCCGCTGTCAGCCCCGCAGACGGAGATCGATGGCGAGCCCGAAGGTGGGTGTATCGATCCGGATCGGCGCCACCGGCGCGGCCTCCGCGCCCTGGAAATCGCAGTGCCCGCTCGGCGCGATCACCAGCGCCCGGCCGTCCGCGCCGGGGAGCGTGACCCGCGCCGCACCGTACAGTTCGACGCCTTCCAGCGGCACCAGGTCGTGCACCCAGGGCGCGAGGTACGGCTTGGCGACCACCGTGGTGGCCTCCGGGCTCTCCTCGACCCGCACCGGTGGCACCTGGACCGGCGCGAACGACGGGGTGAGGTTGCGCGTGGGGTCGATCCCCGACCCGTTCGCCGGCTGCCCGTAATCGGGCGCGGGCGGCGCCGCCTGCGCGCTCCCGGCCGCGAGCACGCCCGCGATCACCCCGGCCGCGATGATTCCCGCCACGATTCGCATGGCTCGATTCTCGCCGTGTGCGCGGCGTGGCGCGAGCTTTGCGCTCGGGCTGATCGGCGGGCCGCTACCTTCCCGGCCGCCGCGGCTCGCTACGTCGCGCGCTCGATCTGCTGGGAAACCCAATCCCTGGTGACCGGCCGCAGTTCGTGCGCGTCCAGCCCGACGTGGATCTGCCGCCCACGCACCCGGAGCTCGGAGTGCGTGTGCCCGTGCAGCAGGAGCTGCCCGACGTCCGGCACCCGCCACTCCTCGAACCGGTTCTCCGGCGTGTGATCCCCGTCCGGGTCGAAGCGGAACGGGAAGTGCGAGAGCGTCACCCGCTGCCCCCCGATCTTGTGCACCGCCGTCTGCTGCACCGAGGCGAAGCCTCCGGCCAGGTAGATCGCCTGCCAGGCGGCGGCGCGCGAGCGCATGGGATGGCACCCGTCGTGGTTGCCGGTGACGAGGTGCTTCTCGCCGGGGCGGCGGAAGATCCACTCCAGCGCCGCGGTCTCCTGCCGTTTGCCACCCACGGAGATATCGCCGAGGACCCAGACCCGGTCGTCCGGGCCGACCAGTGCGTCCCAGCGGCGCGCCAGTTCGTCGTCGTGGGCGGGGATGTCGGGGAATCCGCGCAGGTGGGAGAGGAGTCGATGGCCGATGTGCAGATCGGCGGTGTACCAGTCGATGCGGGGGACTGTACCGGACCGTCCGCCCCGATCGCGCGCCGATTTCGCGGGATAGCCGGTGGGTACGATTGATGCATGTACATGGAACGGTCCCACACCCAAGACGACGCACGCCCCGTTGAGATCGGTGCGGCCTGGTCGCGGGTGGCGGCGTTCGTGTCGGCCGTGGAGACGCGGCTCGGGAAGTGGGTCGGTGACCGGCGCGGTATCGGGCTCACGGAGTATCGGGCGCTCATCGTGCTGGTCCGGGCACCCGATCGGGAACTGCGGGTCAACGATCTCGCCGCTCGGATCGGCCTGAACCAGAGTTCGGTCACCCGGATGCTCGGCAGGCTCGAGCAGAAGGGGCTCACCTACCGCGACACCTGTCCGGACGACGGGCGCGGGGTGTACGCGGTGGTCACCGACGACGGTGCGGAGCTGGTCGGCGCGCTGCGCGCGGAGTACGAGACGCAGGTGCGCGAGGTCGTCGAGAAGGTCGGCGCCGACTTTCCCGACCTGGATCTGAACGGCCTCCGCGCGGCTTTCGACAGCGTTCGCGCGCTGCTCGCCTAGGGGGAATATCGGGCACGACTTGCCCCGGTGACCCGTGCGTGCCTATCGTTGCATGTACATACATTGATAACGAGAGGGGGTTCTCGCACGATGGCGGCTATCACGATCGATCTCTTCGTGGACTACGTGTGCCCGTACTGCTACCTCGCGGAGCACGCGCTGGCCGAACTTCGGGCAGCGCGCGACGTCGAGGTGCGGATCAGGCCCTTCGAACTGCGGCCCGAACCGGTTCCCACGCTGCGCCCGGAGGACGACTACCTCCCGCGCGTCTGGAGCGGGTCGGTGTACCCCATGGCCAGGCGCCTCGATGTCGACATCCGGCTGCCGACGATCTCGCCCCAGCCGCGGACCGCCAAGGCCTTCGTCGTCCTGCAACTGGCCGCGGAGTCCGGGCTGGCCGACCGGTACTCGGCGGCGATGTACCGCGCGTTCTTCCTGGACGATCGCGACATCGGCGCCGACGCGGTGATCCTGGACGTGGCGACCGCGGCCGGGCTGGACGCCGACGCCGTCCGCGCCGCCCTGTCCAGCCGGTCGCGGCGGGCCAGGCAGGCCGCCGATCTGCGCGAAGCGGCCGTTGCCGGGATCACCGCCGTGCCGACCTTCGTCATCGGCGGCCGGGCGTTTCCCGGGGTCCCGGACGCCGGGCGGCTGATCGGCGCGGTCGACGCGACGTCTCCGGCGAGCCGCTGAGATGGGCTGGAGCAGAGCGGATCTCACGGCGCTGATGGGTGATGCCGTCACCTTCGGGGTGCAGCACGTCGAGCGCGGCGGCATCCCGTTCGTCGGGGTCGTGGTCGGCGCCGACGGCTACGTCTCGCCGTTCGGCGTCAACCGCGTCCGGGAGACCGGCGATCCGACGGCGCACGCCGAGATCGTCGCCATCCGGGACACGATCCGTGCCAGGCAGACCACCGATCTCACCGCCTACTCCCTGCTCGCGACCGGCGAGCCCTGCGGCATCTGCTACCGGTTCGCGCTCGACCACGGGATCGGGACGATCTACGTCGCCGTCCCCGCCGACGAGGTCGCGGCGCTCGGCTTCGACTACCGCTCCAGTTACGCCGCCGCGCGCGTCGACCGCGCCGCCCTGGCCGGCTCCACCGTCGTTCCGCTGACCGTCCCCGATGGTCTGGCGCCCTTCCATCGATTCCTCGCAGTGAACTGAAAGGCACCCCATGCACTGGCTGTATCTCGCTGTCGCCACCGTCTTCGAAATCGCCGTCGCCCTCGCGGCGAGCAAGGCCGCCGGTTTCACCCATCGCTGGTGGACGGTGGCGACCCTGGTCAGCGGCGCCATCGGCACGTTCTTCCTCAGCCTCACCCTGCTCACGCTCGACGTGGGCGTCGGCTACGCGATCTGGGTGGCGATCTCCGGGGTCGGCATCGTCATCCTCGGCGCCGTCCTCTTCGGCCAGCGCCTGAGCTGGCGCAAACTCCTCGGAATCGCGATCGTCGTCGTCGGCGTGGTCGGGCTGCAGCTCAGCGGCTCCGGCGCCTGATTTCCGAAACCCGGTTCGGCGCAGGCAGGCGCCGGGCTGCCCGTCGAAAGGAGAACAATGAGCACACAGGCTCGAGTATCGGATTCGGAAACGACACAGCCCGAAACGCCGGCCAGGAATACCCGTGCGTGGCTGGTCCTGCTGCTCGCCGGAGCGTTCGAGATCGGGTACGCGGTGAGCGTCGGCGGCAGCGAGGGCTTCACCGTGCTCGCCTGGTCGGCGTCGGCGGTGGTGTTCTTCCTGCTCACCCTGTTCGCCCTGAGCGTGGCGCTGAAATCCATCGATGTCGGGATCGGCTACGCGGTGTGGGCGGGCATCGGCTCCATCGGCGCCGCCGTCTTCGGCAGCATCCTGTTCGACGAGCAGCTGACGGTCCTGCGGGCGGTGTGGCTCGCGGTCATCATCGGCGGAGTCGTCTGGCTCAAGCTCGCCGACAGCCCGAAGCTGACCGAGGGCGGTGCCGCGGAAGGTCGATAACCGGTACCTACCCAGTGCTCCCGGGGGCGTCGCCCCCGGGAGCACTGTGCTGTGCGGGGCTCCTCGGTATGGCGCAGATCACATCTTGTGCTTCGGGCCGCCGTCGTGCCCGCTCCCGCGCACTGTCAACTATTCCACTTGTGGCGAGTGAATTCGTTACGCACTTTGTCTTTCCAGGCCGGTCTCATTTCGCGCATTTGTTCAGCGCCGCGGGCGAATGTATTCGATCATGATCGCCGACGATCGCGGGGTATCGGCTCGATGCGGTGGTACTTGAACTTTCCCGGGACGCTGCTACGTTGAATTGCGAGCACGTCACACAGCTGAAACATGAAGTCACCGAGCGGTTCTCGGTGGCGAGCAATTCCTGCGACGATCGAATTACGGGGTCACGATGAGATCGGAAATCGTTCTCGAATCACTACGGCAGCATGCCATCGACCGTCCTGCGGCTCCGGCTTTCATCGCCGATGGAAAAGCCACCTCCTATGCGGAATTCGCGGAATACTCCGATGGTGTGCGCCGTGCCGTTGCCGGTGCCTGCCTTTCGCCCGATTCGCCGGTCGGCATCGTCGTCCCCAAGTCGCCGCCGGCCGTCGCGACCGCGGTGGGGGCGGCGCTCGCGGGGCACGCGCCCTTCCTGCCGTCCACCTCGCTCGGGCCGGACGCGCTGCGGCGGGCGCTCGACGTCGCCGGAGCGGGCGGGCTCGTCCGCGCCGCGGGCTCGGCCGTCGAGCGACGGGAGGCGGCGCGGGGGCGGGCCGACGCCGCCGTCGTCTTCACGACCTCCGGATCGACCGGAACCCCGAAGGTCGTACCGCTGCCCGCGGCCGGGGTCGAGTCCTTTCTGCGCTGGAGCTCGACCGCCTTCGAGATCGGGCCGGGGTCGGTGGTCCTGAGCCTGGCGCCGCTGAGCTTCGATCTCAGCCTGCTCGACGTGTGGGCGACGCTGCGGTCGGGCGGGACGGTCGTCCTGCCGGACACCGAGCAGTCCACCGACGGCGGCTATCTCGCCGACCTCATCCACACCACCAGGCCCGAGGTGGTGCAGTCGGTGCCGTTCTTCCTCCGGCTCATCGGGGCGGGGCTCGACCTGCGCCGCCTGCCGCCGGGCTTCGACAGCGTGCGGCACCTGATCCTGACCGGCGACAAGCTGCCGGGTGAGCTGCTGTCCCGCATTCCCGGCCTCTTCCCCCGCGCCGCGGTCTACAACGTGTACGGGTGCACCGAGACCAATGACAGCTTCCTGCACCGGATCACCGATTTCGACCTGCCGCCGGGCGCGGAGGTACCGATCGGCGCGCCGATCCCCGGTGTCACGGCGCGGATCACCGGAGCCGACGGCCGGGAACTGGTCGGCGCGGCGACCGGCGAGCTGTCGGTGCACACGCCCTTCCAGACGTCGGGCTACAGCGACCCCGCGGCGGGAGCCGATCGATTCGAACTCGTCGACGGCCCCGCCGGTCCGATCAGGTTCTACCGGACGGGTGACGTCGTGCACCGCGACGCGAACGGCCTGGTGTACCTGCGCGGGCGGTCGGACTGGGTGGTGAAGGTCCGCGGCGTGCGGACGGATCTGCAGGAGATCGAGGCCGTGCTGCAGAGCCATCCGCTGATCGACGAAGTCGCGGTCCTCGCCGACCACGACGAGGTCGAGGGGCACCGGCTCCGCGCCGAGATCCGCGTCTTCGGCGGCAGCCGCATCAACAGCCTGCAGGCGCGCACGCACTGCGCGAACGCGCTGCCGGTCACCGCGGTGCCGTCGACCTTCACCATCAGCGACACCCCGCTGCCGCGGACGTCGACCGGGAAGATCGACCGCCGCCGTCTGGTCCGAAACCACCGCTGAACAAGCACACCTCGAGAAAGAAGCAGCCCATGCCGCAGCGGATCTCCGTGAAGGAATTCATTGTCACGAATTTCGCCCCCGACGTCACCGCGCACGAGCTGGCCGACGACTACGAACTCGTCGACAGCGGTTTGGTGAACAGCCTCGCCCTGCTCCGGCTCATTTCCTGGGTCGGCGAGCGCTACGGGATCAATATCGACGACATCGACATCGACAGGGACGATTTCCGCAGTGTCGCGGCGATCGAGAAATTCATCGAGGTTCACGCGCCGCTGCCCGGGCGCTGAGCCCGCAGAGAGGAAACACCATCATGATCTACCGCACGAGGGACGAGATCGCCCCCGTCGACTGGGGGAACGGCGAGAGCCACCGGCTGCTCGTCGAGGCCGACGGCATGGGTTTCGCCGTCGCGCACACCATCGTCCGCGCGGGCACCATGTCGCGCCTGCAGTACCGGCGGCATCTGGAAGCCTGCTACTGCATTTCCGGCAGCGGTGAGGTGCGCGGCGCCGAGGACGGAACGGTCTACAAATTGGTGCCTGGTGTGCTCTACGCGCTCAACGAGAACGACCCGCACACCCTCTCCGCCGATCACGCGGGCGATCTGCATCTGATCAGCATCTTCAACCCCCCGATAGCCGGACACGAGCGGCACACGCTCGACAGGTCCGGGTATTCGCAATATTGAGTCAGGACGCGAATCCGCATGAGCACCACCGCAGAATGGACCGATGATCAGCTCGGCCTGCGCGATGCCATCGAACGCCTCGGCCCGGAGCTGAGCGCAGGCCACGTCCAGGACGATCGCGCGGGCACCTTCCGCCGCGACAAATGGGAGAAGCTCGCCCAGACGGGAATCTTCGGACTGCCCGTCGGTGCCGCAGCGGGCGGCCTCGGCCAGGACCTGCGCACGACCATGTTCGTGCTGGAGGGGCTCGGCAAGGCGTGTCGCGACGGCGGGCTGAACTTCTCCGCGACAACACATCTCGCGAGCACCGTCACCCCGCTCGCGCGGTTCGGGTCGGCCGCCCTCAAGCAGCGGCTGCTGCCGGACGCGATCGCCGGCTCGGTGATCGGGGCGCACGCGATCACCGAGCCGTCGGCGGGCTCGGACGCGATGAGCTTGCGCACCGCGGCGGTGGCCACCGCCGACGGCAGCCGGTACGTGCTGAACGGGTCGAAGGCGTTCGTGTCCAACGGCCCGATCGCCGATGTCGTCGTGGTGTATGCCAGGACCGGGCAGCAGGGCAGCGCGACCGGAACAACGGCGATCGTGGTGGAGCGGGACCGCAGGGGGCTGAGCTTCGGCGCCCCGATCGCCAAGATGGGGCTCGGGTCGGCGCCGCTCTGCGAACTGTTCCTCGACGATGTCGAGGTGCCGAGCGAGAATGTGCTCGGCAAGCCCGGCCTCGGTTTCCTGGTGCTGGATCACGTGATGAAGCGCGAGATCCTCTACTCGTTCGTCGTCAATGTCGGCGAAATGGACAATCGCCTGCACGCGACCATCGAGTACGCCAAACAGCGCCACCAGTTCGGGCAGCCAATCTCGTCCTTCCAGTCGGTGGCGAACAAGATCGTGGACATCAAGATCGCGCTGGAGACATCGCGGCACTGGCTGTACGCGACGGCGGCGAAGCTGCAATCCGGACGCGACGTCACGGTGGACATGGCCATCGCCAAGATCCTGGTCAGCGACTACGCCCTGAGCACCGCGCTGGCCGCCGTGCAGCTCCTCGGCGGGTACGGATACATGGCGGAATACGGCGTCGAGAAGGACCTGCGCAACGCCGTCGCGGGAACGATCTATTCGGGCACGAACGATATCCAGCGCACCCGCATCGCGGCGATGCTGGGGCTGTAGGGGGAAACGATGACGAATCCGGATACCCGGGCGACGGACCTGTTCGACCACACCTCCGCGGAGGTGCAGGAATTCGTCGACTCGGTGCCGCGGGGCCGATCGCCCTCGGATATCGAGCGCGCTGTCGCGCTCTACTACGCGGTCCGCGACGGCATCTTCTACGAGGTGTTCGGCACCGACCTGTCACCCGACGGGTTGCGCGCGAGCAGCGTCGTCACGGCGGGCAGGGGGTTCTGCCTGCACAAGTCGATTCTCTACGTGGCGGCGCTGCGCGCGACGGGCATTCCCGCGCAGCTGGTCGCCGGCCACGTGGTGAACCACCTGGCCTCGCCGGAGCTGCTGTCGCTGGTGGGGGGCGAGCAGTTCCTGCACTGGCTGACCCGGGTGCGGCTGGACGGCCGCTGGGTCTACGCGACACCGGTCTTCAACAAACTGCTCTGCAAGCTGTACCGCATCGAGCCGCTCGATTTCGACGGCCGCGCCGACTCGCTGTTCCAGCCCTACGCCGCGGGCGAGGCGATGCGATTCCTCGGCGACAAGCAGCACTTCGCCGACCCCGGCTACCCCGAACTGCTGGAACTCGTCACGGCGGCGCACCCCGCCATGCTCGGTGCGGACCTGCGGGTACCCGCGCTCGGATCGGCTGCGGGGCAGGGGCATTGAGGCCGGGGCAGGTACAGGGCCGAGCGGATGTCTTGTCTTCCCGGGCCCGGTCAATACACTCGGTAATCGATTCATGTACATGCAACTACAGAGGCGTGTGCGGGGTATCAAGTGGGGGGAGTTCCACATGGTGACGCGACGCTGGAAACCGGACGGGTGGGACGCGCGCACCCGGATCGGCATCGTGGTCCCGCATGCCGATGTGGGGCCGGAGGCGGAGCTCAGGGCGATCGCCCCGCCCACCGTCTCCGTGCACGGGGCCCGGCTGTACTTCTCGGCCATGCGGGCAGGCGGCGTCATGGATCCGACCATCCCGCATCGGCCGGTCGAATCCTTCACCGAGCCGCCGTATCTCGACGAGACCGTCGAGTCGCTCGCCGCGTCACCGCTGGATGTGATCGCGCTCGGCTTCACGAGCTCGGCCTACAAGCACGGCGCCGACGGCGAGCGCGCACTGCTCGACCGGCTGTCGGAGCCCGCCCGCGGCATCCCGGTTGTCACCACCTGCCTGGCCGCCGAACGCGCGCTGCGCACCCTGGGCGCCGAGACCCTCGCGCTGGTGAATCCGCCGTGGTTCGACTCCGCGCTGGACGAGCTCGGCGCGCGCTATTTCCGGGATGTGGGCTTCGATGTCGTCCATCACGGCCCCGCCGGGTTGCGCAGCGGGCAGGAGTTCATCACCCCGGAATCGCTCTACGACTGGATAGCGAAGGTCGGCACCGGCGCGGATGCCGTCTTCGTCGCGGGAAACGGGCAGCGGGCGGTCGGGGTGATCGATGCGCTCGAGCGCGACCTCGGGATCTTCGTGCTGACCGCGAATCAGGTGCTGGCGTGGGACGCCCTCGCGACCGCGGGGGAGCGGGAGCCGGTGGTCGGGTACGGCGCCCTGTTCGGGAAGGCCCTGCCGATCTGACCGCCTGCCTCCCGCGATTCTCAGCGTCCGGTCGAGCCTCTAGAGAGGGAAAGCGTGCGATGCTCAGCCACCCGATCGACACCAACTCCGCCGATTCGATACTGGGCATGCTGCGGGCGAGTATCGGCGATCCGAGTGCGCGCGGCATCGCGGCCGCCGTCGAAGAGCTGATCCGCGGCGGGCAGCTGCCTGCGGGAACGCGGCTGCCGACCGTGCGGTGTATCGCCGAGGTCGTCGGGGTCAGCGCCGCCACCATCTCCACCGCGTGGGCGATCCTGCGCCGCGAACACCTGCTGCGCACGGATCGGCGCCGCGGCACCGTCGTCACCGGATTGCCGGAACGCGGCTCGCGCCGCGACTTCCCCGGCTGGGCGGAGGTGCCGCTGGCGGAGGCGCTGCCCGATCGGCGGCTGCTCCCGCCGGTCGGTGAGGCGTTCACCTTCGGGACGACGGCGGCGCAGGACTGGGATGCCGACCCTGACGGCATCACTCCCGAGCTGCTCGACGCGGTCCGCTCCACCTGGCCGTACGCGGCGCCGGAGTACGCGGTGGCGAACGGTGGCTACGAGGGGGCGCTGCTCGCGCTGCGCGCGGTCGTGCGCTCCGGCGGCGCGGTCGCGGTCGAGCAGCCGACGGCGCCGCGGATCCTGGAGACGCTGCGCGCCGTGCACGCGGTGCCGATTCCGGTCGAGTGCGATGCCATCGGGCCGCTGCCGAACTCGGTGGCGCGCGCGTTGCGGCAGCACCCGAGCGCGCTCCTCTACCAGCCGCGCGCCCAGATCCCGTCGGGGTGCACGCTCACCGCCGGGCGGGCCGCGGCACTGGCCGAGGTGCTCGGGGCCGCCGCGTCCTCGCTGTTCGTGATCGAGGACGACAATGTCGGCCCGGCGGTGGGGCGCGCCAGGAGCATCGGTGAGCTCATCCCCGGCTGCACCATCGTGGTCCGGTCGTACTGCAAGCTGTACGGCATCGATCTGCGCACCAGCGTGATCTCCGGCCCCGGCGAGGTCATCGATCGCATTCGCCGGTTGCAGACGCTCGGGATGCGGGGAACGAGCCGAATCCTGCAGGACGCGCTTGCCTACCTGCTCCGCGACCCGGGCACCGAACAGCGGGTCGATCTGGCGCGGGCCAGGCACCGCCAGCGGCGCTCGGCCCTGGCGCGCCGGCTCGTCGCGCGCGGCATCGGGGTCGCCGAGGGGGAGGGGCTCACGCTCTGGGTGCCGGTCGACGACGAGGAGCGCGCCATCGCGGTGCTCCGCGGCAACGACATCGCGGTCGGCGCCGGTTCGGACTGCTACATCGACCGGCCGGAGCGGGCGCACCTGCAGATCGGGACCGCGGCGCTGCCCGACGACCCGGAGCTCGTCGACGAGCTGGCCGAGTTCATCGCCGCCGCCGCGAGCCCCGCCAGGCACCGGGTGGCCAGCTGACCATTCCCGCACGGCCGCGCCCGTGCCCCGACCGCAACCACACCGAGGGAAACGGATCGCCGATGACCATTTCGCTGGGGTTTCTGACCCATCTGCACGCAGGCCGGAGCGCAGGCGACGCCTATGCCATCGCCCTGGAACTGTTCGAGGCGGCCGAGGAGATCGGCTTCGACATCGGCTGGGTCGCCCAGCACCACTTCGGTGACGACGGGGGCAGGCTGGCGTCGCCGCTCACCTTTCTCGCCGCCGCCGCGCAGCGGACGAAGCGGATCGGGCTGGGGACCGCGGTGGTGGTCCTGCCGACGGAGGACCCGGTCCGGGTCGCCGAGGACGCCCTCCTGGTCGACACCCTGTCCGGCGGCAGGCTCCAGCTCGGTATCGGCACCGGCGGCGACCCGGTGAGCTTCGCCGCCTTCGGCCGCGATGTCGAGCGGCGCCGCGAGCTGTTCGACGAGGCCGCCGTCGTGCTGGAGGACGCCCTGGCGGGCAGGCCGATCAATGGCACAGCGGCCACCATCGGCGCCGAGGGGGCGGCGATCTCCGGGCGGCTCTGGCAGTCGACGCTGAGCGAAGGGGGCGCGGCCCGGATCGCGGCGCGTGGGCACGGCCTGCTCGTGGCCCGCTCCGCCTACCTGAGTTCGCTCCCGACCGACATCGCGCAGCGCCCGCTGGTCGAGCGCTACCGCGCTATCGCCGGTGCCTGCGCCAGGGTGGGCGTGTCGCGCACCGTCTATCCGGCGCGCGATCGGCGCACCGCCGCCGGGGAGCTCCGCGCGGGTGTGGAGGCGTACGCGCGGCAGATGGCCGGCCAGGGCCACTATCCGCCTGGGCTCACCACCGACGCGGCCTTCGACCGCGCCTTCATCCACTACGGCCACCCCGACCAGGTCGCGGCCAGCCTCGCCGCCGATCGGGCGTTGCCCGGCGCGACGCACCTGATCTGCCAGGCCGCGCCCGGACAGCCGGAGCCGGCCCGGGTGATCCGCGCACTCGAGTCGGTGGCCCGCGACGTCCTTCCCCGGCTGGCAGGCGCCCGCCCCCGGCCGGAAGCCGCGCTGCCGTGACCCGGCCGCCGCGAATCGGCTTCCTCACCCACGTCGTCTCCGCCGGCGACCCGAAGCGGACGATCGATGAGCACATCCGGATCTGCGTCGAGGCGGAGCGGATGGGGTACGACTCGATGTGGGTGGCCCAGCACCACTTCGGCGCCGAGAACGGCGTGGTCGCGTCGCCGTTCGTCTTCCTCGCCGCGCTCGCCGCCCGGACCGAGCGGATACGGCTGGGGACCGCGGTGGTGACCCTCGCGCTGGAGGACCCGATCCGGGCGGCGGAGGACGCCGCCCTGGTGGATCTGATCAGCGGCGGCCGCCTGGAGGTCGGGCTCGGCTCCGGTGCGCATCCGCCCTCCTTCACCGCCATGTCGCGGGACTTCCGGCACCGCTCGGCCAGCGGCGAGGTCAACGCGGGCGCGCTGGTCTCGGCGCTCTGCGGCGACCCGATGCCGGGTGGCTCGGTGCTGACGCCGCGCTCCGCGTCGCTCACCCAGCGGATCTGGCGGGCCACCTCCTCGCGCAAGGGGGCGGTGGCCGCCGCGCGGGCAGGCCACGGCGTGCTGCTCGCGCGCTCGGCTCCGCTGGACCCGCGGCGGGTCGGCGAGGTGCAGCGGCCGATCGCGGAGAAGTACCTCGCGGCGACCAGGTCCGCCGGGCACGTGCCGCGGGTCGGCGTCACCAGGACCATCGTCCCGGCCACCGATGCCGCGGTGCTGGCCGGACTGGCGCGCGACGTGCGGGAGTGGTCGAGGGACGAGCAGCTGCCGGAGCCGCTGGCCCGGCTCGACGACGCGGCCGTGCTGAACCGCCACGGGGTGCTGACCGGCGAACTCCACCGGATCGCCGAGTGCCTCGCCGCCGATGCGGCGGTACGGCTGGCGACCGAGCTCATCGTGCAGTTCCAGCCCGGCAGGCCGACCTACCGCGACACCCTCGCCGCGCTGGAGACGCTGATCGATCTCCGCTCCTGTCCGCTCCGCTCGCAGCCGCAGTGATCTCCCGCCGCCCGATCCAGGACTCCGCATTGCTTCAGATCGAACACCTCAGCAAGTCGTTCCGCCGCGGCGCGCTCCGGCGGCCCGTCCTCGACGACGTCAGCATCGACGTGCCCGCCGCGACGATCTCGGGCGTCGTCGGCCCGAGCGGATCGGGCAAGAGCACCCTGGCCCGGTGCGTGAACCTGCTGGAAAGGCCGGACAGCGGAAGCGTGCGCATCGACGGCCTCGAGATGACTGGGCTGCGCGGCCGCGGGCTCGCGCTGGCCCGGCGGCGGACCGGGATGATCTTCCAGTCGTCGAGCCTGCTCGCGCACCGCACCGCAGCGGGCAATGTCTCGTTCGCGCTGGAGATCGGCGGCGTGGATCGCAGGCAGAGCCGGCGGCGGACCGGGGAACTGCTCGAACGAGTCGGGCTCACCGATCACGCCGACGCCTATCCCAGCCAGTTGTCGGGTGGCCAGCGCCAGCGGGTCGGCATCGCAAGGGCGCTCGCCATGAATCCGGCCGTCCTGCTCGCGGACGAGGCGACGTCGGGGCTGGATCCGGAGACCACCGCGTCGATTCTGACGCTGCTCCGCGTGCTCCGTGCCGACCTCGACCTCACCATCCTGTTGATCACCCACGAGATGGAGGTGGTCCGGCGGTACTGCGACCACGCCGGCCTGCTGGAGGGTGGCCGGCTCGTCGAGACCGGCAGGGTCGCCGAGCTGGTCGCCGATCCCGCCTCCGGACTCGGCAGGCTGCTCTACCCGTTCCCGCCGACGGTGGGAGCGCGGACCGGGGAGACCGAACTGGCCGTGGTGCTGCGTCCGGGGCGGGAGGAGTGGCTCGCCGAACTCGCGATCCACACCGGAACGCGCGCGCGGTTGCTGGCGGCCGCCATCGAGTCGGTCGGGCCGAGTACGGGCGGGACGGCGGTGATCGCGGTGCCCGACGGCGATCTCGCGAAGGCACTGGGGTGGCTGCGTGATCAGGGGCTGCACGTGCAGCTCCGGGATGCGGGGGTGCTGTCGTGACCGTCGTCGCGCTCGGCAATACCGAGTGGTCCGAGCTGCCCGGGGTGTTGCGGCCCGCGCTGGAGCAGACCGTCACGATGACCGCCGCCTCGTTCCTGCTGTCGGTCGCGATCGGCATCCCGCTGGCACTGGTGCTCGTCGTGACCGCGGTCGACGGGATCCGCCCCAACCGGTTCGTGAACGCGCCGGTCGGGTGGATCGTCAATGTCGGACGCTCGATGCCGTTCATCATTCTGCTCGTCGCGCTGATCCCGGTGACCCGGCTGCTGGTCGGGACGGCGATCGGGGTGCGCGGCGCGCTCGTGCCGCTGACGATCGGGGGCGCCGCCTACTTCGCCCGGCTCGCCGAGGCGGCGCTGCGCGAGGTGCCGCGCGCGGTTCTGGACGTGGCCGATGCCGCGGGTGCGTCGATCGGGCAGACGGTCAGGAAGGTGCTGCTCCCCGAGGCGCTGCCCGGGCTGTGCTCCGCGGCGACCGTGCTGGCGATCGGCACCCTGGCCTTCTCGGCGATGGCAGGCGCCGTCGGTGCGGGCGGCCTCGGCGACCTCGCTGTCTCCTACGGGTACCAGCGCTTCGACGACACGGTCATGGTCGGCACCGTCGTCCTGCTGATCGTGCTCGTGCAGATCATCCAATTCGCCGGGGATCTCGCGGTGCGCTACGCCTCGTCCCGGCGTTGATCGAATTCGTTGTCCACCAGATGGGGAAGAAACAATGACCGCACGTCGAAAACTGCTGGCCCTCGCCGCCGTGATCTCCGCATTCGTCTTGTTACCTGTCGTCGGCTGCGGCAGCGATGCCGGCGACGGCTCGAAGCACCTGAAAGTGGCGGCCGCACCGGACCCGAAGGGTGATATCACGAAATTCGTGATCGATCTCGCGGCGAAGCGGGGGATCGAGCTGGAGCTCGTCACGACGACGAACTCGGTGAACGATCACCAGCTGCTCGAGGACGGTGATGTCGACATCGATTTCAACTCCCACGTGCCCTGGTTCAACGACCAGGTCGAGCAGAACGGTTTCGAACAGACCTTCGTGCAGACCGTGTTCCTCACGCCGACCGGGCTCTACTCCGAGAACGTGCGGAGTCTCGGTGAGCTCCCCGCCGGTGCACGAATCGCGATCAGCAAGGATGTGCCCAATCAGGCCCGCTCCCTTGGCTTCCTGCAGAGCGCGGGGCTGATCACCCTCCGGAGCGGCGCCTCCGACCTGAGCACCGTCACCCTCGCCGACATCGCCACCAACCCCCGCGGGCTCCGCTGGGTGGAGGTGGATCTGGAGGCCACCCCGCGTGCGCTCCCCGACGTCGACGCGGCGGTCATCCTGGGAACGATCGCCACGGCGGCGGGGCTGAAACTCGAGGAAGCCCTCGCCAGGGAGCCCGCGAACAACCCGCTCTGGGCGATCGGCATCGTCGCCCGGACCGCCGACGTCGACGATCCGCGCTACCAGCAGGTATTCGCGCTCTTCAACTCCGACGAGGTACGCACCTTCATCACCGACGAATACCCCGCCGGCCAGGTCATCCCGGCATTCGGCCCACCGACCGGGGTCGTCCGACCCTGAGATCTCACGGCATCGACAGAACGAGACAGGCCCAACCACTCGGTCGGGCCTGTCTCGGGATAGTGTGCGCCATCAGGGACTTGAACCCCGAACCCGCTGATTAAGAGTCAGCTGCTCTGCCAATTGAGCTAATGGCGCGTGCTCCGTGTGTTCTCGGTGCGAGAGAGACACTAACAGGCCGGGGGGTCGAAAGTGAAATCGGTATCCGGCGTCCCCGCGCGCCCACGCTGACCTGCTGTTAACGCTTTCGCGGCCGACCGCGATCCGCAGGGAGGTGCCGTGTGCGAACGGGGCCCGGTCAAGCACGGGCCGGCCCCGTTCTGCTGGCAGAATGACAGAAGAGGTCATCGGGAACGGGGTTTGACATGAGAAGTGATCGAGGGCGGCGGCCGGTGTGGAAGCGCGCGTCCGTGCCCGTGGTGGTGCTGTCCGTGCTGGCGTTGGCGCTGTCGGCGTGCTCGACCTCGTCGGGCGTCTCCGAGGCGGACGCGGTGCCGATCGACCGCAACCCGATCACCGAGCTGATCAAACCCAAGCTGGTGTCCCCGGTGAAGGACGGTGACAAGGGCGTCTCGCCTGCCATGCCGATGACGTTCCAGGTGAACGACGGCAAGTTCACCGAGGTGAACCTGCTGAACAACCAGGGCAATCCGGTGAACGGCACGCTCTCCCCGGACGGCCGCACCTGGCAGACCGCCGAGGTGCTCGGCTACGGCCGCACCTACACGATGAAGGCGAAGGCGATCGGGCTCGGCGGCGCGCAGACCGCCGCGGTGAGCTTCACCACAAGCTCGCCGGACAGCCAGACCAAGCCGTACCTGAACATCGCCGAGGACGCGGTGGTCGGCATCGGGCAGCCGGTGGCGATCCAGTTCGACGAGAACATCCCGGACCGCAAGGCCGCGCAGGACGCCATCACTGTCACCACCACCCCGCCGGTCGAGGGCGCCTTCTACTGGGTGAACAACCGCGAGGTCCGCTGGCGGCCGGAGCACTTCTGGGCGCCGGGCACCAAGGTCGAGGTCAAGGTCAACGTCTACGGCCGCGACCTGGGCGACGGGCTCTTCGGCCAGGAGGACGTGAACACGCACTTCACCATCGGCGACGCGGTGGTCTTCACCGCCGACGACAACACCAAGCAGGTGGTGGTCGAGCGCAACGGCGAGGTGATCCGGACCATGCCGACCTCGATGGGCAAGAGCAACACGCCCACCGACAACGGCGTCTACATCCTGGCCGACCGGCACGAGCACATCATCATGGACTCCTCCACCTACGGCGTCGCGGTGAGCTCGTCGGACGGCTACCGGACCCCGGTGGACTGGGCCACCCGGATGTCCTACAGCGGCATCTTCTTCCACTCGGCACCGTGGTCGGTGGGGCAGCAGGGCTACTCGAACACCAGCCACGGCTGCCTGAACCTGAGCCCGGACAACGCCCGCTGGGTGTACGAGAACGCCAAGCTCGGCGATATCGCCATCGTCAAGAACACCGTGGGCGGCACGCTCTCGCCGGTGGACGGCCTCGGCGACTGGAACATGCCGTGGGCGCAGTGGAAGGCGGGCAACGCCGACGTCTGACCCCGTCCCCACGTGAAAGGCCCCGGTACGCGTACCGGGGCCTTTCACGTGGGCGAGTGCTCAGGGGATGACCGGCCCGGCGGTGCCGGGGCAGGTGAGGTTGCGGTTCATCGCGCTGCCGATGGCGGCGCAGAGCAGCGGCCCGCCGAAGAGCAGGCTCTCCAGCGCGGTCGCCGAGCCGGTGCCGGACGAGCCGGTGGTGGTGGCGCCCGCGGAGGAGCCGGTGTCGAAGGCGGCGGCGGAGCCGGTGCCCGCGGAGCCGGTGCCCGCGTTCAGCTGAACGGGCTGCACGGCATCGCCGGCGACGGCCTTCGGGGCGGGGGCCGCGGCGGCGGTGGCCGGGACCCCGGCGAGCAGCGTGGCACCCGCGACGGCGGCGAAAACTGCGGAACGCATCACAGGCGGATCGTCTTTCTGTCGAACGGAACGACATTCCGACGACGCCGCTCCGAACGGGGAGTCTACGGAGTGAAAAACGTTTCTGTCACATGGTTGCCCGCTACTGGCAGAAAGGGAAAGGGCCCGGGAGCGAAACGCTCCCGGGCCCTTCTCGGGTGAGTGACGGGGCTCGAACCCGCGACTTCCAGGATCACAACCTGGTGCTCTACCAGCTGAACTACACTCACCATCGGCACCGGAGTTCCGGCGCGCTCGATAGTAGCGTGCCCGGCGCCGGAATCGCTAATCGCCCTGGCCTCCGTGGGTCCGCGGGCCGCTGAGCTCGGCCGTCACGGCGGCGATCTCGGCGCTCGACGGCCCGGGCGGCGCCACGAACGCGGTGCGCCGGTAGTAGTCCAGCTCGCGGATGGACTCCGTGATGTCGGCGAGCGCGCGGTGCGCCAGCCCCTTCTCCGGCTGGCCGAAGTAGACCCGCGGGTACCAGCGGCGGCACAGCTCCTTGATCGAGCTGACGTCGATCATCCGGTAGTGCAGGTGCGCGTCCAGCTCGGGCATGTCCCTGGCCAGGAAGCCGCGGTCGGTGGCTATCGAGTTGCCTGCCAGCGGCACGGTGCGCGGGGCGGGCACGAACTCCCTGATGTAGGCGAGCACCCGCTCCTCGGCCTCGGCCAGGGTGACGGCCGAGGCGCGGACCTCTTCGGTGAGCCCGGAGCGGGCGTGCATCTCGGTGACCACCGGCGGCATGGCGGCGAGCGCGGCGTCGTCGGCGTGGATGACGATGTCGATCCCGTCACCGAGCACGTTGAGGTCGCTGTCGGTGACGAGCGCGGCCACCTCGATCAGCTTGTCGCTGTCGAGCCGCAGCCCGGTCATCTCGCAATCCATCCACACCACAAGTTTGTCCGACATCCGAGCACCATAACGCGGGCGCCGCACGCACCGGTGACGCCACGGACCGGATCGGCGCGGATAGAGTGTGTCCCGGTTCGCCCCGGAGTTGCCATGGTTTCGAGTACAGGAGGACACGCGATGACGACCCCGCAGCAGAGGGCCGCCGCGGCGAGGCGGGCCGCCGACGAGGCGGCGCGGGTCGCGGCCGAGGCGGTCGCCGCGGCGGAGGCGGCGGAACTCGAGGTGTCGCTCGGCCAGCCCGCGGTGTCCAGCGCGTCGGCGGTGGCGGGCGAGGTGGCCGCGGTCGAGGCGGCGACCGCGGGCTACGCCGTCGCGGGCGAGCCGGGCGCGGCACGCGAGATCGCGGCGGGGTACGCGGCCGACGGCGCGGCGATCACGCTCGGCGCGGTGCTGGTGGACGGCGTCGTCGACGCCGAGGCAGTGGTCCGGCTGCCGCTGCGCACGGTGAACCGGCACGGCCTTGTCGCGGGCGCGACCGGAACCGGCAAGACCAAGACGCTGCAGGGGCTGGCCGAGCAGCTCTCGCGCGCTGGCGTCCCGGTCGTGATGGCCGACGTGAAAGGCGATCTCTCCGGGCTCGCCGCCAGGGGCGAGCGCACCGAGCAGCTCACCGCCCGCGCCGCCGAGACCGGCGCGCGGGACTGGGCGCCGGAGGAATTCCCGGTCGAGTTCGTCTCGCTCGGCACCGCGGGCATCGGGGTGCCGATCCGGGCCACCATCACCTCCTTCGGCCCGGTGCTGCTGAGCAAGGTGCTCGGGCTCAACCCGACCCAGGAGTCCACGCTCGGGCTGATCTTCCACTGGGCCGACCGCAACGGCCTCGCGCTGCTCGACCTCAAGGACCTGCGCGCGGTGATCACCCACCTGACCAGCCCGGACGGCAAGGCCGAGCTGGCGGGCATCGGCGGCGTCTCGACGGCAACCGCGGGGGTGATCCTGCGCGCCCTCGTCAACCTGGAGGCCGAGGGCGGCGACACCTTCTTCGGCGAGCCGGAGCTGGACCCGGCCGACCTGGTGCGCCGGGTGGACGGCCGCGGCGTGATCACGCTCGTCGAGCTGGGCGAGCAGGCGGCGCGGCCGGTGCTCTTCTCCACGTTCCTGATGTGGGTGCTCGCCGAGCTGTTCCAGACCCTGCCCGAGGTCGGCGACGTGGAGCGGCCGGAGCTCGTCTTCATCTTCGACGAGGCGCACCTGCTCTTCGCCGACGCCTCCAAGGCGTTCCTGGAACAGGTGGAGCAGACGGTCAAGCTGATCCGCTCCAAGGGGGTCGGCGTCTTCTTCTGCACCCAGCTGCCCGCCGACATCCCGAACGCGGTGCTCTCCCAGCTCGGCGCGCGGGTGCAGCACGCGCTGCGCGCCTTCACCCCCGACGATCAGAAGGCGCTGGCCAAGACGGTGCGCACCTACCCGAGGACCGAGGTGTACGACCTGGAGTCCGCGCTCACCTCGCTCGGCACCGGCGAGGCGATCGTCACCGTGCTCTCCGAGCGCGGCGCGCCGACCCCGGTGGCCTGGACCAGGATCGTCCCGCCGCGCTCGCTCATGGACACCATCGGCGCCGAGGCGATCCGCTCCCGCGCGCTCTCCTCCGGGCTGCACGGGAAGTACGGGCAGACGATCGACCGGGAATCGGCGTACGAGATCATGGCGGCGAAACTGGCCGCCGCGCAGCCGGAGCCGGTGCCGGGGCGCGCCGAGCGGGCGGAGGAGTCGGCGGCCGACCGCATCCTGAAGAACCCGGCGGTGAAGAGCTTCCTGCGGTCGGCCGCGAGCGCCGCGGGCAGGGAGATCAGCCGCTCGATCTTCGGCACCCGCAAGCGCCGCTGAGCCACCCCGCCGCTCAGCTCCCGAGTTTGCGGTAGAAGGCGCCGGCGACCGGGGCGGTGACGGCGCGCGGGCCGTACTGCCCGGCGACGCTCATGCCCTTGCTGATCAGCCCGGGGACCACGCGCATCTTGTTCTTGGCCAGCGCGTCCAGCGACACCTTGGCGGTGTACTCGGACGAGACCCACATGAAGTCGGGCACCAGCCGGTCCACGATGGAGGCCGCGGCGGGGTCGGGGATCTCGGTGCGCACCGGGCCGGGGGCGAGCAGCGTGACGTGCACGCCGGTGCCCTTGAGCTCGCCGCGCAGCGACTCGGAGAAGGTGTTGGCGAAGGCCTTGCTTGCGGCGTAGGTGGTGTTGTTCGGGATCGGCATGTTGCCCGCCGCCGAACCGCTGATCAGGATGCCGCCCGCGCGGTTGGCCAGCATACCGGGCAGCACCGCGAGGGTGAGGTCGTGCACCGCGACGGCGTTCAGCTCGAGCTGGTCCCGCTCGTAGGCGGGGTCCAGTTCGGCGACCGCGCCGAAGGTGGCGATGCCGGCGTTGTTGCAGAGCACCGCGATGTCGCGGCCCGCCAGCTCCGCGGTGAGCGGCGCCCGCGCGGCCCGGTCGGCGAGGTCGACCGCGCGCACCTCGGCGGTGATGCCGTGCTTGGCGGTGAGCTCGTCGGCGAGCGCGGTGAGCAGCTCCTCGCGCCGGGCGACGAGGATCAGCGAGTAGCCGCGGGCGGCGAGTTCGGCGGCGAGCGCCGTGCCGATGCCGGAGGAGGCGCCGGTGACGACGGCGCGGTTGTCGGTGGTGGGGGAGGGCAGGCTCACCCGGGTGAGCCTAGGGGATGCGGGGCCCTGCCCCCGAGCCCCCGGCCGATCCGGTCGATGTCTGCGGCCTGCGGTCGGCGGCTCTGCACTGTCACTCGGCGCAAGCGCCGTTCGACTGATTTTGCCGCGGGTGACCGAGTCGGGTCGGCCGGATTTCGCTGCGGGTGACCGCGCCGAGTCGGCCGGATCGGGCTGTAGTGTGTGCCGACCTCCGGTTCGCCGCATCGAACTCGTCAGAGGCGCGCTGCCAGGCGGGTGCCCTGGTCGATGGCGCGCTTGGCGTCGAGTTCTGCCGCTACGTCGGCGCCGCCGATCACGTGCAGGGTGACGCCCGCGGCGCGTAGCGGGTCGGCGAGTTCGCGGACCGGCTCCTGACCGGCGCAGATCACCACGGTGTCCACCGGGATCAGGCGGGGGCGCTCGCGCTTGGGGCCGAAGCTGATGTGCAGGCCGGCGTCGTCGATGCGCTCGTAGTTCACCCCGCCGATCCGCTCGACCCCCTTGGCCTTCAGCGCGGCCCGGTGCACCCACCCGCTGGTCTTGCCGAGCGTGGCACCGAACGCACCCGGCTTGCGCTGCAGCAGCACCACGTCGCGGGCGGCGGGCGCGGGGCGCGGCGCGGTGAGCTGGCCGGGCAGCTCCTCGTCGAGGCTCACCCCCCACTCCTCCTTCCACTCGTCGAGCTTGAGCGTGGGATGACCGTCGACGGTGAGGAATTCGCTGATGTCGTAGCCGATCCCGCCCGCGCCGATCACCGCGACCCGCTCGCCGGGCTGCTTCTCCGCCCGCACCAGCTCGGCGTAGGAGATCACCATCGGGTGATCGATACCGGGGATGTCCGGAATCCGCGGCCGCACCCCGGTGGCCAGCACCACCTCGTCGTACCCGCCCTCGATCAGCTCGGCGGCCGTGACCCGCCGGCTCAGGTGCACCGTGACGCCGGTGACCTCGAGCATGCGGGTGAAGTACCGGATCGACTCGTCGAACTCCTCCTTGCCCGGAATCCGCCGTGCCAGGTCGAACTGCCCGCCGATCCGCTCCTCGGCCTCGAAGAGCTCGACGGCGTGCCCGCGCTGCGCCAGCGCGACTGCCGCGGCGAGCCCGGCGGGCCCGGCCCCGACCACCGCGACCCGCTTTCCGCGCCTGGTGGGCAGCAGGGTCAGCTCGGTCTCGTGGCAGGCGCGCGGATTGACCAGGCAGGAGACGGTCTTGTGCCGGAAGGCGTGGTCGAGGCAGGCCTGGTTGCAGGCGATGCAGGTGTTGATCTCGTCCGCCCGGTCGGCCGCGGCCTTGCGCACCCAGTCGGGGTCGGCCAGCAGCGGCCTGGCCATGGAGACCAGCGCGGCGTCGCCGCGGGTCAGGATCTCCTCGGCCACCTCGGGCATGTTGATCCGGTTGGAGGCGCAGACCGGGATCGAGACGGCGCGGGTGATCCGCGCGGTGAACTCGGTGAAGGCGGCGCGCGGCACCGAGGTGACGATGGTCGGCACCCTGGCCTCGTGCCAGCCGATATCGGTGTTCAGGATGTCCACCCCGGCGGCTTCGAGTTCCTTTGCCAGCGCGGTGATCTCGGTGAGCGTCTGCCCCTTCTCCACGAATTCGGCCATGGAGAGCCGGAAGAGCAGCAGGAAGTCGGCGCCCACCTCGGCGCGGATCCGGCGCACGATCTGCACCGCGATGCGCTGCCGGTTCGCGGCCGAGCCGCCCCAGCGGTCCGTGCGCCGATTGGTGCGCGGGGCGAGGAACTGGTTCAGGAAATACCCCTCGCCGCCCATGATCTCGACCCCGTCGTACCCGGCCAGCCGGGCCAGCCGGGCGCAGCGCACGTAGTCGTCGATGGTGCGCTCGATGCCGCGGGCCGACAGCGCGCGCGGCCGGAACGGGTTGATCGGCGCCTTGATCGCGGAGGCGGAGACGCTGGCGGGCCAGTACGAGTAGCGCCCGGCGTGCAGGATCTGCAGCGCGATCAGCCCGCCCGCCTCGTGCACCGCGGCGGTGACCTCGCGGTGCCGCAGCGCCTCGGCGGTGCTGGTCAGCTTGGCGCCGAGCGGGAGCAGCCAGCCGGTGCGGTTCGGCGCGTAGCCGCCGGTGACGATCAGCCCGACCCCGCCGCGCGCGCGTTCGGCGAAGTACGCGGCGAGTCTAGAAATGTCGCGGGCCCGGTCCTCCAGCCCGGTGTGCATGGAGCCCATGACCACCCGGTTGGGCAGCGTGACGTGCCCGAGGTCGAGCGGTTCGAGCAGGTGCGGGAAGCGAGTCATGCGGGCCCGGCCTTTCCCGGGCGCAGCGCCCGGAGTACTTCGTCGCACCAGTCGACGAACCCGGTCTCGACGCGGATGCCGCCGCGCAGAACCAGGTACTGGTGCAGGGTGGTGCCGGAAAGTCGCTCCGGCGCGGGGAAATCACGCTTCTCCAGCATGCGGAAGACCTCGAGCCGGGCGGCGTGCTGCTCGCGGTGCCGCTCCACCTCGACGCAGAGCGCGGCGACGTCGCCGTGCGCGGCGCCGCGGATCTTCACGCCGAGCTCGTTGCGCGGCATTCCGGTGTCGGTGGGCTCGGCGATCCAGCGGGCCAGCTCGGCCCGGCCCGCCGCGGAGACGGCGTAGACCTTCTTGTCCGGCCTGCCCGCCTGCGGCACCGATTCGCCGACCACCCAGCCGGATTCGGCCATCCGCTTGAGCACCCGGTAGATCTGCTGGTGCGTGGCGCGCCAGAAGTAGCCGATGGACTTGTCGAAGCGGCGCGCCAGTTCGTACCCGGAACCGGCCCGCTCGGTGAGCGAGACCAGCAGGGCATGCTCGAGGGCCATGCCGGAAGGGTAGTCGTAACACCGAGTACTATGCAATTGGGTGCATAGGGCGTTTCGCTACGATTCCCGGCCCCGACCCGGATAGGCTGCCCGGTATGACGGAGGTGAACGCCCGGGCCACCGTCGGTGGCGCGGCCACGCGCGGACAGGTAGTGGCCTGGGGGCTGTGGGACTGGGGCTCGTCGGCGTTCAACGCCGTCATCCTCACCTTCGTCTTCTCGGTGTACCTCACCGACACGGTCGGCGACGACCTGCCCGGCGGGACATCGGCCAGCGCCTGGCTGGCCTGGGCGCTCGCCGCGGGCGGGCTGGTGGTGGCGCTGACCGCCCCGGTCAGCGGGCAGTACTTCGACGCGGCGGCCGGCCGCAAGCGCGCGCTCGGGGTGCTCACCGGACTCACCGTCGCCTGCATGACCGGCATGTTCTTCGTGCACGATGATCACAGCGACCTCTGGCTCGGGCTGCTGCTGCTCGCCCTCGGCGCCGCCTTCTTCGAGCTGGCGAACGTGCCCTACAACGCCATGCTGCGCCAGGTCTCGACGCCGCGGACCATCGGCCGGGTCTCCGGCTTCGGCTGGGCCATGGGGTACTTCGGCGGGATCTTCCTGCTGCTGATCTGCTACTTCGGCTTCATCGCCGGGGACGGCGACAGCCGCGGGCTGCTCGGCGTCCCCACCGACGACGGGCTCAACATCCGCCTGGTGGCGATGCTGGCCGCGGTCTGGTTCGCGGCCTTCGCGCTGCCGGTGCTCTTCGCGGTCCCCGAGCTGCCGCGCACCGACGCCGACCCCGGCGCCGCCGACGCCGGGCTGCTCGGCTCGTACCGGGTGCTCTGGCGCGACCTGCGCGAACTCTGGCGCGTCGACCGCCGCACCGTGCAGTTCCTGCTGGCCAGCGCGGTCTTCCGGGACGGGCTGGCCGGGGTCTTCACCTTCGGCGCGGTGCTCGCGGTGAACGTCTACGGCATCGCCGACTCCGATGTGCTGCTCTTCGGCGTCGCCGCGAACGTGATCGCCGCGATCGGCGCGGTGGCCGCGGGCCGCTTCGACGACACCATCGGGCCGAAGCCGGTGATCGTGGTCTCGCTGGCGGGCATGGTCGTCTGCGGGATCGCGCTGCTGCTGGTGTCGGGGCCGGTGCTGTTCTGGGTGTTCGGGCTGCTGCTCACCGCGTTCGTCGGGCCCGCGCAGGCGGCGGCGCGCTCGTTCCTCGCCCGGCTCGCCCCGCCCGGCCGGGAGGGGCAGCTCTTCGGGCTCTACACCACCACCGGGCGCGCGGTGTCGTTCCTCGCGCCCGGGCTGTTCGGGCTCTTCGTCTGGATCTTCGACGCCGACCGCGCGGGCATCGTCGGGCTGGTGCTCGTGCTCGCGGCGGGGCTGCTCGTTCTGCTCCCGGTGCGCAGCCCGGACCGGGCCGAGGTGGCGGAGCCGCCCGCCGCGAAGGAGAACTGAGCGCTCAGTCCTGCGGCGGTTTCCAGGAGCCCATGCCGACGCCGATCAGCGTGACCTTGCGCACAGTCAGCTCCACGATCGCGGACTCCTCGCGCTCCGGCACCGCGACGAACGCGGCGATTCCGTCCGAGACCGTTGCCACGAGCAGCTCCGCCGCGATCTCCAGATCGTCCGAGCTCCAGGTATCCAGCGTCGGCACCCGGGAGAGATCGGTGACCAGCTCGCGCACGATCAGCTGGATCTCCAGCGCGATCGCGCCGCGGATCACCGCCGAGCCGCCGTGCCGCTCGCGCGCGAAGAAGCCGAACAGCTCCCGCTTCGCGCGCACCTGATCGAAGACGAAGCGGACGATCTCCGACAGCTGCGTCCCGGAATTCCGCCTGACCTCGCGCAACGCCAGCCGCAGCGCCTTCACCCCGTCGTCGACCAGGGCCCGGCCCAGATCGTCGAGGGAGGGGAAGTGGCGGTAGAAGGCGGTCGGTACGATTCCCGCCGACCGGGCGATCTCGCGCAGGCTGAGCGCGGCGAAACCCCGCTCGGCGGCGAGCGTGAGCGTGCCGTCGAGCAGTGCCTGTCGCGTGCGCTCCTTGCGCTCGCCCCGAGTGGCCGCCTGCTCAGTCACATCGCTGAGCATACATGCGTTCACCATGACTTCCTCGCGTCATTGTTGCTGCCGTCACACACCTGCACGGTTGACACCCACCTGCCCTCATTTGTCACACTTGGTGAGTGTACAGGCGTGCACTGAAAATAAGTGGGCATGCCTGTCGGCGACAGTCCTCGACGGTATGGAGCAGCGACATGGTGGATCTCGTCAACCTCGTGCAGACCCTCACCTCTCCGCACCCGGTCGACCGGTACCTGGAGCTGGTGCGCCCGACCCTCACCATCGGGCGCATGCGCGCCGAGGTGCAGCGGGTGAACCGCTCCGCCCCCGGATCGGTGACGCTGACCCTGCGGCCGACCAAGCAATGGCGGGGCCACGCCGCAGGCCAGTACGTCACGCTCGGCGTCGTCGTCGACGGGGTGCGGCACACCCGCTGTTACTCGCCGGTGAACGCCGAGCTCGGCCGCGAGCGCAGGCTGGAGCTCACCGTCAAGGCGCACTCCGGCGGCATCGTCTCCGAGTACCTGTACCAGCACGCGGCGCCGGGGCTGGTGGTCGATCTGGAGCCCGCCGCTGGCACCTTCGCGCTGCCCGAGCCGCGCCCGGAGCGGGTGCTGTTGGTCAGCGGCGGCAGCGGGATCACCCCGGTGCTCTCCATGCTCCGCACGCTGGCCGAGGAGGATCACCGCGGCGACGTCCTCTTCCTGCACTTCGCCAAGGCCGAGGTCTTCGTCCCGCACCGGGACGAGCTGGCCCGCATCGCCGCCGAGCACCCGAACCTGCGGGTCGAGTTCCGCTACCCCGACCGGCGCACCGGCACCGGCTATTTCGACCGGGCCGAGCTCGAGCGGCTCGCCCCCTGGTACCGCGAGGCGGAGACCTTCGTCTGCGGCCCGGCCAAGCTGATGGACGGGGTGCGCGAGGTCTTCGAGGCCGAAGGGCTCGGCACCCGGGTGCACAGCGAGGAGTTCACCATCTCGCTGGCCCCGGTCAGCACCGAGGACGTGCACGGCGCCACCACCTTCTCGGCCAGCGACGTCCGCTCCGACAACACCGGCGAGAGCCTGCTCGAACAGGCCGAAGCCGCCGGGCTCACCCCCGAGTTCGGCTGCCGCATGGGGATCTGCTTCTCCTGCACGGCGGTCAAGCGCACCGGCTGCACCCGCAACCTGCGCACCGGGGAGACCGACAGCGATCCCGACCAGCCGATCCAGCTGTGCATCAGCGCGGCCGTCGGCGACGTCGACATCGAGATCTGAAGGAGTCACCATGACCATCCTGACCGAGACCAAAGACGGCCCGCTCGTCCTCAGCCCCGAGGACATCGAGGAGATCGGCCGCGCCCTCGACGAACTGCGCGACCGCGTCGCCGCCGACCTGGGCGAGCGTGACCGCGAGTACCTCTACAAGGTCATCAAGGCCCAGCGCGGCTTCGAGGTGGCCGGCCGCGGGCTGATGTACCTCGGCTTCCTCCCGCCGTTCTGGCTGGCCGCGGTGGCCTCGCTCTCCGTGTCGAAGATCCTCGACAACATGGAGATCGGCCACAACGTCATGCACGGCCAGTACGACTGGATGCGCGAGCCGGACATCAACTCCCGCGAGTTCGAGTGGGACAACGTCTGCCCCGCCGACCAGTGGAAGCACTCGCACAACTACATGCACCACACCTTCACCAACATCCACGGCATGGACCGGGACATCGGCTACGGCATCCTGCGGATCGACGAGGGCCAGAAGTGGAACCCGTACTACCTGGGCAACCCGCTCTACGCCTTCCTGCTCATGGTGCTCTTCGAGTGGGGCGTCATGGTGCACGACGCCGAGGCGGAGAACATCGTGCAGGGCAAGCGGAAGTGGTCCGACCTCAAGCCGCTGCTCAAGGGCTGGTGGAAGAAGGCGGGGCGGCAGACGCTCAAGGACTACGTCGTCTTCCCGGCGCTCACCGGCCCGCTCTTCCTCAGCACGCTGGCGGGCAACGCCACCGCGAACCTGGTCCGGAACGTGTGGGCGTTCTCGATCATCTTCTGCGGCCACTTCCCGTCCGGCGTACAGACGTTCACACAGGACGAGACGATGGACGAGACCCGCGGCGAGTGGTACATCCGGCAGATGCTCGGCTCGGCGAACATCGAGGGCGGCAAGCTCTTCCACATCATGTCCGGCAACCTGTCGCACCAGATCGAGCACCACCTCTTCCCCGACCTGCCCGCCGGCCGGTACCCGGAGATGGCGCCCGAGGTGCGGGCGCTGTGCGAGAAGTTCGGGCTGCCCTACAACACCGGGCCGTTCAGCAAGCAGATCGGCTCGGTCTGGGGCAAGATCTTCAAGCTCGCGCTGCCCGACAGCTTCACGAAGGGCGATCCCACCCCCGGTGTTATCGTCATGCGTAAGCGAGAGGCGACCGAAGCGGGCGTGTGATGATCGGGAAATTCGAGAGCAACAAGGACCTCATCCAGGAACTGACCGTGTCGGGGGCGAAGCGGGTCGGCAATATCGCCTCGATCATCACCGGCACGGTCGGCGCGGTCACCCGCGAGATCGGCGACTGGATGACCGACGCCATCGAGATGCGCGAGGCGGCCGCCGCCGCCAAGCGCGATGCCGAGGCGCAGCGCGCGGAGGAGGCGGCCGACGCGGCGCCGCAGCCCGCGGCCGCCGCGCCCGTGCTCAAGCCCGAGAGCTCGATCCTCGATGCCGAGGTGGTCGACCACCCCGGTGACGGGGTCCGCTGACTCCAGGCATCCCGTGAATGCCCCGGCCGTGCACTCGGCCGGGGCATTTCCGTCGCCGCCGCCGCGGCGAGCTATCAGCTAACCTTCGGATCGTGCCCGCGTACGTCTCCTCCCCGGAACTCACCTTCGGGTTCCTGTTCGCGCTGGAGGATCCGGAGCGGATCGCCGACGTGGTGCGCGACCTGGTGGTCGGCAAGACCGTCTCGGTCTTCCGGCTGGCCCGGCTCTCCGACGACGACGCGCTGCCCGAGCGATTCGTGGTGAACTGGGCCGCGATCCCGCAGATCAACGTCACCACGAAGGCGCCGGAGCCGGATCAGCTCCGGGCCGACGGCATCCTGCTGGTGAACGCCTTCCTCGGGGAGAACGGCGAGGTCAGCCTCTACTCCGCGCACTGACCATCCGGTTTGCGCAAAAACCGTGCAGAACCCGGTTGCGCAGTGTTAGAAACGCATGCGCTTCAGAAAGCTCGGAGCGTCGTCGCTCACCGATCGGGGACCGCCCATGACCGCCTCTGTTTTCGAGACCGTCGAGTCGAACGTGCGCGGCTACTGCCGGGTCTGGCCGACGGTCTTCGCCACCGCGAGCGGCAGCTGGCTGCGCGACGAAGCCGGCCGGGAGTACCTGGACTTCTTCGCGGGCGCGGGCGCGCTCAACTACGGCCACAGCAACCCGGTCTTCAAGCAGGCCCTGGTCGACTACATCCTGAACGACGGCATCATCCACAGCCTCGACATGGCGACCATCGCCAAGCGCGGCCTGCTCGAGGCGCTGCGCGACCTGGTCTTCGTGCCGCGCGGGCTGGACTACAAGGTGCAGTTCCCCGGCCCGACCGGCGCCAACGCGGTGGAGGCCGCGCTCAAGCTCGCGCGCAAGATCACCGGCAGGCAGACCGTGCTGAACTTCACCAATGCCTTCCACGGGATGTCGCTCGGCGCGCTCTCGGTCACCGGCAACGCCGCCAAGCGCGCGGCCGCGGGCGTCCCGCTGCCGTACACCAACCCCATGCCCTACGACGGCTTCCTCGGCGGCGAGGACGAGCTGCGCTGGATGCGCCGCGCGCTCGACGACACCTCCTCCGGCCTGGACAAGCCCGCCGCGGTGATCGTGGAGACGGTGCAGGGCGAGGGCGGCATCAATCTCGCGCGGGTCGAGTGGCTGCGCGAGCTCGCCGAGCTCTGCGCCGCCCGCGACATCCTGCTCATCGTGGACGACGTGCAGATGGGCTGCGGCCGTACCGGCCCGTTCTTCTCCTTCGAGATCGCCGGCATCACCCCCGACATCGTCGCCATGTCCAAGTCCATCGGCGGCTACGGCCTGCCCATGGCGCTGGTGCTGTTCAAGGCCGAGCACGACCAGTGGGCGCCCGGCGAGCACAACGGCACCTTCCGCGGCAACAACCCGGCCTTCGTCACCGCGCGGGTCGCGCTGGAGCAGTACTGGTCCGACGACGTCCTGGAGCGCGCGGTGCTGGCCAAGGGGGAGCGGCTGGCCGCCGGGCTCGCCGAGATCGCCGCCGGCCATCCGGGGACGACCACCCGCGGCCGCGGCCTCATCCACGGCCTGGTCTTCGCCGACCCCTCGCACGCGGGCAAGGTCTCGCAGGCCGCCTTCGAGCTGGGGTTGCTGGTGGAGACCTCCGGCTCGACCAACCAGGTCGTCAAACTCATGCCGCCGCTGACGCTGAGCGAGGACGAGCTGGACCACGGGCTCGGGCTGATCGGCACCGCGGTGGCGGCGGTCTGCGGCTGATTGCAGGTTTGCCCGCGATACGCGGCGGGTAACTCTCCGGGGACGTGCGCGTGCGACGCCCATGGCGAGTGGTGTGCGCCCCCGGCAGGAATCGAACCTGCGACCTAGGGATTAGAAGGCCCTTGCTCTATCCAACTGAGCTACGGAGGCAGTCGCATCCACGGTGGCCGGTGGCATCCCCGCGCGCACCGGCACGGCGAGTATAGCGACCCGGTGCGCCGGAGACCCGGCAGCCGTCCGTCACGGAGTTTCCCGCTCCCACTACGCTGGGTCGTATGTCCGCCCCGCACGAATCCGCTCCGGTGAGCGACGTTCCCGCGGATGCTCCCGCGCCGGTCGCGGGGCCCTTCACCTTTCCGGTCCTGCTCGCCGTCGCCGGTGCCGTCGGCGCGGTGGTCGCCGCGCTCGTCGTCGGGCTCTCGGCGGCCGAGGCGCTGACCCTGCTCGGGATCCCCGATCCGGGGCCGCTGACCACCTACGGCCTGCCCGCGGTCCGTGCGCTCGCCGATCTGGCGGCGGCGCTCACCGTCGGCTCGCTGCTCTTCGCGGCCTTCCTGGTGCCGCCGCAGCGGGACGGCCTGCTCGACGTGGCCGGGTACCGCGCGGTGCGGCGCGCCTCCGACGCCGCGCTGGTCTGGGCCTGCTGCGCCGCGCTGCTCGTCCCGCTCACCGCATCGGACACCACGGGGCGGCCGGTGCGCGACGTCTGGCAGCCCGCCGAGCTGTGGCGCGCCGTCGGGCAGATCGAGCTGGCCGGGGCCTGGCGAACCACGGTGCTCTGCGCGCTGCTCGTCGCGGTCGGGGCCCGGCTGGCGCTGCGCTGGGGCTGGACCCCGCTGCTGCTGCTCGGCGCGGTGATCGCCATGATGCCGCTGGCACTGACCGGGCACTCCTCGTCCGGCGGGGCGCACGACGTCGCCACCAACTCGCTCATCCTGCACCTGATCTCGGCCGCCGTCTGGGCGGGCGGGCTGGCCGCGGTGCTGGCGCACGCGCTGCGCGACGGCGCGCACACCGCGCTCGCCGCGCGCCGGTTCTCCGCCGTCGCGGCGGTGGCCTTCGCCGTGATCGCGGCGAGCGGGGTGATCAACGCCTGGGTCCGGGTGCCGCCCGGCGACCTGCTGGATACCACCTACGGCCGGTTGGTGCTGGCCAAGGCGGCCGCGCTGATCGTGCTCGGGGTCTTCGGGTACCTGCAGCGGCGGGCCGCGCTGCCCGCGCTCACGGCCGACCCCGGTGACCGCGGGGCGCTGGTGCGCTTCGCCGGGGTCGAGGTGCTGCTGCTGGCGGCGACCTTCGGGCTGGCCGCCGGGCTCGGCCGGACCCCGCCGCCCGCCCCGACCGCCGTTCCCTCGCCGACCGAGGTCGAGCTCGGCTACGACCTGGCCGGGCCGCCGACCTTCGCCCGGCTCGCCTTCGACTGGCGCTTCGACCTGCTCTTCGGCACCGCCGCGGTGGTGCTGGCGGTGCTCTACCTGCTCGGCGTCCGGCGGCTGCGGGCGCGCGGCGACCGCTGGCCGGTGGGGCGCACCATCGCCTGGCTCTCCGGCTGCCTGGTGCTGCTCGTCGCGACCTCGTCCGGGGTCGGGCGGTACTCACCGGCGGTGTTCAGCGTGCACATGGGCGCGCACATGGCGCTCTCCATGCTGACCCCGATTCTGCTCGCGCTCGGCGGCGCGGTGACGCTGGCGCTGCGCGCCCTGCCGCCGGCGGGCCGGGAGAACCCGCCGGGGCCGCGGGAGTGGCTGCTGGCCGCGGTGCACAGCCCGGTGTCCAAGTTCCTGACCCACCCGATCGTCGCCTCGGTGATCTTCGTCGGCGGCTTCTACGCGCTGTACCTGGGCGGCATCTTCGACGCGTACGCCGATTCACACGCCGCGCACGTCCTGATGAACCTGCACTTCCTGCTCAGCGGCTACCTCTTCTACTGGGTGGTGATCGGGATCGACCCCAAGCCGCGCCGGGTGGAGCCGCTGACCAGGCTCGCCATGGTGTTCGGCTCGCTGCCGTTCCATGCCTTCTTCGGCATCGCGCTGATGAGCATGACCACGGTCATGGGCGCCTGGTTCTACCGCAACCTCGGCATCGACTGGAACGCCGACCTGCTCGGCGACCAGCGCACCGGCGGCAGCCTGGCCTGGGCCAGCGGCGAGATCCCGCTGGTGGTGGTGATGCTGGCGCTGCTCATCCAGTGGTCGCGCGGCGACGAACGGCTGGCCCAGCGCACCGACCGCGCCGCCGACCGCGATCACGACGCCGACTTGGCCGCGTACAACGCCATGTACGCCGAGCTGGCGCGCCGCGACCGTGGGCCGCGCGGTGACTGACTCCGCGACCACCGCCGCGCCGCCGCGGGTCTTCCGCTCCGACGTGCGCGCGGCCCGCAAGCGGCTCGCCGGGCAGCTCCGCAAGACCCCGGTCTTCCACACCACCGTCGCCGGATTCCCGGTCTCGCTCAAGCTGGAGTACCTGCAGCACGGCGGCACCTTCCAGCTCCGCGGCAGCCTGAACGCCCTGCTCACCGCGGCCGCGCGGCCGACGCACGTGGTGCTCGCCGCCGGCGGCAATGCCGGGATCGCGGCCGCGCTCGCCGCCGCGGGGCTCGGCCGGACCTGCACCGTCGTCGTCCCGGAGACGGCGCCGCACAGCAAGGTCGCCGCGATGTGGTCGCACGGCGCCGAGGTGCGCTGGCACGGCACCACCCACGCCGAGGCCTGCGCGCACGCCGTCGAGCTCGCGGCCGGGACAGGGGCGCTGTACCTGCCGGTGCACGACACCCCCGCGGTGGTCGCCGGTGCCGGCGTACTCGGGCTGGAGCTGGAGGAACAGGTGCGCGGCAGGCCGCCGGTGCTGGCCGCGGTCGGCGGCGGCGCGCTGATCGGCGGGCTGGCCGCCGCGCTCGGCAGGCGGCAGCGCGTGATCGGGGTGGAGCCGGAGCGCAGGGCACTGCTGCGCGCCGCGCTGAGCGCGGAGCGGCCGGTCGAGGTGCCCGCCGCCGACTCCGCGGGCCCGGACCGGATCGGGGCGATCGCGCTCGATCTCGCCCGCCGCTCCGACGTCCCCGCGCTCACCGTGACCGACGACGCCGTCGACGCGGCCCGCGACCTGCTCTGGCGCGAGTTCCGGATCGCGGTCGAGCCGTCCGGCGCGGCGGCGCTCGCCGCCCTGATCAGCGGTGCTTTCGTCGCCGAGCCGGGGCGCCGGACCATCGTGGTGCTGTGCGGCGCGAACGGCGACCCGGCCGCGCGCTGAGCCCGGGTTGTCCACAGGGGCCGAGTTATCCACAGCCCCCCTCTTGGGCGGGGTCGTCGCCCGCCCCGCTGCGGCACCCTGGGAACCGGACACGAAGAGCGTGGATGCGAAGGGGGCGCGACGATGTACGAGGCGATGGCGACGGTGGCGGGCACGGTGGTCACCCACCCGGCCAAGCGGGAGCTCGCGAACGGGGAGCCGGTGATCACCTTCCGGGTGGCGAGCAATTCCCGGCGGTTCGATCAGGCGTCGGGGGAATGGGTGGACAACGGCACGTTGTTCCTCACGGTGAGCTGCTGGCGGCGGCTGGTCTCCGGCGTGCACGCCTCGATCCGCCGCGGCGACCCGGTGCTGGTGCACGGCCAGCTGCGGACGCACGAGTACCGCGCCAAGGACGGCGTCGAGCGGCGCGACCTGGAGATGCGGGCCGTCGCCATCGGCCCAGATCTGGCCAGGTGCAGCGTGGCGATCACCCGGCGCGCCGAGCGGCCGAGGCCGGGGGCAGGGGAGTCCGAGGCGGTCACCGAGCCGATGCCGGAGGCCGGGGTGGCGCCGCGGGAGCTGCCGGAAGCCGCCGCCGGGCCGTTCCCGGATCGCGCGGTCGAATCGGGTACGGTGAGCCGCCCGGGTCCCACCCGCATCGCCGAGCCGGTCGACGCTTGAGCGCACGGTCGGCGGGTGCCCGCAGGGCCCGCTCCCGCACGGTATCCGTTTCCTTCCACCGATAGGCTTTGCTCCATGGCTGAGTTCATCTACCAAATGAAGAAGGTTCGCAAGCGGCACGGCGACAAGGTCGTGCTCGACGACGTCACGTTGAACTTCCTTCCCGGTGCCAAGATCGGTGTCGTCGGTCCGAACGGCGCGGGTAAGTCGAGCGTGCTGAAGATCATGGCCGGACTGGACCAGCCGAACAACGGCGAAGCGTTCCTCGCGCCCGGCGCGACGGTCGGCATCCTGCAGCAGGAGCCGCTGCTGAACGAGGAGAAGACCGTCCGCGGCAATGTCGAGGAGGGGCTCGGCGAGATCAAGGTCAAGCTCGACCGCTTCAACGAGATCGCCGAGCTCATGGCGACCGACTACTCCGACGAGCTCATGGACGAGATGGGCAGGCTGCAGGAGGATCTGGACCACGCCGACGCCTGGGACGTCGACTCCCAGCTGGAGCAGGCCATGGACGCGCTGCGCTGCCCGCCGCCGGACGAGCCGGTCACCAACCTCTCCGGTGGCGAGCGCCGCCGCGTCGCGCTCTGCAAGCTGCTGCTGAGCAAGCCCGACCTGCTGCTGCTGGACGAGCCGACCAACCACCTGGACGCCGAGTCGGTGCTCTGGCTGGAGCAGCACCTGGCGCAGTACGCGGGCGCCGTGCTGGCTGTCACCCACGACCGGTACTTCCTGGACAACGTGGCAGGCTGGATTTTGGAGCTGGACCGCGGCCGCGCCATCGGCTACGAGGGCAACTACTCCACCTACCTGGAGAAGAAGGCCGAGCGGCTGGCGGTGCAGGGCAAGAAGGACCAGAAGCTGCAGAAGCGGCTCAAGGAGGAGCTGGCCTGGGTGCGCTCCGGCGCCAAGGCCAGGCAGGCCAAGAACAAGGCCAGGCTCGACCGCTACGAGGAGATGGCCGCCGAGGCCGAGAAGACCAGGAAGCTCGACTTCGAGGAGATCCAGATCCCGGCCGGGCCGCGGCTGGGCAGCGTGGTGGTCGAGGTGGAGCACCTGGACAAGGGCTTCGGCGACCGCCAGCTGATCAAGGACCTGTCGTTCACGCTGCCGCGCAACGGCATCGTCGGTGTCATCGGCCCGAACGGCGTCGGCAAGACCACGCTGTTCAAGACCATCGTGGGGCTGGAGCAGGCGGACAGCGGCATCGTCCGGGTCGGCGAGACGGTCAAGCTGAGCTACGTCGACCAGAGCCGCGGCGGGATCGACCCCACCAAGACGGTGTGGCAGGTGGTCTCGGAGGGGCTCGACTACATCCAGGTCGGCCAGCAGGAGATGCCGTCCCGCGCCTACGTCTCGGCGTTCGGCTTCAAGGGCCCGGACCAGCAGAAGCCGGCCGGGGTGCTCTCCGGCGGTGAGCGCAACCGGCTGAACCTGGCGCTCACCCTCAAGGAGGGCGGCAACCTGATCCTGCTCGACGAGCCGACCAACGACCTCGACGTGGAAACTCTGGGTTCGCTGGAGAACGCGCTCGAGCAGTTCCCCGGCTGTGCCGTGGTGATCTCGCACGATCGCTGGTTCCTCGATCGCACCTGCACGCACATCCTGGCGTGGGAGGGCGACTCGGCGAACGAGGCCGCGTGGTTCTGGTTCGAGGGCAACTTCGAGGCGTACGAGGCGAACAAGATCGAACGTCTCGGTCTGGAGGCGTCCCGCCCGCACCGGCTCACGCACCGCAAACTGACCCGCGACTAGTTTTTTCCGGCCGGAATTTCCGGGTGGGTTCGATCGCGACCGGTCGGACCCATCCGGCCGGTCCGCTCTCCCACCCACCACGGCCCGTAACTTATTGCCCCACCAGTAGCTTCCGTACTGTCGCGCCGTATTCGCGCGGAGTCGATAGTGTGGGTTACGTGCAATTCCAGGTTCGGTCTGAACCTCCCTCGCTCTGCCGTGCACTCGCCCTCGATCGCCGAGTGGTGAAATCCGCCGTCGCAGTGCGCGTTCCCGGACCCGCTGGAATTTCCGGCGTGCTCCGTCGAGGTGGTTCTCCCCGCATCAGGGCCGATGCACGGCTGATCACCGAATCCGTATCGAGGGAGATGTCAGGAGCATGACGGTGTCGTCCGAAGTGTCCACAGAGCAGTGGTCCGAGAGTTTGCCGGAGCGGGTGCGCGAGTCGCTCACCGAGCTCGAGGAGGCGTACTTCCGGCATGTCGACGCCGGCGACGTCGACTACGCCATCCACGGCGGCACCGACATCTTCCGCCTGCACCTCGAACTCGCCCGCGTGCGGCGGCCCCGCGAGGCCGTGGTGCGGGTCTTCCACCCGGACGCGTCCGACTTCGGCCCCGCGCTGCAGATCGTCACCGACGACATGCCGCTGCTGGTCGAGTCGGTCTCCGCGACGCTCGGCAAGCTCGGCGTCCGGATGGTCGAGCTGGTGCACCCCATCTTCGAGGTGCGCCGGGCGGACGGCGTCCTCACCGCGGTGACCCCGCACGGGGCGGGGAACCGGGGCGACGACTGGATCTCCGAGTCCTGGATGTTCGTGCAGCTGCCGCCGACGGTGAGCTCCGCGCTGCTGGAGAAGGTGCGTGGCTCGATCACCGAGGTCGTCGAGGACGTGCGCCAGGTGGTCGCCGACACCGGCGACATCCTCCGGCAGCAGCAGGCGGTCGCCGGGGCGCTGCGCGCCGCGGCCGAGCGCGGCGACGCGCCGTTCCCCGCCGATGACCTGCTGGACACCGCGAAACTGCTGGACTGGCTGGCCGAGGGCAACTTCACGGTGCTCGGCTACGGCCGCTACCGCTACCACGACGGCGACGAGGTGCCGGAGCCGGTGCGGGAGAGCTGCCTCGGCGTGCTCGCCCCCGACGTCGGCACCGACTTCGCGGTCCCCTTCGCCGGCGCCGACCGGCCGCTGCTGGTGCTGACCCAGGGGCTGGTCCGGGCCACCGTGCACCGGGCGGCGTACCCGTACTTCGTCGGGGTCGCCGACTTCGACGAATCCGGCGCGGTGATCGGCGAGCACGTCTTCCTCGGCGTCTTCACGGTCACGGCGGTGCACGAGAACGTGCTGGACATCCCGGTCATCGCCCGCCGGGTGGAAAGGGCCATCGAGCGCAGCGGCCACGAGCTGTCCTCGTACTCCGGCCAGGCCATGCTGGAGACCATCCAGTCGCTGCCGCGCACCGAGCTCTTCTCCTCCGACGCGGACAGCCTCGGGCACACCGCCTCCGCCGTGCTCACCGTGCGCCAGCGCAGGCAGGTGCGGCTGTTCCTGCGCGCGGACCGGCAGGGCCGCTTCGTGGCCTGCCTGGTCTACATGCCGCGGGATCGCTACACCACCGAGGTGCGGCTGCGGATGCAGGGCATCCTCGGCCACGAACTCGGCAGCGATGACATCGAGTACTCGGTCCGGGTCAGCGAAAACGAAATCGCCAGCGTGTATTTCACGATCCGGATGCCGCGAGGCACCGACCTGCCCGACACCGGCGACGAGAACCGCAGGCGGATCCAGCGGTTGCTGGTGGAGACCAGCAAGTCCTGGCAGGACCGGCTGGACGAGGAGCTCGCCGCCACCGCCGTCGTCACCACCGAGGTGCTCGACCGCTACACCGGCGCCTTCCCGGAGAGCTACAAGCAGGATTTCGACGCGGCCCGCGCGCTGGCCGACATCGTGCGGCTGGAGCGGCTCGGCGCCGACACCATCGACCAGTTCCTCTACCGCACCCCGGATTCCGCCCCCGGCTCGTGGCGGTTCAGCCTCTACATCGGCGGCACCGGGGTCTCGCTCAGCCAGGTGATGCCGGTGCTGCAGAGCCTCGGCGTCGAGGTGGTGGACGAGCGGCCGTACCGGATCACGCCGCGCGCGGGCACCGCGGGGCGCGGTGAGTGGTGGATCTACGACTTCGGCGTGCAGGCCCGCCCCGAGCTGCTGCGCGACGCGCTGGACAAGGACCTGGACGCCGAGCTGCTGCGCTCGCCGAACGGCGCCACCGCGGTGCACGCCCCGCCGGAGGGGCTGCGCGACCGGTTCGTGCAGGCTTTCGAGGCGGTCTGGTTCGGCCGGGCCGAGGCCGACGGGCTGAACGAGCTGGTGCTGCGCGCCCGGCTCGCCTGGCGCGACGTCTCGGTGCTGCGCGGCTACGCGAAGTACCTGCAGCAGGCGGGGTTCCCCTACAGCCAGGTCAATATCGCCCGGGTGCTGCTGGTCTACCCGGAGGCCGCCCGGCTGCTGCTCGATCTCTTCGCGGCCCGGTTCGACCCGGATGCCGAATCCGCGGAGCGGGCCGCCGAGCTGGAGGGGCGGCTGCGCACCAGGATCGACGAGGTGGTGAGCCTGGACGCGGACCGCATCCTGCGGGCCCTGCTCGGGCTGATCCGCGCGACCCTGCGCACCAACTACTACGTCACCGGCGCCGACGGCGAACCGCGCGACTTCCTCTCGATCAAGGTCGAGCCCGCCGAGATCGCCGAACTGCCCAAGCCGCGGCCGAAGTACGAGATCTTCGTCTACTCGCCCCGGGTCGAGGGTGTGCACCTACGTTTCGGCTCGGTGGCGCGCGGCGGGTTGCGCTGGTCGGACCGGCTGGAGGACTTCCGCACCGAGATCCTCGGTCTGGTCAAGGCGCAGGCGGTGAAGAACGCGGTGATCGTCCCGGTCGGCGCGAAGGGCGGCTTCGTGGTGAAGCGCCCGCCCGCGAGCACCGGTGACGCGGCCGCCGACCGCCAGGCGCTCGCCACCGAGGGCGTCACCTGCTACCGCACCTTCATCGCCGGGCTGCTCGACCTCACCGACAACGTCGACCTCGCCACCGGCGCGGTGCGCCCGCCCGACCGGGTGGTGCGCCGCGACGGCGACGACACCTACCTGGTGGTCGCGGCGGACAAGGGCACCGCGCGCTTCTCCGACGAGGCCAACGACGTGGCCGGGCGGTACGGCTTCTGGCTGGGCGACGCCTTCGCCTCCGGCGGCTCGGCCGGGTACGACCACAAGGCCATGGGGATCACCGCGCGCGGCGCCTGGGAGAGCGTCAAGCGGCACTTCAGCGAGCTCGGCATCGATACCCAGACCCAGGACTTCACCGTGGTCGGCGTCGGCGACATGTCCGGTGACGTCTTCGGCAACGGCATGCTGCTCTCCGAGCACATCCGGCTGGTGGCCGCCTTCGACCACCGGCACATCTTCCTCGACCCGGACCCGGTCGCGGCCACCTCGTACGCCGAGCGGCAGCGCATGTTCGAGCTGCCCCGTTCGTCCTGGGCGGATTACGACACCTCCCTGATCAGCGCGGGCGGCGGGGTCTGGGAGCGCACCGTGAAGGCGGTGCCGATCAGCGCACAGGCCGGGCAGGCGCTCGGGCTGGCGGACGGCGTCACCTCGCTCTCCCCGCCGGAGCTGGTGCGCGCGATCCTGAAGGCGCCGGCGCAGCTGCTCTGGAACGGCGGCATCGGCACCTACATCAAGGCGAGCAGCGAAACGAACGCCGACGTCGGGGACAAGTCCAACGACCCGGTCCGGGTGAACGGCAACGAACTGCGCGTCGATGTGATCGGCGAGGGCGGCAACCTCGGCGTCACCGCGCTCGGCCGGATCGAGTTCTGCCTGGACGGCGGCAAGATGAACACCGACGCCCTCGACAACTCGGCCGGTGTCGACTGCTCCGACCACGAGGTCAACATCAAGGTCCTGCTGGACGGGGTGGTCAGCGGCGGCGAGCTGGCCGCGGCCGACCGCAACCCGCTGCTCGCCTCCATGACCGACGAGGTCGCGGAGATGGTGCTGCGCGACAACGTCACCCAGAACATGCTGATGGGCGTCTCGCGCACCGAGGCGGCGCACATGGTGAGCGTGCATCGCAGGCTCGTCGACGACCTGGAGCGGCGGCGCGGGCTGGACCGGGAGCTGGAGGCGCTGCCCACCGACGACGAACTGCAGCACCGCTACGAGCACCACAGCGGGCTCACCTCGCCCGAGCTCTCCAACCTGATGGCGCACGTGAAGCTGGCGCTCAAGGCGGACCTGCTCGATTCCGACCTGCCGGACATCCAGCACTTCTCGAACCGGCTGCCGCTGTACTTCCCGACCCCGCTGCGCGAGCGCTTCGCCCCTGCCATCAAGCGGCACCGGCTGCGCCGCGAGATCATCACCACGATGGTGGTGAACGAGGTGGTCGACTACGGCGGCATCACCTACGCCTACCGGCTGCGCGAGGAGATCGGCGCGGGCACCACCGACGCCGTTCGCGCCTTCGCCGCCGCGGCGCAGATCTTCGACCTGCCTGCCCTGTGGCAGCGGATCCGGGACTGCGATGCCCCCGCCGCGGTCCGGGACCAGCTGGAACTCGAGACGAAGCGCACACTCGATCGCGCTTCGCGCTGGTTGCTGATCAATCGCCCGCAGCCCATCGCGGTGGGCGCGGAGATCAACAGGTACGCCGCGGGGGTGGCGGAGCTGCGCGAGGCGGCGCCGAACTGGCTGCGCGGGCCGCACGTCGCCAGCCTCACCGATCAGGCCTCCGACCTGATCGCCCGCGGCGCGCCGACCGACCTCGCCACCGAGGTGTTCGGCCTGCTCAACCTGTATCCGCTGCTCGATATCCTCGACGTGGCCGACATCGTGAACCGGGACGGTGACGAGGTCGGGGCGTTGTACTACGCGCTGAACGAGCACCTCAAGATCGACTGGTTGCTCGCCGCGGTGAGCGGCCTGGAGCGCGGGGATCGCTGGCACGCGCTGGCCCGGCTCGCGCTGCGCGACGATATGTACGGTTCGCTCCGTTCACTCACCATGGATGTGCTGAGCGACTCGGAGCCGGACGAGGCGCCGGGCGACAAGATTGCATACTGGGAGTCGAGGAATCAGTCCCGCCTCGGGCGCGCCCGGGCGGCACTGGCCGAACTGTTCGAGTCCGGCACCCACGACCTCGCCACCCTCTCGGTTGCGGCGCGGCAGGTCCGAAGCATGGTGAGCGGCGTGGGTGCGTAACCGGAGGTAGCAAGGTGACCAGCGTCGACGTACGCAACAGTGTCCGGGGAGCGGGGGCGCTCCCGCTCCGCTTCCACGCGAAGGTGGATATCCGCTGGTCCGATATGGACGTCTTCCAGCACGTGAACCACGCCAGGATGGTCACGCTGCTGGAGGAGGCGCGGATCCCGTGGCTCTTCGAGGACGGCAGGCCGACGGCGGCCATGCGCGAGGGCTGTGTCCTCGCCGACCTGCACGTTCGCTACCGCGGGCAGCTGCGGCACGAGGACACGCCGCTCGATATCGCCATGCGCATCACCCAGCTGCGGGCGGTCGACTTCACCATCGGGTACGAGGTCAGGGCGGCGGGCGCCGCGCCGGACTCCACCCCGGCGGTGACGGCGACGACGCAGATCGCCGCCTTCGACATCAGGACGCAGCGGCTGCGCCGGCTCACCGAGGCGGAGCGCGGCTACCTCGCGGAGTGGATGGAGTGAGCCACTGACCGGGGATCAGCGGGTCCTGCACGTCGCCGACCCGGCGGAGCGGGAGAACTTGGCGACCTTCGCGAATCGGGCGGTCCGGCTGGACCCGGCGGCGGTGATCCGGCTGCGCAGGCGCGGGCCGGAGCTGGTCTCGGCCTGGGCCGCGACCGGCTTCGAGACGCTCGCCGTACGGACGGTTTCCGCCGACCTCGCGCTGGACGACGTGACCGTCTCCGCCGACCTGCTGCTGAACGGGCTCGGCAGCGGGCTGCCGATCGACCTCGGCTACTCGCTCGACTCCGCCTGGCGCGGTGCGCTGCCGCCCGGCGGTGGGTGGGCGCACGTGGACGATGTGCCCGCACGCACGCTCGTCGAGCTGGCCGAGCGCGGGGTCGAGCTGGCCAGGGAGCACGGGAGCGGGCACGGGCCGCCCGCCTCGCTGCTCGACCAGCCGGTGCTCACCGTCACCGGGGACGGCGCCGAGGTGGCGGTGCCGATGCGGGTGGTCTTCGCGCTCACCGCGATGGACTTCATTCCGTTCTCCGGGGAGAAGGCGGATCCCCGCCGCATCCCCGCCGACGAGATCGTCCGGGTGCGCAGCACCCGGACCTGGTTCCGCATCGACGCCCGCTACGGATCGGTCGCCCGCAGGCACGGGGGCGGTATCTCGCTCACCGCCAACTGAGCGTCAGGCGACGCCGAACAGGCGGAGCCCGGCGGTGACCCCCGCCGCGGCGAGCACCACCACGAGCAGCGGGGCCCTGCGCCAGGCCAGGACGCCCGCGACCGCGACACCGCAGGGCAGCGCGAGCCCGATCCGCTCGCCGAGCGGGAACGTCTGCGTCGCCATCATGGCGGCGAGCAGCACCACCGCGGCGATCTCCAGCAGCTCGGTGACCCACGCCGGGAAGCGGACCCGCTCGCGCAGCAGCGGCCCCGCCGCACGCAGCGCGTAGGTGCCTGCCGCGAGCGCGAGCATCCCGGCGATCAGCACGGCGCCGGCTCTCGGGAATCCTCGGTCGGCCACGCGACCAGCAGCCCGGCCAGCGCGACCAGAACCGGGAGCCCGGCGGGCAGGAACGGGGTAACTGCTACCGCGGCCACCGCGCCGGTCAGCGCCGCCCGCCTGGTCCGGCGCCGCGCCAGCGCGGGGAGGATGAGGGCGAGCAGCACCGCGGGGAACACCGCGTCCAAGCCGAATGCCGCGGTATCCGGAACCAGGCTGCCGACGAGCGCGCCGAGCGCGGCCCCGGCGGGCCAGGCGAGCAGCACCCCGACCCCGCCGAGCCAGTAGGCGGCCCGCCGCCGCTCCGGCTCCGCCTCGGCGACCGCCAGCGCGACCGCCTCGTCGTTCATGACGTGCACGCCGAGCAGCCGCCGCGCCCCGCGCCCGACCACGTCCGGCACCGCGAGCCCGTACGGCAGGTGCCTGGTGTTCACCAGCAGCCCGGCCAGCACCGCGGCGACCACGCTGCCCCCCGCGCCGACGATCCCGACGAACAGGAACTCGGACCCACCGGCCAGCACCAGCACCGAGAGCAGCAGGGGCACCCACGCGGGCAACCCGGCCGCGACCGCCGTGGCGCCGTAGGAGATGCCGATGACGCCGACCGCAAGGCACACCGCGACGATGCCGCGCAGCGTGCCCCGATCCAGCACGTCGGGGATGAGTGTTCGCCATATCGAACGCATGACTTTTATAATGAACGCCGAGCGGCCGGTTCGTCAACGCGGCCCGTCCGCGTGGTTTCCTTGAGCGCATGACGAGGCCCGACCCCGCGCCGCCGCAGGCGGCGATCGCCGCCGCCCTGCGCCGCGAGCGCACCAGGACCGGCCTCTCCCTGAGCGAGGTCGCGAACCGCGCGGGCATCGCCAAATCCACGCTCTCCCAGCTGGAATCCGGGGCGGGGAACCCGAGCCTGGAAACCCTGTGGGCGCTCTGCGTCGCCCTCGACATGCCGTTCTCCCGGCTGCTCGACCCCCCGCACCCCGCGGTCCAGGTGATCCGCGCGGGGGAGGGGCCGGTCGTCGCCTCGGCCAAGGCCGACTACCGGGCGACGCTGCTGGCGGCGGGCCCGGTGCACGCGCGCCGCGACCTCTTCCGGATCACCAGCGAGCCGGGCCACGCCCGCGACTCCGACCCGCACATCCCCGGCGTGGTCGAGCACATCCTGCTCGCCGGGGGCCGCGCCCGGGTCGGCCCGAGCGAGGAGCCGGTGGAGCTGGCCCCCGGCGACTACATCTCCTACCCGGGCGACCGCCCGCACGTCTTCGAGGCGCTGGAGCCGGGCACCTGGGCGCTGCTCGTGGTCGAGTACACCTGACTCAGGCGGCGCCCTCGCCGAGATACTGCAGCCACTGCGGGTCCAGCTCCGCGGTGGTGGAGAGCAACCGCCAGTGCGGCCCCTTCGGCGAGACCAGCGGGGCGCGCAGCACCCAGCCCAGCTCGCTGAGCATCTTGTCGGCCTTGCGGTGGTTGCACGGCGCGCAGCTGGCCACGCAGTTCTCCCACGAGTGCTCGCCGCCGCGGCTGCGCGGGATCACGTGGTCGATGGTCTCGGCCTTGCCGCCGCAGTAGCCGCAGCGGTAGCGGTCGCGGTGCATGAGCGCGGCCCGCGTCATCGGGACCCGGGCGCGGTAGGGGACGCGCACGTAGGTGCGCAGCCGGATCACCGACGGCACGGCGACCGCGGCCTCGGCGGAGTGCACCACCGGGTTCTCCGGGTCCTGGTGCACCGGGTCGGCCTTGCCGCAGATGAGCAGCACGACGGCGCGCCGGGCGGAGAGCGCGGTGAGCGGCTCGAAGGTGGCGTTCAGCAGCAGCACCCGGCGCTTCAACCAACTGGGAGCCTCGGGTGGCGGGGCCGATCGCAGGAGCGGCACGTGGCCGGTGGGGTGGTGCGAACCCGGATATCGGTCGGACAGGATGTGCAGCGGAGTAGCCCCCGACCCACGACTGTGGACGTCGGCGGGCTGGAGTTGTCGGTGCCCACGCGCCTCGGGTGACCGGGCGCTGTGCCGCTGCTTCATCGGGAGACCTCGATTTCATGATTGGCAGGATCATGTGTTATCTCGGCTGAGACTGCCCCCCAGTTGACCACGGTTTCCGCTGGATTGCACGGTGATTTCGAGCAATCTCCGGTTAACGGCGGCTGAATCACACGGGGCGGGGTACCCAGTATCCCGGCCTCCGGCCCGTGGCGGCGCGGTCGCCGGGCAGGCGGCAGAATGGACCGCGGAACCGCACCCAGACCAGCCCCCGAGAGGACCCATGACTTCCGGCGAGCAAGCGACGTCGTTCTACGAGGAGATCGGCGGAGCCGAGACGTTCCGGCGGATCCTGACGATCTTCTACCGCGAGGTGGCGGTCGACCCGGTGCTCCGGCCGCTGTACCCGGAGGAGGATCTCGGCCCGGCCGAGCGCAGGCTGCGGATGTTCCTCGAGCAGTACTGGGGCGGCCCGCGCACCTACTCCGACGAGCGCGGCCACCCCCGGCTGCGGATGCGGCACATGCCGTACAGCATCGGCCCGATCGAGCGGGACGCCTGGCTGCGCTGCATGCGCACCGCGGTCGCGGAGATCGAACCCGAGGTCCTGGACGACGCGCACCGCGCGAAGCTCCTCGACTACCTGGAGATGGCGGCGAATTCGCTGATGAACGCGACGTGGTGAGCGGCATGGTGCCACGCCGGGCGTAATGCCCGTTTGTTCGGGCAGTATGACGGGATGACCGTTTCCCCCGCAGAGTCCACGCCCTGGTGGAAGTCGGCCGTCTTCTATCAGGTGTACCCGCGCTCGTTCGCCGACTCGAACGGTGACGGGGTCGGTGATCTCGGCGGCATCCGGGAGCGCCTCGGCTACCTGGAGCAGCTCGGGGTCGACGCGCTCTGGATCTGCCCGGTGATGCGCTCGCCGATGGCCGACGGCGGCTACGACGTGGCCGACCCGCGCGACATCGACCCGCTCTTCGGCGGCCTGCCCGCGATGGCGGAGCTGATCGCGGCGGCGCACGAGCGCGGCATCCGGGTCACCATGGACCTGGTCCCGAACCACACCAGCAGCGAGCACGCCTGGTTCCGGGCGGCGCTGGCGGCCGGGCCGGGCAGCCCCGAGCGGGCCCGCTACATCTTCCGCGACGGCAGGGGCGCCGACGGCTCCGAGCCGCCGAACAACTGGCCGAGCATCTTCCGCGGCCCGGCCTGGACCAGGATCGTGGAGCCGGACGGCAGGCCGGGGCAGTGGTACCTGCACATCTTCGCCGCCGAGCAGCCCGACCTGAACTGGGAGAACGCCGACGTCGTCGCCGACTTCGAGCAGACCCTGCGGTTCTGGCTGGACCGCGGCGTCGACGGCTTCCGGATCGACGTCGCGCACGGCATGGCCAAGCCGCCCGGCCTGCCGGACATGGCCAAGGTCGACACCAAGATGCTCGTCCACGACGACCACGACCCGCGCTTCAACAACCCGGGCGTGCACGACATCCACCGGCGCATCCGCAAGGTGATCGACGAGTACCCGAACGCGGTGAGCATCGGCGAGGTCTGGGTGGACGACAACGTCCGCTTCGGCGAGTACGTCCGCCCGGACGAGCTGCACCTGGCCTTCAACTTCCGGCTCGCCGAGACCTCCTTCGAGGCCGCCGACATCCGCGACGCGGTGGAGAACTCGCTGGCCGCGGTTGCCCCGGTCGGGGCGACCCCCACCTGGACGCTCTCCAACCACGACATCGAGCGCGAGGTCACCCGGTACGGCGGCGGGGCGCCCGGCGTCGCGCGGGCGCGGGCGATGGCGCTGCTCGAGCTCGCGCTCCCCGGCGTGGTCTTCGTCTACAACGGCGCCGAGCTCGGGCTGCCCAACGTGGACGACCTGCCGGACGAGGTGCTGCAGGACCCGGTCTGGGAGCGCTCCGGGCACACCGAGCGCGGCCGCGACGGGTGCCGGGTGCCGCTGCCCTGGTCCGGGGCCGCGCCGCCGTTCGGCTTCACCGACGGCGAGCAGAGCTGGCTGCCGATCCCCGCGGCGTGGGCCGATCGCACCGTCGAGGCGCAGCTGGCGCAGCCCGGCTCCGTGCTCGCGCTCTACCGCACCGCGCTCGAGCTGCGCCGCACCAGGCCGGAGTTCGCGGCCGACGGGCTGGAGTGGCTCGACGGCAACGCCGATACCGTCACGGTGCGCAGGCCGGGCGGGCTGACCTGCGTACTGAACGCCTCGAACGCCCCGATCGCGCTGCCGGAGGGGGAGCTGCTGCTGGCCAGCGGGCCGCTCGCGGACGGTGCGCTGCCGTCGGATACCGCCGCCTGGCTGGTCTGACGGTGGGTCGGAGGAAGAACTACTACACAGGATCGGATATCTTGGAGCCGTGAGCATTCTCGAGACTGTGCTGATTTTCGGCGGCGTTCCGCTGGTGATCTACGGTGCGATCGCCGGCCTGTCGTACCTCGGCAAGCCGCTGCCCGGCGAGAAGCCGGCGCACTACGAACTCGGTCAGCCGTGGACGGGTGAGCCGGTGCTGTGGAGTGCCACCGACGAGGTGATCGGGCACGGGCACCACGGTGGGCACGGTGCCGCCGCGGAACTGATCGGAGGCCGGGCAAGTGGCAAGTTCTAAGTGGCCCGCGGTGGTCGAGACCGACCTGCCGCACGGGTACGCGCTGACCAGCAGCGGCCGGGTCTCCGGGGTGCACGAGCCGGGTACCGAGTTCCGGCGTGCGCCGTTCTCCGACCACGAGCTGGTCGCCCTGGACAACGCGCTCATCGAGGGGACCAGGGCCACCGGGGTCCGGTTCACCGTCTTCATCGGTGACCTCGGCGGCGATCCGGCGGCAGGCGCGGACGCGCTGCTCCCGACCGTGCCCGACCCGGAGCGGGCCGTGCTCATCGCGGTCTCGCCCGACGATCGCGCCATCGAGGTGCGCTCCGGGCGCGCCATCGAGGATCGGGCCAACGACCGGGTCTGCCAGCTCGGCGTCACCGCCGCCTCCAGCTCGTTCCGCCAGGGGCAGTTGATCGACGGTCTCGTCTCCGCCGTCCGAGTCATGGCGGCGGCCATCGGCCGCTGACGCGGCCGCAAGTTTCGGCGCTACCGCGCCGGGAGGTCCCGTGCAGGCGCCCGGACGTCTCGGGCAGGTACGCCGAGGTCTCGGGCAGGTACGCCGTGGTCCCGCGCGAATGGGGCGAAATCCGGGCTACCGGGTGACGCCGAGTCGGCTTTGGCCGTCGGCGACCGGCAGGCCGCCGCCGAGGCCCCGGCTCCGCTGCGCAGCAGCACACTTCCGCGTCCGGAGCGGTCCGTTCAGGACCGCGCCGGACGCGTTTTCTACTCCCGGTCGAAGGCGCGGGCGCGCAGGGCGCGCTCGACGCCGGCTTTGCCCTCGCTGACCAGGCGGTACAGCGCGGGCGGGTGATCACCCGCGAGGAACTCGTCCGCCTTGGCGACCGCCTCCTCGGTGATCACCCAGGACGGGTACAGCCCCACAACGACGGTCTGCGCGACCTCGCTGGAGCGCCGCTCCCACACCCGCGCGATATCGCCGAAGTAGCGATCGAGGTACGGCGCGACCAGCTCGCCCTGCCCGGTCGGCGCGAACCCGCCGACGATGGCGCGCGCGGTGATGTTCGGCACCGCGTCGTCCTCCATGACGGTCGCCCACGCCTGCGCCTTGACCTCGGCGATCGGCCGCGCCACCGCGGCGGCCGCCGCCTGCCGCTTACCCGCCGCGGTCGGGTCGCCCGCCAGCTCCTTGTCGATGGCGGGCGATTCGGTGCCGTCGGCGTCGAGCTCGCCCGCCGCGGCCAGCGCCGCCACGATCCGCCAGCGCAGATCGGTGTCGACCAGCAGCCCGGGCAGCCCGACCCCGGCCGGATCGCCGTCGAGCAGCTCGCGCAGCACCTCGGTGTGCCGGGCGGAGAGCCGGGCCGCGGCCAGCGCGTTGACGAAGGCGAGCTGGTGGTCCGAGCCGGCCTCGGCCTCGCGTGCCAGCTCCAGCAGCCGGTTGGCGAAGTCCGGCCAGCCGGTGCCGCTCGCCCACTCCGGCTCGGCGTAGGAGGCCAGCGTGGCGTGCGCCTGCATGAGCAGCCGCTGCACCACGCCGATCTCGGACTCCGCGCCGACCCCGCGCTGCACCAGCGCGACGAAATCGCGGGCCTTGAACTCGGCCTGCCTGGTCATCTCCCAGGCCGCCGACCAGGCCAGCGTGCGCGACAGCGGCTCGGCGATATCGGCGATCCGGTTGACGAGCACGTCCAGCGAATCCGGGTCCAGCCGCACCGAGCAGTAGGTCAGGTCGTCCTCGTTGACCAGCACGAACTTGCCGCGCGGGACGCCGATCAGCTGCGGCACCTCGGTGCGCTCGGCGGCCTCCAGATCCAGCTCGATCCGGGTGGTGCGGACCAGCTTGCCGTCCTGCTCGTCGTAGACGCCGACGGCGAGCCGGTGCACCCGGTGCTCGCCCGCGCCCGGCGCGGCGCCCTCCTGCACCACCGCGAACGAGGTGAAGGCGCCGTCCGCGCCCACCTCGAACTCCGGTCGCAGGATGTTCAGCCCGGTGGTCTTGAGCCACTGCGCGCCCCAGCCGGAGAGATCGCGCCCGGACGACTTCTCCAGCGCGGCCAGCAGGTCACCGAAGGTCGCGTTGCCGTAGGCGTGGTCGGCGAAGTAGGCGCGCAGCCCGGCCAGGAACGGCTCCAGCCCGACGTAGGCGACCAGCTGCTTGAGCACGCTGGCGCCCTTGGCGTAGGTGATGCCGTCGAAGTTGACCTCGACCGCGGCCAGGTCGGGGATGTCGGCGGCGATCGGGTGCGTCGACGGCAGCTGGTCCTGCCGGTACGCCCAGGACTTCTCGACGTTGGCGAAGGTGGTCCAGGCGCTGGTGTACTCGGTCGCCTCGGCCTGGCAGAGCACCGAGGCGAAGGTGGCGAACGACTCGTTCAGCCACAGGTCGTCCCACCACTTCATGGTGACCAGGTCGCCGAACCACATGTGCGCCATCTCGTGCAGCACGGTCTCGGCGCGGCGCTCGTAGGAGGCCCTGGTCACCTTGGAGCGGAAGACGTAGTCCTCGAGGAAGGTGACGGCGCCCGCGTTCTCCATGGCGCCCGCGTTGAACTCGGGCACGAAGAGCTGGTCGTACTTGCCGAAGGCGTAGGGGACGCCGAAGTTGCCGTGGTAGAAGGCGAAACCCTGCTTGGTCTCGGTGAAGAGCCGCTCGGCGTCCATGAAGTCGGCGAGCGAGGAGCGGCAGTAGATGCCGAGCGGGATGGTGCCGTGCTCGTCGGTGTAGGCGTCGGTCCACCGTGCGTACGGCCCGGCGATCAGCGCAACCAGGTAGGTGCTCAGCCGCGGCGTGGTGGCGAAGACGTGGGTGCCGGGCGCGGCGCTCTCGCCCGCGCCGTTGGAGATCACCTGCCAGTCCGTCGGCGCGGTGACCGTGACGTCGAAGGTGGCCTTGAGGTCCGGCTGGTCGAAGCAGGCGAACATGCGCTTGGCGTCGGCCGTCTCGAACTGCGAGTACAGGTAGACGGCGCCGTCGGCGGGGTCGACGAAGCGGTGCAGCCCCTCGCCGGTGTGCGAGTACTCGCAGTCGGCCTCGACCACCAGCTCGTTGCGCTCGGCCAGGTCGGTCAGCGCGATGCCCGCGGACTCGTCGTAGCCGCTGACGTCGAGCGCGGTGCCGTTCAGCGCGGCGGAGCGCACCGAGCGGGCGACGATGTCGACGAAGGTGCTCGCACCCGGGGTCGCGGTGAAGGTGATCACGGTGTGGGAGCGGAAGGTTCCCTCGCCCGGTTTGCCCGCGCCGTCGGTCAGGTCGAGGTCGATGCGGTAGTTCTCGACCTGCACCGTCGCGGCGCGCTCGATCGCCTGGTCGCGTGTCAGGTTGGGTGCGGACACAGTGCTCCTTCAGGTTCGAGGGTGTTGCGTACAGTCAATCACCTGGACGGCGCGCGATGTCGTGTCGGTAACGACGGAGACGGAGGGTCTGGGTGAAGCACGTACACGCGGGGAAGGTCAGGGACCTGTACGAGGACGGCGACACCCTGCTGCTGGTCGCCTCCGATCGGGTCTCGGTCTACGACGTGTCACTGCCGACCCCGATCCCGGAGAAGGGCGCGCTGCTCACCCAGCTCTCGAACTGGTGGTTCGAATTCTTCGGCGACATCCCGAACCACGTGCTCTCCACCACCGACGTCCCCGCCGAGTTCGCCGGGCGCGCCATCCGGGTGCAGCCGCTGCGCATGGTCCAGGTCGAGTGCATCGCCCGCGGCTACCTGGTCGGCATGGGGCTGCGCGAGTACCAGCGCGACGGCGCGGTCTCCGGCGTGAAACTCCCCGCCGGGCTGCGCGAGGGCGACCGGCTGCCCGAGCCGATCTTCACCCCGACCACCAAGATCTCCGATACCGGGCACGACGAGTTCCTGACCTTCGCCGAGGTGGTCGACCAGGAGGGGCGCGAGGTCGCCGAGCGGCTGCGCGACCTGACCCTGGAGATCTACTCCCGCGGCGCCGCGCACGCCGCCGAGCACGGGGTGATCGTGGCCGACACCAAGGTCGAGTTCGGCTGGGCCGGCGACGTTCTCACCCTCGGCGACGAGGTGCTGACCTCGGACTCGTCCCGCTTCTGGCCCGCCGCGGAGTGGGAGCCGGGGCGCCCGCAGCGCTCCTTCGACAAGCAGTTCGTGCGGGACTGGGCCACCTCCACCGGGTGGGACAGGGAGCCGCCGGGGCCGGAGATCCCGGCCGATATCGTCGAGGCGACGCGGGCCAGGTACGTGCAGGCGTACGAACTGGTCACCGGCCGCACCTGGGCGGGCGTCCCGGCCTGATCGGTCAGCCCGGCTCGCCGCCCAGGTGCTGCGCGAGCCGGTCCAGGAAGGGCCGCGGCCCGGAGCCGAGTTTCTCCCGTGCGGTCGCCAGGTCGAACCACGCCACCCGATCCAGCTCGGGGAACGCGGTGATCTTCCCCGAGCGCGGCGGCCACTCCAGGTCGAAGGTGCCCGGCACGATCGCCGCCGGATCCAGCTCGCCGCGCACGGCCCAGGCCGTCAGGTTCTTGTGGTTCCGCCCGCTGCGGTAGCGCACCGCGCCGAGCGCGCTCCACTCGCCCGCAGGCACCGGAAGCCCCAGCTCCTCGGTGAACTCCCGCGCGGCGGCGGCCTCCGCGTCCTCGCCGTCCGGGTCGTACTCACCCTTGGGCAGCGTCCAGGCGCTCGCGTCCTTCTTCGCCCAGAAGGGCCCGCCCATGTGCCCGAGCAGCACCTCGACCCCCGGCCCCGACCCCCGGTACAGCAGCACGCCCGCGCTGAACGTTTCGCTCACGGTCCAGCAGTATGCCGCAGCCGGGCGGCGCGCAGCGTGAGGTAGTCGCGCTCGGGTGTGCTCGTGGTCGCCGCCGCGGCCGCGTCGTAGTGCGCGACGGCGGCCGCGGCGTCACCGGCGATCTCGCGCAGGTGCCCGCGCACCGCGTCCAGCCGGTGGCTGCTGGCGAAGGCCGCCTCCAGCCCATCGGTCGCCGCCAGCCCGGCGGCCGGACCGTGCACCATGGCCACCGCGACCGCGCGGTTCAGCGTGACCACCGGGCTCGGCGCCACCCGCTCCAGCACGGTGTAGAGCGCGAGGATCCCCGCCCAGTCGGTCTCCTCGACCCGCAGCGCCTGCGCGTGCAGCGCCGCGACCGCCGCCTGGATCCGGTACGGCCCGCCCAGCCCGGCGCCGATCGCCGCGGTCGCCAGCCGGACGCCCTCGCCGATCATGGCGCGATCCCAGCGCCCGCGGTCCTGCTCGGTCAGCGGGATCAGCTCGCCGTGCGGCCCGGTGCGCGCACCCCGCCTGGCATCGGTGAGCAGCAGCAGCGCGAGCAACCCGGTGACCTCGGGGTCGTCCGGCAGCAGCCGGTGCAGGGCGCGGGTCAGCCGGACCGCCTCGGCGGCCAGGTCGGCGCGGTGCAGCTCGGCGCCCGCGCTGGCGGTGTGGCCCTCGGTGAAGATCACGTACAGCACCCGGAGCACCGGTTCCAGTCGCTCCCGCCTGGCCGCGGGGTCCGGCCGGACGAACGGCAGCCCGGCGACCCGCTTCTTCGCGCGCGAGATGCGCTGCGCCATCGTCGCCTCCGGCACCAGGAAGGCGGCGGCGATCGCCCTGGTCTCCAGTCCGCCGACGGCGCGCAGGGTGAGCGCGACGGCCGCCGCCTCCGGCAGCGCCGGGTGGCAGCAGAGCACGTACATGGCGAGGGTGTCGTCGCGCGCGGGCACCTCGGCGTCGGTGACCTCCCGGTCGAAGACGGCCTCCTCGCGCCTGCGCCTGGCCACCTCGGCGCGCACGGTGTCCACCAGCCGCCGCTGTGCGACCTGGAGCAGCCAGCCGCGCGGATTGTCCGGCAGCCCCTCGTCGGGCCACTGGGTCGCGGCGGCGATCAGCGCCTCCTGCACCGCGTCCTCGGCGGCGCCGAAATCGCCGGACCGCCGGGCGAGCACCCCGAGCACCTGCGGGGCGAGCTCGCGCAGCAGCAGTTCCAGCTCGGGCGGCTGCCCCGCCCTCACTGCCCGGCGGACATCACGGCGCGCACCTCGATGAACTCGCCGATCGGCGCACCGCCCGGCCCCGGCGCGGCCGACATCAGCGCGGCGATCTCCACCGCGCGCTCCCGGCTCGCCACGTCGACCACCAGGTACCCGGCCAGGAATTCCTTCGTCTCCGGAAACGGCCCGTCGGTGACCACCGGCGCGGTGCGCCCGTCCGAGTGCACCACCAGCGCCTGGTCCGGCCCGGCCAGCCCCTGCGCGTCGACCAGCTCGCCCGCGGCGGCCAGCTGCGCGCCGAGCGTGCGCTGGAAGTCGATGTGCGCGGCGATGTCCGCCGGGTCCCACTCGGGCAGCGCCGTGCCGCAGTAGGCGGCGGGGGAGTGCGACTTCAACAGCATGTACTTCACGGCCTGCTCCTCGGTGCGGGCGCCCGGCGGGCGCGCTCACAGCATGGTCGGAGCCGATCACGCCCGCTCGACACGGTTCGGGTCACAGCTCGGCGGAGGTGTCGGCCAGCCGCTCCGGATCGACCGGCTCGCCCGCGGCGACGAGCTCGCGGATCCGGTCGGTGACGTCCCAGACGTTGACGTTCATGCCGGCCAGCACCCGGTTCTCGCCGTCCAGCCAGAAGGCGACGAACTCCCTGGCCCCGGTGTCGCCGCGGAGCACGACCCGCTCGGCGGCGCCGCGCGCGACGTAGCCGGTGTACTCCATGCCGAGGTCGTACTGGTCGGTGAAGAAGTACGGGATCCGGTCGTAGCTCGCCTCCCGGCCGAGCATGGTCTTCGCCGCGACCTCGGGCTGGTTCAGCGCGGTCGCCCAGTGCTCCACCCGGATCCGGCCGCCGAGCACCGGGTGCTGCTGCTCGGCGATATCGCCGACCGCGACGATGTCCGGGTCGCTGGTGCTCAGGTGCTCGTCGACCAGGACGCCCCCGTCGGTGTCGAGCCCGGCGGCCTCGGCCAGCCCGATCTCCGGGACGGCGCCGACCGCGATCAGCACGGCATCCGCCTCGATCTCCGTGCCGTCGTCCAGCCGCAGCCCGGTCGCGACCCGGACCGCACCCGCGTCCCGCGTGGTGATCTCCGCGACGCCGGTGTTCAGCCGCAGGTCGACGTCGTGCTCGCGGTGCAGCCCGGCGAAGACCGCGCCCATCTCCGGGCCGAGCACGCCGAGCAAGGGCTGCTCCGCGTTCTCGACGACGGTCACCGCGACGTCCGCGTTGCGCGCCGCCGCCGCCACCTCCAGCCCGATCCAGCCGGCGCCGATCACCGCGAGCCGCCGGGTGCCGCCCGCGAAGAGCTCGCGCAGCGTGTCGGAGTCGTCGAGGGTGCGCAGCGTGTAGACGTTCGGGGCGTCCGCGCCGGGCAAGTCCAGGGTGCGCGGGCGGGAGCCGGTGGCCAGCGCGAGCTTGTCGTAGGCGAGCGTCGACCCGTCCGGCAGCGTGACGGTGTGCGCGGCCGGGTCGATCGCGCGCACCTCGGTGCCGAGCAGCAGCTCGACCCGGTGGTCGCGGTACCAGGCGTCCGGCGCGACGGTGAACTCGGCGAACGGTTTGTCGCCCGCCAGGTGCTCCTTGGAGAGCGGCGGGCGCTCGTAGGGCAGGTGCTCCTCCGCCCCGATCACCGTGATCAGGCCGTCGAAATCGTTGTCCCGCAGCGCCTTCGCCACACCCGCACCGCCGAGACCTGCGCCGACGACGATGAAACGACGATCCGAGGTCATGACGGACTCCTCACGGTGGAAGGGCCTGGCGGCGACCCCGCCCACCCTAGTGCCGGTCGCCGCGCGTGAGCCGGGGAATCGCGGCGCGGTTCGGGAACGATTCGCCACCCGGGGTGGTTGCTGCAGGAGAGGGTGGCGCGCGCCACCGCGACCGAGGCTGTGGAAGGACTCCGACCGTGAGCAAGGATGTTGCCGACTTCTGGTTCGACCCGCTGTGCCCGTGGTGCTGGATCACCTCGCGCTGGATCCTCGAGGTGGAGCAGGTGCGCGATATCGACGCCCGCTTCCACGTCATGAGCCTCGCGGTGCTGAACGAGGGCAAGGACCTGCCCGACCAGTACCGCGAGATGATGAAGACCGCGTGGGGCCCGGTCCGGGTGGCGATCGCCGCCGCGCAGAAGCACGGCGACGAGATCCTGTCCGACCTCTACACCGCGCTCGGCTCCCGCATCCACAACCGCAAGGACGAGTACGAGCGCGAGACCCGCCAGGAGACGCTGGCCGCCGTGATCGCCGACTCGCTCGCCGAGCTGGGGCTGCCCGCCGAGCTCGCCGAGGCGGCCGAGAGCACCGAGTACGACGAGGCGCTGCGCGCCAGCCACCACGCGGGCATGGACAAGGTCGGTGACGACGTCGGCACGCCGACCATCCACATCAACGGCGTCGCCTTCTTCGGCCCGGTGCTCTCCCGCATCCCGCGCGGCGAGGACGCGGGCAAGGTCTGGGACGGTGCCGTCGCGCTCGCCTCCTACCCGCACTTCTTCGAGCTCAAGCGGAGCAGGCACGAGGGGCCCGAGTTCGACTGAGCGGCGGGTCCTAGTTCGCCGGGTTCGGTCCGCCGGGCCCGGCGCTGTCCGTAGTGCCGGGGTCGCCCGGGGTCCCGTAGCCACCCGGGTTGCCGTGGCCGGTCGGGCGGCCGGGGTCGGCAGGGGGAACCGCGCCCGGGCCCCACGCCCCCTGCGGCACAGCGCTCCACGACGGCCCGGTGCCATAGGGCGGCGGGTGTGGGCCGGAACCGGCGGGAGTCCCCGGCCCGTACGCCCCCTGACTCGTCGGCGGCGCCGCGTACGCCCCCGTTTCGTAGGGCGCACCCGCATGCGGCCCCTGCACCACCCCCTTGTCGAGCGGCACCGCCCGATACGGCGGCGGGTACCCCGGCGCGTACGGCGGCTGCACCGGCGCCGCCGGCCACCAGAACAACTTCCCGTGCCTGCTCCGATCCCGCAGCGCCCACATCCGCCAGGTCAGCACCGGGTGCGAGGAGAGCGCGTTCACCAGCCAGATGAAGAACGCCCGCTCCGAGGCGGCCCGATCCGCCATCTCGTCGAACCGCACCGACGAGTTCAGGTACTTACCCGCGCCGAGCGTGCCCATCGCCCCTGCCGCCCCGGTGTGCCGGTTGCAGTACCCGTGGTTGTCCGCGGTGTACTCCTGCGCGCGGATCAGCGCGGAGCCGAGCAGCGGCAGGAACGGCGCGAGGAACATGCCGAGCTGCCGCCAGTAGGAGACGTGCCCGGCCGCGATGTGCCCGACCTCGTGCCCGATGATGAACGCCAGCCCGTCCGGCTCCCGCGCCGCGCCGCCGATCTCGAACAGATCGCTGTACACCACCACGTACCGCCGGAACCCGTGCCCGGAGGCGAAGGCGTTGATCTGCCCGTTGCCGAGCAGCACGTACGCCTCCGGCGCCTGCTTCATCCCGAACCGCGCCGCGGCCTCCTGCACCAGGCGGTAGCCGTCGGGGAACTGGGTCGGCGACATCTTGACCGCGCCTACCCGCTGCGACGCGTAGTTCACGCCGCGCCCGAACCACACCACGATCGGCGCTCCGGCGATCAGCAGCACGTACTGGTTGACGCTGCCCGTCACCAGCACGGCGAGCGCGATCAGATACCCGATGACGGTCACCACGATCACCACCACGAGCAGCGGGATCTCCCAGGTGTGCCTGGCGGGCAGGCCGAAGGGCGAGAGCCCGCGCGGCGCGGGCGCTGACGGCGGCGGATGGTACGGCTGCATGGGAAGAACTTTAGGCAGGAGCGGCCCGACCCGCCCCCGTGCGGCCTCGGAAACGCGCCTGACACAATCGCTGCCATGCGCGTATACCTGGGTGCCGACCATGCCGGCTTCGAGCTGAAGAACACCGTGAAGGCCCACCTCGAGCAGGCGGGGCACGACGTCGTCGACTGCGGCGCCCTGGAGTACGACGCGCTCGACGACTACCCCGCGTTCTGCATCGAGGCGGCCCGGCGCACCGTGGCCGATCCGGGCAGCCTCGGCCTGGTCTTCGGCGGCAGCGGCAACGGCGAGCAGATCGCCGCGAACAAGGTGCCCGGCGCCCGCTGTGCCCTCGGCTGGAGCGTCGAGACCGCGCAGCTCGCCCGCCAGCACAACAACGCCCAGCTCATCGGCATCGGCGGCCGCATGCACTCGGCCGAGGAGGCGCTGGCCATCGTGGACGCCTTCGTCAGCACCCCGTGGTCGGACGAGGAGCGGCACCAGCGCCGGATCGACATCCTGGCCGAGTACGAGAAGACCGGCGTTCCGCCGGCGCTGCCCGCCTCCTGACCCCGTGCCGGAGGGCCACACCCTGCACCGGCTCGCGAAGCTGCACCGGACGCGCTATGCCGGTGCGCCGGTGCGGGTCCGGAGCCCGCAGGGTCGCTTCGCCGCCGGTGCCGCGCTGGTCGACGGCCAGGTGCTGACCCGCGCCGAGGCGTACGGCAAGCACCTGCTGCACCACTACGAGTCCGGCCTCGCCGTGCACGTGCACCTCGGTCTGTACGGCGTCTTCACCGAGGTGCCGCTGCCGATGGGCGAGCCGACCGGCCAGGTGCGGATGCGCATGGTCGGCGCCGCCGGGTTCGGCACCGACCTGCGCGGCCCGACCGCCTGCGAGGTGCTGAACCGGGCCGAGGTCGCCGCGCTCGCCGACCGGCTCGGCCCCGACCCGCTGCGCCGCGGCGCCGACCCGGCCCGCGCGCTGGACCGGATCCACCGCTCGCGCAGGCCGATCGGCGCGCTGCTGATGGATCAGAAGGTGGTCGCCGGGATCGGCAACATCTACCGCGCGGAGCTGCTCTTCCGGCACGGCGTCTCGCCCTTCCGCCCCGGCGTCGAGCTGGGCGCGCAGGAGTGGGCGGCCATGTGGACGGATCTGGTCGCGCTCATGCGGGTCGGGGTGCGGGTCGGCAAGATCGTGGTCATCCGCCCCGAGGACGACCACGGCGCCCCCGCGTACGGCCCGGACCGGCCGCGCACCTACGTCTATCGCAGGCAGGGCGAGCCCTGCCGGATCTGCGCGACCCCCGTCGCGCACGCCGTGCTCGAGGCGCGAAATCTGTTCTGGTGCCCCGGGTGCCAGCCCGGTTAGCCTGCGACGGCGGTGCCGAGGTCGTTGCCGCCGGACTCCGCCGGGGCGTAGCGCCGCCCGCCCGCGGTCTTCGCCGAGTACATGGCGCCGTCCGCGCGGCTCAGCAGCTCGGTGAAGTCGCACGGGGTGCCCGGCAGGTTGTAGGCGGTGCCGACGCTCGCCGAGACCGGAACCGGGCCGACGCTGGACCACACCGGTTCGCGCAGCGCGCCGACGATCACGGTCGCGAGCTCGGTGAGCGCGGTCGGCGAGACGCTGCCCGCCAGCACGAATTCGTCACCGCCGTATCGGCAGATGATCATCTCCGGGGTGCTCACCTCGCGCAGCCTGCGGGAGAGCTCGACCAGGACCTCGTCACCCACCGCGTGGCCGTAGCCGTCGTTGATCTGCTTGAAGCGGTCCAGGTCGACGACGAGCACGCCGATGCCCTTGCTGCGGTCGGCCGCGATGGCGCGGACCCGGTCCAATAGCAGGGTGCGATTGGCGAGATCGGTCAATGCGTCGTGCGTCGCCTCGTGCCGCAGCCGGTGCTGCAGCGCGGCGATCTCGCGCATCCGATGTGACGTCTTGGCCTCTTGCTTCTCTTTCTCCTTCTCGAGCGCGCGTTCCTGCAATGTCTCCGCATAGCTGTCGATGGCCTGGCTGGCAACCAGCGGCCAGCGCGTCGCGACCAGGGAACCCGGTGTGCCCGACGGGAAGCCGAGCAGCCAGCGGGTGGCCTGCGCGAGCATGCGCGTGCGTTCGAAGGGCTCCTCGGCCAGGATGGCGCCGAGCCTGCGCGCCTCCCGCACCGGGAACGGCTCCGACCCGGCCAGGTACAGCAGCCGCTGGATGATCTCGGTCAGCTTCGGTTCGACCTGGCGCACGGTCGTGCTCGACCCCGGCTCGGCGCAGATCGCCTGCGCCCATGCCCTGGCCATGACGGCGACCGGTGGCTCGAAGGTCGACATCGAGATCACCGGCGATGGGTGACGTGGAAGCCCGTGCCACAGGTACCTGCGTCACCCCGATAGAGCCCACTGCTATGCGGTCGGGTCCACCGAGTTCGGTGCACGCTCACCGCCCCCTTTCCAGATACCCCCGTCCGGCAAAAAGGATCCTAGCAAGCCACTCGGCACCGAAAAACGCCACTTGACAATGGTTGTCGGGGTTCACGGCACCGGTTGATGGCGATGGGGAGAGTATGACACCGCCGTGACCTCCGCGTGACATAAGCGCCTGTTGTTCGCTGCTCGATCGCGGCCGGCGGTTCACGCCTCCGCACCCGGTGGAGCGCGCCCCGCCGCCCCCGGGTGTGCGGAGTTCGCCACCGCCATCGACCGCACGGGGTGCGCGCGCCGGGCTCCGCCCCCGGCGACGTGCGCAGAACTCCCCATGCTTCCCCTGCCGATCACGCTCCGACGATGCTGGCCGACCCGCTCCGGCGCCGCCGGATCGGGTCGTGCCTCCATGTTTGCTCGCATTGCCCGAAACCGCCGCGATTTCCGGGAACATACTGCTGTTTATTTTTCGGAGCTCGCCTGATGCCCGCCCGCCCGTCAACCCCCCTCACGCCAGCGCCGCCACCCCCGTGATTGGCGCAAGCGGTCCGCCGTTCGGTACAGTCGGCTCGCACACGACATCGTGGCGATCCCATTGATGTCGTATGCCTGCGGGTGTAGTTCAATGGTAGAACCTCAGCCTTCCAAGCTGATGGTGCGGGTTCGATTCCCGTCACCCGCTCCACGGACGGACCCCTCGGCGCCGCCCGAGGTCACGGGGTGTGGCGCAGCTTGGTAGCGCATCCGCTTTGGGAGCGGAGGGTCGCAGGTTCAAATCCTGTCACCCCGACCATTTTCTCGGCGGAGCGCTGCCCTGATCGAGGGCTGGGCGACCGCCGCGGCAGGGCTTATCGGTCGAGGTACAGCCGCTCGTTGGGTAGCCGCTACAGGCCCTCTGTCCCTGAGACCGTCACGGTAACCGCCTCGACGTAGCGTCGCCGCTGGTGCTCCTGGACGAATGTGAGTGCCGCCGTCAAGCAGGCCACATAATTCAGCCGCGTGCCGCGCAAGACCACCGACAGCCGGACGTCCGGCTCCTCTGGAAGCGGTGAATCCGGCGTTCTGCTCAACGGGCCACCTCGACGGCCAGCGACATTCTCATGGTGACTACCTCTCCGGCGGCACTCTGGATGGAGGGCACCCGGCACCGGGGGCTTTCGCCACCCGCCCACCGCCATGGCGGGCCAGTGCGCTGGATGAGCGTTCCTGCGTCGGCCCGGTACCGAGTGCCGGGCTCGACCGTAGGCCGGGGTAGTCGCCGATCCTGTTCGGCAATAGCGGATTTCGAATCCGCAGATCAATCGGGATGACCCAGGCGGAGTTGGGTGCACTCTTGCACCTCACGCAGCCGGGTGTTTCGCAGCTCGAGCACGACGGGCCGGCCAGCCACGATCTGCGCGTACTCCGCCGCGTGGCGAAAGCGCTGCAGGTGCCGCTCGCTGTGCTGGCAGCAGAGTCGGATGAGGAGGCGGACGTGCGACGTCGGCAGTTCTTCGCAACAGGTGCGGTCGGAGTCGGTGCGGTCGCGGCTGGGAGTTGGCCCGAGGGGGCTCGCGAACCGACGCCGTCCCGTGGCAGTGTCGGCATCACGGATGTCGACCGAATCATGCGTTGTGTCGACAGAATTCACGAACTCCCGTTGACGGCTGGTGGCGACCGCCTCTGTGACATTGCCGCCAACGAAGTACGTTTCGTCGAGCACCTTCTCGAGCGCGGCAGTTATAGCGACAAGGTGGTCGCGCGCTCACCAGTGCCGGTGCCGAAATGATGACGGCGGCCGGCTGGGTGCACTACGACGCCGGACGTTGGAGAGACGCCAGACGCTTCTGTGCCGACGCGGTGCAGGCGGCCACCGCCGGTGGTGACGGCAATGCTGTCGCACACGTCTGGATCTGGCCGCGATTCGCGAAGCGGAGGCGCTGAGTGTGATCGGCGACCGGACGGCGATGGTGGGAGCGGTCGACCGCGCGCACCGAGCGTACGAATCGACCCGGGGTCGCGGTCCGGCCTACCTCGCCCATTTTTCACGAGCACAACTGGATGGGCTGACTGGCTTGGCATTCATGCGGATCGGCGACCACGGCGAAGCCGCCACCTATCTGCAATCCGTTGCCGGCGGCTCTGTGGCTTACCCGCGCGAAGAGATCGCCTGGCAGATCCGCCGGGCCCAGAACTCGGTCCGAGCCGGTGCGATTTCTGATGCCTGCGAAGTGCTCATCGACAATTTCGCGGGCATCAGCAAGGTCGCCTCCACGCGGTTGCAGACAACGGCCGCCGACATCGCGAACGAGCTGCGCGGGCACGCAGCGGTGCCTGAAGTGCGGGCATTCTTCGGCCTGTGGACCGCGCGATGACTCAGCTGCTGAGGTTACTCGCGACTCGCGCGGACAGGAGTTCGTAGCGCTGGCGCGTGCGCTCGTACGAAAGGCAGTAGTCGCGGGTCGAGATGCAGCCTTCGGTCTTCGGTCTCGGTTCCGAGAAGCGGGTTGCGTCCGGGAACTGCTCGATCGTCAGATCGACGATCTCCCCGTCGACGAGGTTGAAATAATACGCAGGCGCTCACGGCACACTGGCCCTCGGCGCGGTTGTCCTCCGTCCAGTCGGCAGCGGCGCTCGTCTCCACCGACCAAGCGGATCGGATGGCCCGCGAGGGTCGATCCGGCTCGATCGACCATTATTGGTTGCTTACCTTCGAGCATGTGGATTGAGGGCTCAGCGTCCGGGCCGCGAAGTGTGAGCGCGTCGAGATTCTGGTGACGGAGGTCGCCTTGGTGGCGCTGGAGCGCCGCGACTTCTCGTACCGGTGGGATGTCGTCGCCCGAATCGGGCTGGGCTGCGGATAAGGCGATCAGACGCGGTCCAACTCGTACAACCGCGATCCGCCCGCGTCGTAGACAACGAGGTGGTCGGCGGCGAGGAACTCGAGTTCGTAGTGCGAACTGTCCGCGGACTGCCGGACCACCAGCGCGTAGCGCCCGGCGGGATCGGGCGCGATGGCGAGGGTGCAGTTGGCGGCGGTGCCGAAGCCGGTGCAGGTGCCGCCGTTGGTGGTGAAGATCTTGGGGGCGGTGCCGTCGGAGGGGGTCCAGGTGCCGATGAGGGCGTCGGGGCCGGCTTTGCCGGTGCCTGCGGGGCCGGTGGCGGCGGAGCTCGGCGGGGCGGATTCGGTGGTGGGGAGATCGCTACCGGTGATCAGGCCGATGACTCCGGCGACGAGGACGATGGCGGTGGCGACGAGCGCGGCGGCGACGGCGGGGCGGGTACGGGCCTGAATCAGGAGCCTGGTGCGGAGTCCGGGGGCGGGGAGGGGGGCGGGGAGGGGGGCGGGACTGCCTGCGGCGGCGTGCAGGGCGGCGGCGAAGGCGGGGTCGGCGCGGATGGTGTCGGCGATGGTGCGGACGGCGTCGGCCCTGGTGCGGCCGGTGACGGCACCGCGCTCGGTCCCGGCCTCGACCAGGAGCCGCTCGACCGCTTCGCTGCCGCCGAGCCGGGCGACGACGACGGCGTGCACCCGGTCCATCGCGCGATCGAGAGCCTCGCCGGTGTACCCGGACGGGGCCAGCCGCCGGTCCCTGCCCGCCGCCCAGGCGATCAGCAGGCCGACGACGATCTCTGGTCCCATGGACGTCCTCCCGATGCGGTCCCGAACCCACATCGTGTGCGGCGCGGCGCGCGCCCGGTATCCATCGAACTCTCGATACCGCTCGCCCGCGGGCGAGCAACGGGCCGGTGCCGATCCAAGCGGGCTGCCGCCCCGAATTCGATGGGGGTGGGTTGCGTGACTATGCGTCGACTGTGCGTCGATTTGCGAAGAATCTCCGGGAATCTCGGGAGAAACCCATCCATCCGTCGCGGTAGCGCGAACTCCGTGCATCAATCAAAGTACGGCTCGGTGCGTGGGCCGTCCCGGAAGATGTGGATGACGATGATCCGAACGAAGCAACGAACAGTACTGGTCGCGTCGATGCTGACGGCCGCGGTGCTGGGGATGTCGGCCTGCTCGGACGACTCCTCGGATTCGGCGTCCTCGACGTCGACGTCGGCGCGCTCCTCCTCGGCCATGACCACCACGACGGGTGCGATGAACGCCGGCGCGAACCCGGTCGGCCCGGGCTGCGCCGAGTACGCCGCGCAGGTGCCGAGCGGCGCGGGCTCGGTGTCGGGGATGGCGCAGGACCCGGTCGCCACCGCCGCCTCGAACAACCCGCTGCTCAAGACGCTGACGCAGGCTGTCTCCGGGCAGCTGAACCCGCAGGTGAACCTGGTGGACACGCTGAACGGCGGGCAGTTCACCGTGTTCGCGCCGGTCGACTCGGCCTTCGCCAAGATCGACCCGGCCACCATCGAGTCGCTGAAGACCGACTCGGCGACGCTGACCAAGATCCTCACCTACCACGTGGTGCCGACCCAGGTCGCGCCGGACGCCATCGCCGGCACGCACACCACGGTCGAGGGGCAGACGCTCACCGTCACCGGCACCCCCGACAACCTGAAGGTGAACGACGCCGGGGTGATCTGTGGCGGCGTCAAGACCGCGAACGCCACGGTCTACCTGATCGACACCGTGCTCATGCCGCCTGCCTGATCAGGCGAACACCGGGAAGCACGGGTCGGATCGGCCCGTGCTTCCCGGCGTGCAGGCGCTGGACGACTGGAGCTTCGATGAGCGACCCGGAGCCGGCCCGGCCGGACCTCCTCGACCTGGCGTACCCGTACGCGCTGGACGCGGTCGCCGAGATCGAGCGCAGGCACATCGATGACCGGGTGCGCGCCGCCGATTCGGCGACCGCCGCCGAGTTCATCGCGCTGGTGCACGGGGTGCGCGAGGCCATGGCGCTGGTCGGCGCGCTCGACTCGCGGCGGCCGCCCGCACACCTGGAGCACGCGGTGCTGCGCGCCATCGACGCGGCGGTGAGTGGTGCCGTACGCACCGCGACCGATGCCGTAGCCACGTCGGCGAGCGAGCTGCGCGTGGCCGCGGGCGAAGTCGCGAAGCAGCGGTGCCGTGCCGACTCTCGGCGGCGGCTCGGAGCCGCGAACCCGCGCCGCCCGACCCGCGCGCAGCGGCTCGGCACCTCGACATTCCTCCCGATCGCGGCGGCCGCCGCACTGGCCGTGCTGGCCGGGCTCGGCGCCGCGATCCTGTTGCAGCAGCAGGAATCCACCCCGCCCGCGGCGCTGCGCGCGGACACCGTGCTCGGCCAGCCGGACGTCAGGGGCCGGGCCGCCGAACTGCCCGCGGGCGGCACCCTCACGGTCACCTCGTCGGCGCGGCTCGGCGCCGCCACCGTCTCCTTCGCGGCGCTGCCGGAGCCGCCCGCCGGGCACTGCTACCAGATGTGGCTGCTCGCCGCGGACGGCACGCCGCGCTCGGTGGGGGTGATGGACCACGCGCCGACGCCGGGGTCGAACGTGGTGCTGCGCACCGGGGCCGATGACGCGCTCGCGGTGACCGTCGAACCGGCACACGGCTCCGCGCTGCCGACCGGTATCCCGCTGGTGCGCATTCCGCTGGCCTGAATCGTCCCCCATGTCGGCGCTGATGCCGGACCGCAACCCCGCCGGTGGGTTAGCGTGTCGCGTGGTTCGGCCGACAGCGATGACAGGGGAGAAAATGGCGGTAACCCGTCGACGGTTCCTGGGTGCGATGGCGCTCGGGGGAGTGGCGACGACGGTCGGCATGCCGGTCGCGGCGGCGGCGGAGCCGGAGGTGCTCGGCGCGGGCGACCCGCGCTACCTGCCGCTCACCATGCGCGGCTACAACCGCCGGTTCACGGCGCGGCCGTCGAAGATCTTCCTGCCCGGCGACGCGGAGCAGGTCCGGCTCGCGGTGGAGCGCTCGCTCGGCGAGGGGCTCACCCTCGGCATCCGCTCCGGCGGGCACTGCTTCGACGACTTCGTCGACAACGACCGCACCCGCTCGCTCATCGATCTGAGCAAACTCTCCGGCATCGGCTGGGACGCGGGGCACGGCGCCTTCTCGGTCGGCCCCGGCGCCGAACTCAGCGCGGTCTACCAGGCGCTGCACCCGTGGAACGTCACGCTGCCCGCTGGCATCTGCCTCGCCGTCGGAATCGGCGGGCACGCCTGCGGCGGCGGGTACGGCCCGCTCTCGCGCAGCCGCGGGCTGGTCGCCGACCACCTGTACGGCGTCGAGGTGGTCACCGCGAACGCGGACGGCACCGCGAGCCTCGTCCTCGCCACGAAGGACGGCCCGCACAGCGACCTCTGGTGGGCGCACACCGGCGGTGGCGGCGGCAATTTCGGCATCGTCACCCGCTACCTCTTCCGCTCGCCGGACGCCGACGGCAGCGACCCGGCCCGCGCGCTGCCCCGCTTGCCCGGCGGCATGCTGCACGGCAGGCTGCTGCTCCCGGTCACCACCGAGGAGTCGTTCGTCCGCTTCCTCGGCAACTACCTGGCCTTCCACGAGCAGCACCGCGCCCCCGGCGACCCCTTCGCCGGGCTCTACGCGCCGCTCAACTTCCGCACCGACGTGGTCGCCAGTGCCGAGGTGCTGATCTTCTTCGACGCCGACGCGCCGGACGCGCGGGCCAGGGTGGACGAGTTCGTCGCGGCGATCACCGCGGGAGTGACGCCGGGGGCGGTGGTGCAGCCGATCGAGCGCAGCTCGTACGCGGACACCGTCGCGAAGGTGTACTACCCGAAGGGCGCGGTGTACCCGCGGGTCAAGGTGAAGGCGGCGTACCTGCGCAAGGCGTACGACACCGAGCAGTTGCGGGCGCTCTACCGGCACGTCACCAACCCCGGGGTGGTGGGCGAATCGCAGCTGGAGTTCCTTCCCTTCGGCGGGGCGATCAATGCCGTCGCGCCGGAGGCGACGGCCTTCCCGGCTCGGGACACCATGATGAAGATGCTGATCCACGCGGCGTGGCGGTCGCCCGGTGACGACGAGCGGTTCCTCGGCTGGGCGCGGGAGATGTACCGCGACGTGTACGCGGGGTCCGGCGGGGTGCCGGTGCCGGGTGAGGCGCACGGGGGTAGCTACATCAACTACCCCGATCCGGATCTCGCCGATCCGCGCTGGAACAGCTCGGGGGTGCCGTGGCACGCGCTGTACTACGGCGGCAACTACGCGCGGCTGTTCGAGGTCAAGCAGCGGTACGACCCGGCCGGGGCGTTCCAGCACGCGCTCTCGATCGGGCGGCCGGACTGGTCGTGATTCCGCGCTCTCGACAGGCTGCCGGACCGGTTCCGGTCAGGTGAGCGCGAGTACCCGGCAGGGGCCGCCGGTGCCGCCGGTGTGTTTCGGCGCGCCGACCACCACCGTCGCGCCCGCGGTGGGTGCCGCTGTCAGGTTGGCCAGCATTTCGACGCCGTAGCGGCCGCTGCCCAGGATCGCGGTGTGCGCGGGGCTGTCCCCGGCCGCCCCGCGGTCCAGGCTGAGCGTGTCGATGCCGAAGCCGACGACGCCGCACTCGGTGATCAGGTGGGCGGCGGCCTCTGGCGTCCAGCCGGGGGTGCGCTGGGTGCCGGTGGCGTCCAGGTTGAGGAAGGTGGCCGGTTCGCCAAGCCGCGATTCCCAGCCGGTGAGCGCGGCGACGAAGGCGCGCTCCGGGATGTCGCCGTGCGCGGCGCGCCAGGCGTCGATGTCGGCGACGGTCACCGCGGCGTCGGGGTCACCGGCCACGCGGGTGCGGATGTCGAGAACCACGAGCGGGGCCACCAGGTCCGCAGGGGCGATCAGGTCGACGCTGCCGCCGCCGGGGACGCGGTGCAGCGGGGCGTCCACGTGCGTGCCGGTGTGTTCCCAGTAGGCGATGGCGTTCTGGGCGAAGCCGCCGCGCTCGTAGGTCGCCACCGGGACGGCGGCGAACGGCGGGTTGCCCGGCCAGACGGGGAGGTTCGGGCCGAGCGGGTGGGTCAGGTCGAGGACCACGCCCGATCTGGCCGCGGCCGGTCCGGCGGCGGCCACGGTAGCCGCGCCGAAGGCGGCCAGCCCCGCCCCGAGCAGCGCCCGCCTGCGCGGCACCCCGGCGCCCGGTGCCTCCCCGCCTGGGCGAACGCCATCCGGCGCGGCCGTGCTGTCACCCTCGGCTCCCACAGAGCGGGTGCCATCGGGCGAACCCAAATTCGGACCCGCGTCGACGCTGCCGGGCGAACCGGCCGCCGCCGCGCGAGCACTCCCCGCCGTGGAGCGGCGATTCCCGCGCGCCATGTCGTGCGCGAACCGGACGATCCGGGGCGCGCACATCAGCGGCGTCCCGGCCGCAGTACGGAACTCATGCCGGACACCCTAGGCGGACCGGTCGGTCGGCGGCGGTACCTCGGCTCAGAGACTGACGTCGGGCCAGCTCCACTCCGCGACACACGGAATGTCCTCGCCGTGCTCGCGGGTCCAGGCCCGGGCGCGGAAGCGCGCGTCCACCATCTCCTGGCGCAGCCCGGCGGCGCGCTCGCGCAGCTCCGGCACCCGGTCTATGACGTCGGTGACCAGGTGGTAGCGGTCAAGGTCGTTGAGCATCACCATGTCGAAGGGCGTGGTGGTCGTGCCGTTCTCCTTGTACCCGCGCACGTGCAGCCCGTCGTGGTTGGCGCGCCGGTAGGTGAGCCGGTGGATCAGCCAGGGATAGCCGTGGAAGGCGAAGATGACCGGGCGGTCGCGGGTGAAGAGCGTGTCGAACTCGCGGTCCGGGAGCCCGTGCGGGTGCTCCTCGCGGGGTAGCAGCCGCATCAGGTCGACCACGTTCACCACCCGGACCCGCAGCTCGGGTAACCGCTCGCGCAGGATCGCGGCCGCGGCGAGCGTCTCCAGCGTCGGCACGTCGCCCGCGCAGGCGAGCACGACGTCGGGGCTGCTGCCCGCGGTGTCGCCGTTGCCTGCCCACTCCCAGATGCCCGCGCCGCGCGCGCAGTGCGCCGCCGCGTCGTCGACGGTGAGCCAGTCCGGCGCCGGCTGCTTGCCTGCCACCACCACATTCACCAGGTGCCTCGAGCGCAGGCAGTGGTCGTAGGTGGCGAGCAGGGTGTTGCCGTCCGGCGGCAGGTAGACGCGGACGATCTCCGGCTTCTTGTTCAGCACCACGTCCAGGAATCCGGGGTCCTGGTGCGTGAAGCCGTTGTGGTCCTGCCGCCAGACGTGCGAGGAGAGCAGGTAGTTCAGGCTCGGCACCGGGCGCCGCCACGGCACCGCCGCGCTGGCGTCCAGCCACTTGGCGTGCTGGTTGAACATGGCGTCGACGATGTGGATGAAGGCCTCGTAGCAGGTGAAGACGCCGTGCCTGCCGGTCAGCAGGTACCCCTCGAGCAGCCCCTGGCACAGGTGCTCGGAGAGCACCTCGATCACCCGTCCGCGGCGGTCGAGGCCGACATCGAACTCGCCGACCTCGGCCTGCCAGTCCCGGCCGGTCACCTCCAGGATGTCCTGCAGCCGGTTGCTGGCCAGCTCGTCGGGGGCGAAGGTGAGGAAGTTGTCCGGGTTGGCCGCGGTGACGTCGCGCAGCCAGCCGCCGAGCACCCGGGTGGCCTCGTGCTCGGCCGCGCCGGGCGCGGGCACCTCGACGCCGTATTCGCGCCAGTCCGGCAGCCGCAGGTCGCGCACGAGCGCGCCGCCGTTGGCGACCGGGTTGGCGCTCATCCGGCGCTCCCCGGACGGGTTCAGCGCGTCCAGTTCGGGGGTGGGCGCCCCGGACTCGCTGAACAGCTCCTCCGGCCGGTAGGAGCGCAGCCACTGCTCCAGCACCGCGCGGTGCTCGTCGTCGCCGCGGGCGTTCGGCAGCGGCACCTGGTGCGCGCGGAACGTGCCCTCGACCCGGTCGCCGTCCACCACCGGCGGGCAGGTCCAGCCCTTGGGGGTGCGCAGCACGATGAGCGGCCAGGTCGGGCGGGCGGTGTCGCCGTCGCGCGCGGCGCGCTGGATCTCGGCGATCCGGTCCAGCGCGCCGTCCACCGCGGTCGCCAGCGCCTGGTGCACCTCGGCCGGGTCGTCGCCTGCCACGATCACCGGCTCGTAGCCGTAGCCGCGGAAGAGCGAGCGCAGCTCGTCCTCCGGGATGCGGGCGAGCAGGGTCGGGTTGGCGATCTTGTACTCGTTCAGCGCCAGGATCGGCAGCACCGCGCCGTCCCGCGCCGGATTGATGAACTTGGCCGAGTGCCAGCTCGCGGCCAGCGGCCCGGTCTCCGCCTCGCCGTCGCCGACCACGCAGAACACCGTCAGCTCCGGGTTGTCCAGTGCGGCGCCGAAGGCGTGCAGCAGCGAGTAGCCGAGCTCGCCGCCCTCGTGGAAGGAGCCGGGCGTCTCCGGGGCGCAGTGGCTCGGCACCCCGCCGGGGAAGGAGAACTGGGCGAAGAAGGCCGCCATGCCGTCGCCGTCCCGCGAGACGTGGCCGTACAGCTCGGAGTAGGTGCCTTCAAGCCAGGCGCAGGCGTTCGGGCCGGGGCCGCCGTGGCCGGGGCCTGCGACGAAGACCGCGCTGAGGTCGCGCTGCCGGATGGCCCGGTTGGCGTGCGTCCAGACCAGGTTCAGCCCCGGCACGGTGCCGAAGTGGCCGAGCAGCCGCGGCTTGATGTGCCCGGCCGCGAGTGGCTCGCGCAGCAGCGGGTTGGCCATCAGGTAGATCTGCCCGACCGAGAGGTAATTGGCCGCGCGCCACCAGGCGTCGAGCGCGGTGAGTTCGGCGCGGTCGAGCGGGCCGGGGGCGGCGCCGAGGTCGTAGGGGCGCGGCGCGATCGTCGCGCCGCCGCCGCTGTCGGTGTTGTCCGCCGAGGTGTCGCCTCCGGCGCTGGCCAGCCGCGTCATCCGCGGGCTCCTCCCGTGCGGCGCGAGGTCGGGGGCGCTCGTCGCGCCGCCCCGGGCTTCGCGGGTGTGAATCCATGGGCGGGTGCCGACCGCGCCGTCGGTCCCGTGGCCGAGCTACCCCTCGCCGGGGGCGCCAATCCGTTTTCGAGCGTAGCCCGGTGGCCCCGCGGCGGCGCGCCGGACGATAGGGTCCGCCACATGCGAATTCTCCGCAGGATCATCGGGATCGGCGCCGTCGCCGTGGCGGCGAGCGGGCTCGTCGCGTGCGGCTCGGACGATTCGAGCACCGCCACCGCGACGACCACCACCGCGCGGGCCGCGAGCTCCGCCGCGGCGGCGCCCGCGCCCAAGGGCCGCGAGTGCACCGCCGACGACATCGGCGTCGACGGCGGCTTCGGCACCGCGCCGGTCATCACGCTGCCGGACGACTGCGACCCGCCGAAGCAGCTGATCACCAAGGACCTGGTGCCCGGTTCCGGCCCCGGCGCGCAGCCCGGCCAGCAGCTCACCATGAACTACTCACTGGTGACCTGGTCGAACAAGAAGAAGCTGGACAGCTCCTTCGACCGCAACGAGACCTTCCCGCTCACCCTCGGCGCCGGTCAGGTGATCGAGGGCTGGGACACCGGGCTGGTCGGGGTGCAGCAGGGTGCCCGCCGGTTGCTGATCGTGCCGCCGGATCTCGGCTACGGTCAGGGCGGCCGCGGGATCGCGCCGAACGAGACCCTGGTCTTCGTGACCGACGCCGTGCAGATCGGCGGCTGAGCCCGCGACCACCCGCCGGATGCGGGGCCGCGCGAGTGGTCCACTACCCTTGTCGGGATGCCTGACGCCGCACCAGCGCTGTCCGGCGAGCGCGGGATCGCCACGGTCGACGGCCGGGGAGTTCGCTCGCGCCCGGCGGCGGGGGAGCGGCTGCCCCGCGCGGCGCGGCCCGGCGGGTGAGGTACGCGAAATGCCGACACCGAACGACGAACAAGGAGCATGTCCGTGAAGAGCACCGTCGAGCAACTGAGCCCGACCCGGGTCCGGATCAATGTCGAGGTGCCCTTCGAGGAGCTGAAGCCGGACTTCGACCGGGCCTACAAGGCGCTGGCCAAGCAGGTCCGGATCCCCGGCTTCCGCCCGGGCAAGGCGCCCGCCCGGCTGCTCGAGGCCCGCCTCGGCCGCGGCGCGATCCTGGAGCAGGTCGTCAACGACGCGCTGCCCGCGCGCTACAGCGAGGCCGTCACCACGGCCGAGGTGAAGGTCATCGGCCAGCCGGAGATCGAGATCACCAAGATCGAGGACGGCCAGGAGCTGGCCTTCTCGGCCGAGGTCGACATCCGCCCCGAGGTCGTGCTGCCCGATTACAGCTCGCTCTCGGTCACCGTCGACGCCTTCACCATCGACGACGACGACATCGACGAGCAGCTGCAGTCGCTGCGCCAGCGCTTCGGCACCCTGAGCGCGGTCGAGCGGGCCGTGCAGGAGGGCGACTTCGTCTCCATCGACCTCTCCGCCACCGTGAACGGCGAGGAGGTGCCGGAGGCGGCCACCACCGGGCTCTCGCACGAGGTCGGCTCCGGCCAGCTCATCGAGGGGCTCGACGAGGCGCTGATCGGCCTCTCGGCCGGCGAGTCCAAGGAGTTCACCACCAAGCTGGTTGCGGGCGAGCACGCCGAGCAGGAGGCCGTCGTCACCGTCACGCTGCAGTCGGTCAAGGAGCGCGAGCTGCCCGAGGCGGACGACGAATTCGCCCAGCTGGCCAGTGAATTCGACACCCTGGACGAGCTGAAGGACGACCTGCGCACCCGGGTCGAGCGGGTCAAGAAGGTGCAGCAGGCAGGCGAGATCAGGGACAAGGTGCTCGAGGCCCTGCTGGAGCAGGTCGAGGTGCCGCTGCCGGACGCCGTCGTGCAGGCCGAGGTCGACGCGCTGGTGCACGACGCCGTGCACGGCTTCGACCACGACGAGGCCAAGTTCGCCGAGTCGCTGGAGGCGCAGGGCAGCAGCCGCGAGGAGTTCGACTCCGATACCCGCGCGGCCGCCGAGAAGTCGGTGAAGACCCAGCTGCTGCTGGACGCCATCGCGGAGAAGGACAACACCCAGGTCGGCCAGGACGAGCTCACCGAGCGGATCCTGTTCCAGGCGCAGCGCTACGGCATGGCGCCCGAGCAGTTCATCCAGCAGGTGCAGCAGGCGGGCCAGCTCGGCGCGGTCTTCGCCGACGTGCGCCGCGGCAAGGCGCTGGCGGGCGTGGTCGGCCAGGTCACCGTGACCGACTCCGATGGCAACGCGGTCGACACCGGCGAGCTCTTCGGCGAGCCGGAGGCCGAGGAGGTCGACGTGGTCGAGACCGATGTGGTCGAGGCCGCCGACGCCGACGAGACCGCCACCGCGAAGGCGGAGTGACGCAAATGCCGCGAGCAGCGCGCCGCCGGGTGTGCGGTGTGATTGCGCTGTGAGCGAAGAGGGGCGGTACCGGGAGTTCGGTGCCGCCCTGCTTCGTTAATGTTTGTGACAGTGAAGCGATGGCTGTGTGGCGCATCAGCGACGAGCCGGTGAGAGAGGGCAGGTATTCGTGGAAAACAATCAGGCGGGGGTGCGCATGACATCCGCAACTGCTGGACTGAACCTCAGTGATTCGGTGTACGAGCGGCTGCTGCGCGAGCGCATCATCTTCCTCGGCACCCAGGTCGACGACGATATCGCCAACAAGCTGTGCGCCCAGATCCTGCTGCTGACGGCGGAGGATCCGACCCGCGACATCGCGCTGTACATCAACTCGCCCGGCGGCTCGGTCACCGCGGGCATGGCGATCTACGACACCATGCAGTTCGCCGAGTGCGACATCCGCACCGTCGGCATGGGGCTGGCCGCCTCCATGGGCCAGTTCCTGCTCACCGCGGGCACCAAGGGCAAGCGCTACGCGCTGCCGCACGCGCGGATCATGATGCACCAGCCGTCGGCGGGCATCGGCGGCTCGGCGGCCGACATCGCGATCATGGCCGAGCAGTTCGCGCACACCAAGCGGGAGCTGAACGAGCTGCAGGCGCAGCACACCGGCAAGTCGGTGGAGCAGGTCGCCGCCGACGCCGACCGCGACCGCTGGTTCACCGCGAAAGAGGCGCTGGAGTACGGCTTCGTCGACCACGTGGTCAGCCACGCGAACCAGGCCAACGGCGCAGGCGCCTGAGCGCCGCGCCGAGACAGACCCCGCCCGGACCCGGACGTCCGGCTGCCGCACAGACTTTGGAGACGAACATGGTCAACCCGACCGATCCGCGCGCCGGCCTCTCCGGCGTCGCTCCGCAGGGTGCGCAGTCGCGCTACATCCTGCCGTCCTTCATCGAGCACTCCAGCTTCGGCGTCAAGGAGTCGAACCCCTACAACAAGCTCTTCGAGGAGCGCATCATCTTCCTCGGCGTGCAGGTGGACGACGCCTCGGCCAACGACGTCATGGCGCAGCTGCTGGTGCTGGAGTCGCTCGACCCGGACCGTGACATCACGATGTACATCAACTCGCCCGGCGGCTCCTTCACCTCGCTGATGGCGATCTACGACACCATGCAGTACGTGCGCGCCGACGTCGCCACGGTCTGCCTCGGCCAGGCCGCCTCGGCCGCCGCCGTGCTGCTCGCCGCCGGCACCCCCGGCAAGCGCGCCTGCCTGCCGAACGCCCGCGTGCTGATCCACCAGCCGTCGCTGGAGGGTGGCATCCAGGGCCAGGTCTCCGACCTGGAGATCCAGGCCGCCGAGATCGAGCGCATGCGCAGGCTGATGGAGACCACCCTCGCCAGGCACACCGGCAAGGACGCGGACACCATCCGCAAGGACACCGATCGCGACAAGATCCTGACCGCCGAAGCGGCCAAGGACTACGGGATCATCGACACGGTTTTCGACTACCGGAAACTGAGCGCACAGAAGTGAACACCCGCCCTCGCGGCCGGACCCGTCGCTGTGACGGGCCCGGCCGCGGGGGTATCGGCGGGGTGCGCGGTGCCGGTCTCCGGTGAGAACACGCACACGCCGGGCGAGAAACATGCCCGAGTTGTCGACCTGCGTCGCAGATGTTGGGTACGGTCGACAACAGGGACCTCGGCTCCCGGTTGACAGCCTGGCTGTCGACATCGCCGCCCCGCCCGCCACACCGGTGGATCGACCGTCGTGACGACGAGTGTTCGCCTCGGCACCGAGCGTGTCGTGACGGCGGCGGGGCCGCAGCGCGGACGGACGTCGCCGCGGTGCGGACGAACGGCGGACAGCTGGCAGCCGGGAACAACGGTTGCACGCGGACAAGGAAGTAGGGACCCACGAGATGGCGCGCATCGGTGATGGCGGCGATCTGCTCAAGTGCTCTTTCTGCGGAAAGAGCCAGAAGCAGGTCAAGAAGCTCATTGCGGGACCAGGGGTGTACATCTGCGACGAGTGCATCGATCTCTGCAACGAGATCATCGAGGAGGAGCTCGCCGAGTCGAGCGAGGTGAAGCTGGACGAGCTGCCCAAGCCGCAGGAGATCCGGGACTTCCTGGAGAACTACGTGATCGGGCAGGACACCGCGAAGCGCACCCTCGCCGTCGCCGTCTACAACCACTACAAGCGGATCCAGGCGGGCGACAAGAGCCGGGACAGCCGGGGTGAGACGGTCGAGCTGGCCAAGTCGAACATCCTGATGCTCGGCCCCACCGGCTGCGGCAAGACCTACCTGGCGCAGACGCTGGCCAAGATGCTCAACGTCCCCTTCGCGATCGCGGACGCCACCGCGCTCACCGAGGCGGGCTACGTCGGCGAGGACGTCGAGAACATCCTGCTCAAGCTGATCCAGGCCGCCGACTACGACGTCAAGCGCGCCGAGACCGGCATCATCTACATCGACGAGGTCGACAAGATCGCCCGCAAGAGCGAGAACCCGTCGATCACCCGCGACGTCTCCGGCGAGGGCGTGCAGCAGGCGCTGCTGAAGATCCTGGAGGGCACCCAGGCCAGCGTGCCGCCGCAGGGCGGGCGCAAGCACCCGCACCAGGAGTTCATCCAGATCGACACCACCAACGTGCTGTTCATCGTGGCGGGGGCGTTCGCCGGGCTGGAGAAGATCATCTCCGACCGCACCGGGCACCGCGGCATCGGCTTCGGCTCCGAGGTGCGCTCCAAGGCCGAGATCGACACCGCCGACCAGTTCGGCGAGGTGATGCCGGAGGATCTGATCAAGTTCGGGCTCATCCCCGAGTTCATCGGCCGGCTCCCGGTCGTCGCCTCGGTGACCAACCTGGACAAGGAATCGCTGGTCAAGATCCTCTCCGAGCCGAAGAACGCGCTGGTCAAGCAGTACGTCCGGCTGTTCGAGATGGACGGCGTCGACCTGGAGTTCACCGACGACGCGCTGGAGGCGGTGGCCGACCAGGCCATCCTGCGCGGCACCGGCGCCCGCGGCCTGCGGGCGATCATGGAGGAGGTCCTCCAGCCCGCGATGTACGACATCCCCAGCCGCGACGATGTCGCCAAGGTGGTCGTCACGGCGGACACGGTGAACGACAACGTGCTGCCGACCATCGTGCCGCGCAAGCAGCAGCGCAACGAGCGCCGCGAGAAGTCGGCGTAGGTTTCCCGCGCTCCCCGGGCGAGCTGCTCGCCCGGGGCAGGCGGAAACATTCGGTGTAGCGAGGTCGCACAGCGGGTACTCGGTGGGGAAGGTTGAGATACACCAGCCCAGTTCCGAGGCATTCCTTTCGAGGCGCTGATCCCGGGGCGCTCCGCCCCGCCGACCCCGGTCGACGCGAACGCACAGGACCGAGGTCCTCATGATCGTTCTCGCCCCACCCCGTCAGCCCACCGCACCGCCGGCCCCCGCGGCCAAGCGCGGCAGCCCCGCAGACCGGCTCCGCGTCGCGGTCACCCACCCGGGCGCCGCCCTGACGCTCTGCGCCGTCGCCGGCGATGTCGACGGCTACACCGCCGAGATCTTCGCCCGCAGGCTCGGCACCGCGCTGGATCTGCCCGCCCCGCTGGTCGCGGTGGATCTCTCCAAGGTCACCTTCTTCGGCAGCGCCGGGCTGCGCGCGCTGCTCGACATCCGCGCCGAGCTCGAGGAAGTCGGGCGCTCGCTGTGCGTGCTGGCCGGTACCCCGTGCGTCGACCGGCTGCTGGCCGTCGCCGAGGTACAGCCTCCGCTCCGGACCGTGGCGGACCTCGCCGCGGCGGCCGCGCTGGCGGCGCGGACGAGCTAGCGCCGGACGGGCTGGGTGCCAGGTCGCGCCGGCGGCATGGCGGGTTCGTCCGCTAGCGGCTCGGCCGTGTGGCCGGCCCCGGCCGGGTCGGCCCTGACCCCGGCCCCTACCCCTCGACCTTCATGTCGTCCTGGCCCCAGTAGGCCCGCATGTGCGTGATCCGGCCGTCGGCGTCGAACTCCATGACATCGATCGGCGAGACCACGAAGCTCTGGTCGCCGAACTTCGTGGTCAGCGTGAACTGGAAGGCGGCGTGCCCCTCCACCGCGCGCACGGTGCCCTCAGCGAGCTCGGTCGAGCGCTCCAGGCCGGTGATGACGTCGTAGAACGCGGCGATCTCGGCATGGCCCTTCTTCGGCTCGGTGCCGACCGGATCCTCGATCACGGCGTCGTCGGCGTAGAGCGCCACGATATCCGCGGTCGAACCGGACCCGACCAGTTCGACGTACCTGAGCACCACGTCGCGGATCTGCTGTGCCATGCCAACCTCTGTTTCCGAGCGGAAAATGAAACGTGTTCTAGTTCGCAGGGTAGCAGTGTGCGCGGCAGGCTCGGTCCGGAACAGGAGTGGGAAGCGTCGTCGATTCCCTCGGGTTCGCCGTTGAACCCGGTGTTCCGATGCCCTACCCGAATGTCGGATTGCCGGGAGAGTGCGTTACCTCATATCGGTGCAGACGGGCTATGACGGCGGGATTCATCGCGTTCGCACCGCGTTTTTCCGGTGTGTCGGCCGTTCGGCGCCGATCCGGTGCTGTCTAATCGGTCCGGTTGATTCAGATGTTCGATGTGACGAGTGAAAGCGGAGGAGAAATGGCACTGCCCACGATGACCGCCGAACAACGCTCGGAAGCGCTGGCCAAGGCGGCGGCGGTTCGGAAGGCACGCTCGGAGCTGATCGGCAAGGTGAAGTCCGGCAAGGTGAGCGTCGCCGATCTCCTGAAGAAGGCGGACTCGGACGAGCTGGTCAAGAAGACCAAGGTGGCCGCCGTCATCAAGGCACTGCCCGGGGTCGGCCCGGTCAAGGCCGCGAAGCTGCTCGACCAGGCCGACATCCCCGAGGACCGCCGGATCGGTGGCCTCGGTGCGCGGCAGCGGGCCGCGCTGCTCGACGCGCTCGCTCCCTGACGCACTACATTTTCCAGGTATGACCGGGGAATCGACGCTCACCTCCGTGGCCTGGCTCTGCCTGCGGGAGCGCAGGCTGCTGGCCGTCCGGACCGAAGGCAGGGACGCCTTCTACCTGCCGGGCGGCAAGCCGGAGCCGGGGGAGACCCTGGCCCGCGCACTGGTACGCGAAGTGCGCGAGGAGGTCGGCGTCGACCTGGAACCGCACGGGATCACGCCCGTGGTGACGATCACCGCGCCGGCCCACGGGCTTCCCGGGACCCTGGTCGAGATGCACTGCTTCACCGCGCCGGGGCACGGGGTTCCCGCCCCGGCGGCGGAGATCGCGGAGCTGGCGTGGTTCGGGCCGGAGGACGCGCATCGCTGCGCCCCCGCCGTGGTCAAGGCGCTGGAGCATATCTCCGCGCGAGGCGCTTGGTCGGGGTTCTGACGGCCGGGAAGCGCTACCCGGCGAACTGCGAGCAGCTCACCCACCCGTGATTTCCCGGGCAGCCTGCCCACTCGTGATTTCCCGGGCAGCCTGCCCGCGCGTGATTCCCGGGTTGTCCGCCCGCGCGTGATGCCCGGGTGCGCGCCTTGCTGACCTGCCGCATTGCGCGGCAGCGGAGGTGCGGCGGTGACTACCCCGGCAGGCTCAAGATGGGCGCGCCGAGGTCTCGAGGCGCTGCTCGTCGGCGGTGCGGATGCGCTGCTCGCCCGCGTAGATGTTCATGGTCTCGCCGCGGAGGAAGCCGACGAGGGTGAGGCCGGACTCCACGGCCAGGTCCACGGCGAGCGAGCTCGGGGCGGAGACCGCGGCCAGCAGCGGGATCCCGGCCAGCACCGCTTTCTGGACCAGCTCGAAGGAGGCGCGGCCGCTCACCACGAGCAGCAGGTCGTACAGCGGCACCCGGCCTTCGCGGAGCGCCCAGCCGACCACCTTGTCCACCGCGTTGTGCCTGCCGATGTCCTCGCGCACGCAGACCACCTCGCCCGCCGGGGTGAAGAGCCCGGCGGCGTGCAGCCCGCCGGTGGCGTCGAAGACCGACTGCTCGGCGCGCAGCGCGTCCGGCAGCCCGGCCAGCACCTCCGGCGGGACCACCGGGCCGTCGCCGGTCAGCGGGTACGCGGTGCTGGTCTGCACCTGGTCCAGCGCGGTGCGGCCGCAGAGTCCGCAGGCACCGGTGGTGAGCACCTTGCGGGCGGGGATCGCCGCCGCGTGCCGCAGCTGCACGTCCAGCACGTTGTAGGTGTTGCGGCCCTGGTCGTCGGTGCCGGCGCAATACCGCGCGCTCACCACGTCGTCGCCGGTCGCGATGACGTTCTCGGCCAGCAGGAAGCCGTGCACCAGGTCGAAGTCGCTGCCCGGCGTGCGCATGGTGATGGTGAGCGACTGCCCGTTCACCCGGATCTCCAGCGGCTCCTCGACCGCGAGCGAATCCGGCCTGGTGATCTGCCCGGCCGGGGTGATGCGGCGCATCCGGCGGCGCGCGGTCACCCGGCTCACGCGGGGGCTCCGACGTGCACGTGCGGCTCGATCCGGATCACGACCGCCTTGGAGACCGGGGTGTTCGAGCCGGCCGCCACGTGGTCGAGCGGGACCAGCGGGTTGGTCTCGGGGTAGTAGGCGGCGGCGTTGCCGCGCGGGGTCGGGTAGGGCACCACCCGGAAGGCGACCACCCGGCGCTCGACGCCGTCGGTGAACTCGGAGACCAGGTCGACCAGCTGCTCCGGCTCCAGGCCGAGCCCGGCGATGTCGTCCGGGTGCACCAGCACCACCCGGCGCGCGTTACGCACGCCGCGGTAGCGGTCGTCCAGGCCGTAGATGGTGGTGTTGTACTGGTCGTGGCTGCGCAGCGACTGCAGGATCAGCCGCCCCTCCGGCACCGGGAGCCAGGTCAGGTCGTTGACCCCGAAGTTCGCCCTGCCGGTGCCGGTGTGGAATTCGCGCGCGTCGCGCGGCGGGTGCGGCAGCTGGAAACCGTTGCGCGAGCGCACCTTGGCGTTGTAATCGGCGCAGCCGGGGACGACCCGGGCGATGGCGTCCCTGATCCGGTCGTAGTCGCGGCGGAACTCGCCCCACGGCACCGGGTGCTCCGGGCCGAAGAGCTCCGCCGCCAGCTCGCAGACGATGGCGACCTCGCTGCGCAGCTCTCCGCTCACCGGCCGCAGCCGCCCGGTGCTCAGGTGCACCATCGACATGGAGTCCTCGACCGACACCTGCTGCCGCTCGCCGCCCTGCAGGTCGGCGTCGGTGCGGCCGAGGGTGGGCAGGATCAGCGCGGTCCGGCCGTGCACCACGTGGCTGCGGTTGAGCTTGGTGGAGACCTGCACGGTCAGCCCGCAGGAGCGCAGCGCGGCCTCGGTGACCTCGGTGTCCGGCGAGGCGGAGGCGAAGTTGCCGCCCATGGCCATGAAGAACTTCGCCCTGCCGTCACGCATGGCCCGGATGGCGTCGACGGTGTCGAAACCGTGCGTGCGCGGGCTGGTGATGCCGAGCTCGCGGTCGAGCGCGGCGAGGAACGGCTCCGGCATCCGCTCCCAGATGCCCATGGTGCGATCGCCCTGCACGTTCGAGTGGCCGCGCACCGGGCAGACCCCGGCGCCCGGCTTGCCGATCATGCCGCGCAGCAGCAGCAGGTTGGTGGCCTCCTCGATGGTGGCGACGCCGTGCGCCTGCTGGGTCAGCCCCATGGCCCAGCAGATGATGGTGCCGCGCGACTCGGCCAGCCGCTGCGCGGTGCGCTCCAGCTGCGCGCGGGTCAGCCCGGTGGCCTGCTCGACCTCGGCGAGGTCGGCCGCGCGGGCGTGGCGCTCGTACTCGGCGAAGCCCGCGGTGTGCCGCTCGATGAACTCGCGGTCGAGCACGGTGCCGGGCGCGCGGTCATCGGCCTCGAAGAGCAGCCGGGCCAGGCCGCGGAAGAGCGCCATGTCGCCGCCGAGCCGGATCTGCAGGAAGTCGTCGGCGATCTCGACGCCGGTGGTCAGGCCGCGCGGGGTCTGCGGGTCGCGGAAGGCGAGCAGCCCGGCCTCCGGCAGCGGGTTCACCGCGACCACGGTCGTGCCCGCCTGCTTGGCGTCGCTCAGCGCGCTGAGCATGCGCGGGTGGTTGGTGCCCGGGTTCTGCCCGGCCACGATGATCAGGTCGGCCTTCGGGAAGTCGTCGATCGAGACCGAGCCCTTGCCGATGCCGATCGAGCGGGTGAGCGCGGTGCCGGAGGACTCGTGGCACATGTTCGAGCAGTCCGGCAGGTTGTTGGTGCCGTAGGCGCGGACCAGGGCCTGGTAGAGGAAGGCGGTCTCGTTGGCGGTGCGGCCGGAGGTGTAGAAGACCGCCTCGTCCGGGGAGTCGAGGGCGCGCAGGGCCGCGGCGACCAGGCGATATGCCTCGTCCCAGGCGATCGGACGGTAGTGGGTGTCGCCCTCGCGCAGCACCATCGGGTGCGTGATCCGGCCCTGCTGGCCGAGCCAGTACCCCGACTTGCCCGCCAGGTCGGCGATCGAGTGCTCGGCGAAGAACGCCGGGTCGACGGTGCGCAGCGTGGCCTCCTCGGCCACCGCCTTCGCGCCGTTCTCGCAGAACTCGGCGGGCCGCCGGTGGCCGGACGGCTCCGGCCAGGCGCAGCCGGGGCAGTCGAAGCCGTGCACCTGGTTCAGCCTGGTCAGGGTGCGGGCGGTGCGGACGACGCCCATCTCCTCGACCGAGCGCTTCAGCGCCACCGCCACCGCCGTGACCCCGGCCGCCTGCTGCTTCGGCGCGCTGACCTCGAGCGCGGCTTCGTCGATGTCGGTCCGCGGGCTGTTGCGATGCATACCCGACACTATCCGCCAAATCGTGGGATGTGTCAGTGCGGTTGGTCGGGGAGGTAGGTGAGGACCCGGTCACTGATCCGCACCCGTGCCCCCGGCGGGAGTTCGGTGCGGTCGGTGCCGATGCGCGCCCACTCGTCGGTGCCCGGCGCCGCGACGAAGGTGCCCGCGCCGGTCCCGGCGTCGCGGACGAAGACATTGCCGTTGTCGATGTCGACGTAGGCGTGCACCCGGGAGACGTGCCGGTCGCGCGGGAGCACCAGCGGCGCGGCGACGGCGGCCTTGACGGCGGCGTCGGTCTGCGGGCCGCGGCCGATGACGTACGGGCGGTCCAGCGGATACGCGGTGCCGTCCACGAGCAGGGCGCCGAGCGCGCCGCTCTCCGGGTCCGTCACCACCGGCATCACCCTGGTTCCGCTGCCCGTCGCCTTGCGCAGTGCCACCCGGCCCTTGGCGTCCCGGCCCGGGGCCTCGCCCTGGCGCGGGGGGAACATGCGGGCGGACGGGGGTGCGCTGCCGGTGTGCGGGGCGAAGGTGTGTGGGCCGTCCGGGACCTGGGACCAGGCGAGGGGGCGCGGAGGGTCGGGCCGGGGCGGGGCCTTGGCGGTGGGGTCGACGTCGGCGTTGTCCGGGAAGGTGTGGCCGGTGGGCAGGGGTGCGCCGGCCGGGGAGTTGGCGCTCGCGGCCGATGTTCCGGCCGGGGAGTGGCTGGTGGCGTAGGGCGTTCCGGCCGGGCTGTGGCCCGTCGGGGTTCCCGCGGCTGCCTGCGATCCGGCGGCGTGGCCGGTTGCCGGCGATCCGGCGATGTGGCCGGTTCCCGGTGATCCGGCGGCGTGGCCGGTTGCCGGTGATCCGGGGGCGTGGCCGGTTGCCGGTGATCCGGCGGGAGCGTGGCCGGTGGCTGCGGCGGTGTGGCCCGTTGCGGCGGGGGACCCGGCGGCGGTGTGGCCGGTCGCGGGGGCGGGTCTCGCGTGGCCGGTCGCGGGCGCGGCGTCGGCGACGGAGTAGGTGGGCGCGGGCGGATTTCCCGCGGCTGCGTGGCCGGTGGCCGGCGACGACGCTGCCGCGTGACCGGTCGCGGGACGGTTGCCCGCTGCTTTCTGCCTTCCCTTGCCGACCCGGACGGTCGTGCCGGGCTCGGCGAGCGAGGCCGTGCCGGGCAGGGCGGCTTCCGCGGCGGTGGCCGGACCCGCCGAGACAGCGGGCCCGGCGCCGGTGGGCTCGGGGGTGGCGACGAAGCCGGAGGCCTGGGTAGGGGGCGGCTCCGTCGGCCCAGCGGCGGGTTTCGGGGCGCGCCGGGTGACGGCCTTGCGCCCACCGACCTTGCGCAGGGCCGCGCGCAGCACGAAACCGCCGCCGGGCACCACACCTTCGCGCAGGTCGCTGTGCGCGGCGACAGTGAGCGGGAACGCCTCGTCGGGGCCGACCGAGACGGTGCGCACCGGCTCGCGGACGATCTCGTCGACCCAGGTGAAGGCGCGCTCACCGGAGAGCGTGCGCACCCCCTCCGCGCCGTGCAGCTGCGCGCTCACCGGCCCGCGGAGCAGTAGCAGCGTGCCGTCCGGAGTCGGCGCGACAACGCCGAACGGCGGCGGCTCCGCGCTCCCGGCGAAGACCACGGCGGCGAGCCGCTGCGCGATAGCGGGCCCGGGCCGCTCGCCATCGGCGGCCGCGCGCACGGCACCCAGGATCCGGTCGGTGGCGGCGTTCGCGCTCGCGAGGAAGACGACGACCCCGCCGAAGCGGGCGACGAGCCCCGCGCCGGGAACGATCCCGACGGTGGACGTTTCACTGCGCATTCGCGCCCTCCTTCCCGGGACATCCCCAGCCAGCATAGAGGCGGGCCCCTGGCCCCGAGCCCGGTCGGCGGGTGGCGAAGGGCACCGCAGCGGTTGTCCGCACCGGGCGAAAAGGGGCGCGCCGGACCGGGCCGCGCGGTTAGGGTGCCTCCCGTGATCCGCCCCGCCGTCCCCGCCGACCTGCCGATCCTGCAGGAGCTCGAAAAAGCCGCGGGGGTGCCCTTCGCGGCGCTCGGCATGCACGCGGTGGCCGAGGACGATCCGCCCGCGCTCGAGGTGCTCGGCGAGTACGTCCGGGCCGAGCGGGCCTGGGTCTGGGATACGGACGGCCCGGCCGGTTACCTGGTCCTCGACCTGGTCGACGGCGCCGCGCACGTGGACCAGGTCTCGGTCGACCCGGCGCTGCGCGGCAGCCGCATCGGCCGCAGGCTGCTCGACCACGCCGCCGCGTGGGCACTGTCGCGCGGCCTGACCGCGCTCACCCTGACCACCTTCGTCGAGGTGCCGTGGAACGGCCCGTACTACCGGCGGCTCGGTTTCCGCTTCCTCGCGCCCGGCGAGGAGACGCCGGGGCTGCGCGCCCTGCGTGCCGCCGAGGCCGCGCACGGCCTCGACCACTGGCCGCGCGCCTGCATGCGCGCCGAACTCGCCGACTGGCGGGCCCTGCCCGGCTAGCCGAGAGTCACCCGTGTGCCGCACCGCCGAGCAGGAGCGGTCGTGCGCTGCACCGCCAGGCAAGGCGCGGTCGTGCGCCGCACCGCCGAGCAGGAGCGGTGCACGGCCGCCTGCGCTCAGCCGGCGGCGCGCGGCCCGCCGGTGCTCAGCCGAAGGCCGCTTCGGCGGCGGGCAGGGCCGCTTCCCGGTCGGCGGCGACGAGCCCGATCCGGCTGCGCCGGTCGAGCAGGTCGTCCGGGGAGAGCGCGCCCTCGTGGCCGATGCCGAAGGCGAACTCGGCGTGCGTGACGTCGCTCCCCGGCGCGATCGGCTCGGCCGAGCCCGCCCCGGCGACGAGCGGCGCCTCGGCGCCGTACCGCTCCAGCAGCCGCTGCGGCGCGACGAGCCGGTCCCGCGCCGCGCCGGAGACCGCGCCGACCAGCGGGAGGTCGCGAGTCCGGCACGGACCGGCGGTCAGCCCGGCGGTCCGCACCGCGGTGTCGACGGCGTCCTCCGCCATCCGGCGGTAGGTGGTGAGCTTGCCGCCGACCACCGTCACCATGCCGGTGGGCGAGACCAGCACCGCGTGCCTGCGCGAGATGTCGGCGGTGGCCCCGCCCTCGGTGCGCAGCAGCGGGCGCAGCCCGGCGAAGCTGCCGCGGATATCGCCGCGCGACAGCGGCTCCCGCAGCACCGTGTTCACCACGTCGAGCAGGAACTCGACCTCGCCGTCGGTCGGCTCGGGCACGTCCGGCACCGGCCCGGGGGCATCCTCGTCGGTGAGCCCGAGGTAGACCCGGCCGTGCGGGGCGGGCAGCGCGAAGACGAAGCGCCCGACGCTGCCCGGCACCGGCACGGTGAGCGCGGCGCTCAGCCCGCCGAACGCCGCGTCGTCGAAGACCAGGTGCGTGCCCCGGCTCGGCCGCAGCGAGATGCTCGGGTCGACGGTGTCCGCCCACACCCCGGCCGCGTTCACCACCACCCGCGGCCGCAGCTCGAGCGTCTCGCCGGAGAGCGTGTCGCGCAGCACCGCACCGCCGCGCTCGGCCGCGACCCGGGTGAGCACCAGCGCCCCGTGCGCCGCCGCGGTGCGCGCCAGCCCGACCACCAGCCTGGCGTCGTCCACCAGCTGCCCGTCCCACGCCTGTAACCCGCCGCGCAGCCCGGCGCGGCGCACGGTCGGCGCCAGCCGCAGCGTCTCGGCGGCGGCGATCCGGCGCGAGCGGGGCAGCGTGGCCGCCCCGGTGCCCGCGCCGCGGCGCAGCACGTCGCCCGCGGCGAAACCGGCCCGGACGAGGGCGCGCTGCGCGCCGCCGATCCCGGGCAGCAGCGGCACCACCTGCGGCAGCGGGCGGACCAGGTGCGGTGCCGTCCGCTCCAGCAGGATGCCGCGCTCGACCGCGCTCTCGTGCGCGATCCCGACCTGCCCGGAGGCCAGGTACCGCAGCCCGCCGTGCACCAGCTTGGAGCTCCACCGGCTGGTGCCGAAGGCCAGGTCGGCGCGCTCGGCGAGCACCGTGCGCAGGCCGCGGCTCGCCGCGTCGAGCGCCACCCCGGCACCGGTCACGCCGCCGCCGATCACCAGGACGTCGACCGCGGGGTCGGCGCCGAGCGCGGCCAGCTCGCGGGCGCGGCGGGCGGCGTTGAGGGCGGAATCGCCGGTCATGGGTTTTCCTCTCGGTCGGGCCGCAGGTAGCCGTCGACGGCGCGGGTGAGCTCGGTGTCGAGCGCGGGGCCGTCGAGCAGCTCGGCGACGGTGCCCGCCGACTGGACCGCGGACTGCACGATGAGCAGCAGCATGGTCGCCATCCGCTCCGGCTCGCCCGCGCGGATGGAGCCGTCCCGCGCGCCGTCGGCGACGGCGGCCGCGAAGAGCTCGATCAGGGCGCGCTGATTCCGGCCGAGCCTGCCGAAGACGTAGGTGAGCATGAGGTCGGTGTCGGTGCGGAAGATCTTGATGAAGAGCGGGTTCGCGCGCACCAGCCGCGCGCCGCCGACCACGCCGGTCACCAGCCTCGCCCTGGCGTCGCCGGCGGCGGGCATGCTCGTCGCGACGATCTCGCGGAGCTCGCGGACCAGCAGCTCCGCGATGAGCGAGCCGGTGTCCGGCCAGCGCCGGTAGACCGTCGGCCTGCTCACCCCGGCCCGCCGCGCCACCTCGGTGAGCGTGGTGCGCCGCACCCCGAACTCGGCAACGCAGTCGCGCGCGGCGCGGAAGATCGCGTGGTCGACGGTCTCGGGTTCCGGCACGTTTCCCCTCGGCTTACTGCTTGACAGTTCGTGTCACACTGTAACGCATGGTGGAGACGAGGAATCCCGCGGCCGAGACCGACCGGACGGCGTCCGCACCGGGTATGGTGTGGGACGCCTGGGGGGTCCCCGCCGGGCACAAGCCGCTCCCGGAGCAGGTCCGGAGCCTGGTCACCCAGGTTTTCGGGGTTTCGGGGGAGCCGGTGGCGCGCCGCGATGAGGGCGGCGTGCCACTACCGGAGCCCGCCCTGCCCGCGGCGCTGCTCGCCGGGCTCGGCGCGGTGACCGGCGCCGAGCACGTGTCGACGGAGCACCGCGACCGGCTCCGCCACGCGGGCGGCAAGAGCACCCCCGACCTGCTGCGCCGCCGCGCGACCGGCACCCAGGAGGCGCCGGACGCGGTGGTCTTCCCCGGCAGCCACGACGAGGTGCTCGCGCTCCTCTCCTTCTGCGCCGACCTGAAGATCGCCGTGGTCCCGTTCGGCGGCGGCACCAGCGTGGTCGGCGGGGTGCAGCCGCTGCGCGGCGACTGCGCGGCGGTCATCGCGCTCGACCTGCGCAGGCTGGACGGGCTGACCGAGGTCGACCCCGTCGCGGGCACCGCGACCCTCGGCGCCGGGCTCACCGGCCCGCAGGCGGAGGCGCTGCTGGCCGGGCACGGCCTCTCGCTCGGCCACTACCCGCAGAGCTTCGAGTTCGCCAGCATCGGCGGCTTCGCCGCGACCCGCTCGTCCGGGCAGGCATCGGCCGGGTACGGCCGCTTCGACGACATGGTGGAGCGGCTCACCGTCGCCACCCCGGCTGGCACGCTCGCGCTCGGCCGCGCCCCCGCCTCGGCGGCGGGCCCCGACCTGCGCGCGCTCTTCCTCGGCTCCGAGGGCACGCTCGGCGTGCTCACCGCGGTGACGCTGCGGGTGCATCCGATCCCCGCCGCGGTCGAGTACCAGGCATGGTCCTTCCCCGACTTCGAAACCGGCGCCGCCGCACTCCGTTCTGTGGTGCAGGCGGGCGCGTCGCCGACCGTGCTCCGGCTCTCCGACGAGGCCGAGACCGGGGTGAACCTGGCCCGCTCCGGCGATATCGGCGGCGGCGCCGTGGCCGGCTGCCTCGCCGTGACCACCGTCGAGGGCAGCGCGGCGCACGTGGCCGCCCGCTCCGCCGAGGCGCACGCCCTGCTGACGGCCGCGGGCGGCACCGCGCTCGGGCCGCAACCGGCGCGCGACTGGGAGCACGGCCGCTTCGGCGCGCCCTACCTGCGCGACGCGCTGCTCGACGTCGGGGTGCTCTGCGAGACGCTGGAGACCGCGACCACCTGGTCGAACCTGAGCGCGCTCAAGGCCGCCGTCACCGCCGCGCTCACCGCGGCGCTGCAGGGGCAGGGCACGCCGCCGCTGGTCATGTGCCACGTCTCGCACACCTACCCGACCGGCGCCTCGCTCTACTTCACCGTGGTCGCCAAGCAGCTCGACGATCCCGCCGAGCAGTGGGCGATCGCGAAAACCGCGGCGGGCGACGCCATCACCGGGCACGGCGGGACCATCACCCACCACCACGCCGTCGGCACCGACCACCGCGCGTGGATGTCAGCGGAGATCGGCGATCTCGGCGTGCGGGTGCTGCGCGCGGTCAAGCGCGAGCTCGACCCGGCGGGCATCCTCAACCCCGGAAAGCTGCTGCCGTGATCCGCCGGGTCACCGTCGTGACCAACCCGCACTCCGGGGCCGGGCGCGGGCACGGCGTCGCAGGTGCCACGCTAGCCGCGCTCACCGAGCGCGGCGCCGAGATCACCGAGGTGCGGGCCGCGACGGCGGCCGAATCGGTGCGGCTGGTGACGGATTCGGTGCGCGGCCGGGAGCCGCGGCCGGACGCGGTGGTCTGCGTCGGCGGCGACGGGCTGGTCAACGTGCTGCTGCCCGCGCTGGCGAACACCGGGGTCGCGCTCGGGCTCGTCCCCGCCGGGACCGGCAACGACCTGGCCCGCGAACTCGGCATCCCGGTGGACGACCCGGTCGCGGCGGTCGACCTGCTGCTCGCCGGGAACGTCCGCACGCTCGATCTGGGGCTGATCGAGGGGGCCGCGGGGGAGCAGTGGTTCGTGACCGTCGCCGGCACCGGCTTCGACGCGCGGGTGACGTTGCGCGCCAATGCCATGCGCAGGCCGCGCGGCTCGCTGCGCTACACCGTGGCCGCGCTCGCCGAGCTGGGCAGCGGGCTCGGCGTGCCCTACCGGCTGGAGCTGGCCGGGCTCGCCCCCGGCGCCCTGGACAACCCGGCCACCGCCGACGGCAGCGCCGTGCTGGAGACCGAGGCCGTCATGGTGGCGATCGGCAACACCCGCACCTACGGCGGCGGCATGCTGATCTGCCCCGACGCCGAACCGGACGACGGGCTGCTCGACCTCACCGTGGTCGGCGCGGTCTCCCGGCTGGAGATGCTGCGCCTGCTCCCCGCGCTCTCCGCGGGCAGGCGGATCGACCACCCGGCCACCACCCAGCTGCGGGTGGCCGAGGTGACGCTCACCGCGCCCGGCGCCCCCGCCACCGCCGACGGCGAACCGGCGGGCGAGCTGCCGATCACCGTGCGCGCCGTCCCCGCCGCCCTGCGCGTCCTGGTGCCGAGCTAGACCGAGGTGGGCCGCGTGCGCGGGGCCGACGGCGAACCGCGCGGAGCGCGTGCGTGCACCCGTTCTCCGGCGCGGTGCGGGCTCTGGTTCACCGCCTCGGCGGGCACCACGGAGACTGTGGCCCGTGCGGGCCGTCGCCGCGATCCGGCGGCGGGAGTGCGCGGATCTCAGTCCTCGAAGACGATGCGCTGCAGGCGGTTCAGCGCCGCGCGGTCGGTGAGCACGGCAGAGGTCGTCCGTCCGGGCGCGGCGGTGTCGCTGACCGCGTCGGCGACCAGCCCGCGCCAGCGCCTGCAGTGCAGCGCGAAGGTGACCGGATTGATCCGCCGCCCGCGCGCCCGCTGCCCCGCCCGCGCCACCTCGGGCGCGACGTCGAGCATGACGACGTGCAGCTCCCGCCCCGCCTCCGCGGTCCAGCGGGCGATCATCCGCCTGGCCCAGCGGTAGGTCCCGCAGTCGTGGATCACCACCGGCCCGGCCGCGCCGCGCAGCGCCGCGCGCACCGCGCGGTAGTGCGCGACGTGCACCACCGGCCGCCACAGCGGGTACGGCAGCCAGGCCAGGCTGCGCCGCCAGCGCACCCTGGCCTGGTGCGAATCGACGACGACGGCGCCGCGCTCGGTGCGCGCGGGGGCGTCGGCGTCCGGCTCGGTGCCGAAGAAGGTGTGCAGCGCGGTGCTCTTGCCCGCGCCGGGGATGCCCGCGACGACCAGCGCGGCCCGCGCCGGATAGCGCAATTCGCCGACGGCGCCGCCGGTTTCGCCGTGCCTGCGCAGATCGTGCAACGTGTGCGGCGCGAGTGCGAAGGCCCGCACAACGGGCAAATCGGGCTCGGGCGATGAGACCGATGCAATCTCCAGCGGGGGGTTCACCCCTTCCAGACTCCCCATCGAAAGCCGCTTCGGCAACCGGGAAAACCCTGGGATCACCAGGCTTTCGGCATCGCGGCCCCGCGGACCGCCCCGGCTACTCGCCGGTACGGGGCACCGACCGAATCCGCCGACCTCGGAAAAGGACGTATCGGATACGGCCCCGGCGAGACGGAGAATTCCCAGCTAGGCGGCCGGTTTTCGGAAGCTGAGAATCCCCTGTGGATACTCCGTCCGGCGGATGATCGCCGGTAAGCTCAGGGGTGTCGGCGGGGCGTCCGGTGTCCCTCATCCATCGGACGCCCCGCCGATCTATCGTCTCGGGCGGTATCCGTAGAATCACGGCGTGACCAGCACAGCCCCCGACAGTTCGCGTAATCGTGCCGAAGAACTCCCCAAGAGCTGGAATCCCGGCGAGGTGGAGTCGCCGATGTACGAGCGCTGGGTAGCCGCTGGATACTTCGCCGCCGATCCGGCGAGCGGCAAGCCGCCGTACTCCATCGTCCTCCCGCCGCCCAACGTCACCGGCAACCTGCACATGGGCCACGCCCTCGACCACACCGTCATGGACACGCTCACCCGCCGCAAACGCATGCAGGGCTACGAGGTGCTCTGGCTGCCCGGCATGGACCACGCCGGCATCGCCACCCAGTCCGTGGTGGAGAAGCAACTCGCGGTGGACGGCAAGACCAAGGAAGACTTCGGCCGCGAGCTCTTCATCGACAAGGTGTGGGACTGGAAGCGCGAGTCCGGCGGCGCCATCCAGTGGCAGATGCGCGCGCTCGGCGACGGCGTCGACTGGGGCCGCGACCGCTTCACCATGGACGACGGCCTCTCCCGCGCGGTGCAGACCATCTTCAAGCGGCTCTACGACGCCGGGCTCATCTACCGCGCCGAGCGGCTGGTGAACTGGTCGCCCGCGCTGCGCACCGCGATCTCCGACATCGAGGTCAAGTACGAGGACGTCCCCGGCGAATTGGTCTCGCTGCGCTACGGCTCGCTGGACGACGCCGAGCCGCACGTGGTGGTGGCCACCACCCGGGTGGAGACCATGCTCGGTGACACCGCGGTCGCGGTGCACCCGGAGGATCCGCGGTACCGGGCGATGGTCGGCACGACGATCGAGCACCCGATCACCGGGCGGCAGATCCCGATCGTCGCCGACGACTACGTCGACCCGGAGTTCGGCACCGGCGCGGTGAAGATCACCCCCGCGCACGACCCGAACGACTTCGAGCTCGGGCTCCGGCACGACCTGCCGATGCCGACGATCATGGACGAGCGCGGCCTGATCACCGGGACCGGCACCGAGTTCGACGGCATGGACCGCTTCGAGGCCAGGGTCGCGGTGCGCGAGCGGCTGGCCCGCGAGGGCCGCGTGGTCGCCGAGAAGCGGCCCTACCTGCACAGCGTCGGGCACTCCGAGCGCAGCGGCGAGCCGATCGAGCCGCGGCTCTCCATGCAGTGGTGGGTGCGGGTGGAGACGCTGGCCGAGGCCGCGGGCGACGCCGTGCGCGACGGCGACGTGGTGATCCACCCGGCGAGCCAGGAGCCGCGCTGGTTCGAGTGGGTCGACAACATGCACGACTGGTGCATCTCGCGCCAGCTGTGGTGGGGCCACCGCATCCCGATCTGGTACGGCCCGGACGGCGAGGTGGCCTGCCTCGGCCCGGACGAGACCGCCCCCGAGGGCTGGGAGCAGGACCCGGACGTCCTGGACACCTGGTTCTCCTCCGGGCTGTGGCCCTTCTCCACCATGGGCTGGCCGGAACACACCGCCGAGCTGGAGCGCTTCTACCCGACCAGCGTGCTGGTGACCGGCTACGACATCATCTTCTTCTGGGTCGCCCGGATGATGATGTTCGGCATGTACGTCAGCGAGGACGCGCCGCTCACCGACGGCAAGCCCGCCGGGCAGAAGCAGGTGCCGTTCCAGGACGTCTTCCTGCACGGGCTGATCCGCGACGAGCACGGCCGCAAGATGTCGAAGTCGAAGGGCAACGGCATCGACCCGCTGGAGTGGGTCCGCGACTACGGCGCCGACGCGCTGCGCTTCACGCTGGCCCGCGGCGCGCAGCCGGGCGGCGACCTCTCGGTCGGCCCCGCGCACGTGCTCGCCTCCCGCAGCTTCGTCACCAAGCTCTTCAATGCCACCAAGTTCGCGCTGATCAACGGGGCCCGCACCGGCGACCTGCCCGCCGACCGCACCGACGCCGACCAGTGGATCCTGGACCGGCTGGACTCGGTGATCGTCGAGGTGGACGCGGCCTTCGACAGCTACGAGTTCGGCAAGGCCTGCGAGGCGCTCTACCACTTCGCCTGGGACGAGCTCTGCGACTGGTACCTGGAGCTGGCCAAGGTGCAGTTCGCCGAGAGCGACGCGCGCGCCGAGAACACCAGGGTGGTGCTCGGCCACGTGCTCGACTCGGTGCTGCGGCTGCTGCACCCGGTGATCCCGTTCGTCACCGAGGAGCTGTGGCGCGCGCTGACCGGCGGCGAGTCGGTGGTGATCGCGCCGTGGCCGCGCTCGACCGGGGTCGCCCCCGACGCCGAGGTGACCCGCAGGCTCACCGACGCGCAGCGGCTGATCACCGAGATCCGCCGGTTCCGCAGCGACCAGGGCCTCACCGACAAGCAGCGGGTCGCCGCGGTGCTGGACGGGCTGGGTGCGGCCGGGCTGGACCCACACCGCGCGAGCATCACCAGCCTGGCCCGGCTGACCGCGGCGGACGCGGATTTCGCCGCCACCGCCGAGGTCGAGGTCCGGCTCAGCACCACGACGGTGACCGTCCGGGTGGACACCTCGGGCACCGTCGACCTGGCGGCCGAGCGCCGCAGGCTGGAGAAGGACCTGGCCGCCGCGGAGAAGGAGCTCTCCGGCACCACCGCCAAACTCGGCAACGAGGCCTTCCTGGCCAAGGCGCCGGAGCCGGTGGTGGACAAGATCCGGACCAGGCGCGATGTCGCCGCGGCCGAGGTGGAGCGGATCGGCGCCCGCCTCGCCGAGCTGAGCGCGCGGTGACCGGGCCCGACGGCAACCCCGACCCGGAGACCCGGCTCGGCGCGGACGCCAGGCTCGGCACCGGCGCCTCGCCGGTGGAGCTGGCCGAGCTGGCGCTGGTCGAGGCCGAGCTCGACAAGCGCTGGCCGGAGACGAAGATCGAGCCGTCGCTGACCCGGATCTCCACGCTGATGGACCTGCTCGGCTCGCCGCAGCACGGCTACCCGGCGATCCACGTCGCGGGCACCAACGGCAAGACCTCGGTGACCAGGCTGATCGACGCGCTGCTCACCGCGCTGCACCGGCGCACCGGCCGGATCACCAGCCCGCACCTGCAGCTGGCCACCGAGCGGATCGCGGTCGACAACGCGCCGATCACCCCCGGCCGCTACGTCGAGCTGTACCGCGAGCTGCTGCCGTACCTGGAGCTGATCGACGCCCGCTCGATCGCCGCGGGCGGCCCGGCCCTGAGCAAGTTCGAGGTGCTCACCGGCATGGCCTTCGCGGCCTTCGCCGAGGCGCCGGTCGACGTCGCCGTGGTGGAGACCGGGATGGGCGGCACCTGGGACGCCACCAACGTGGTCGACGGCCAGGTCGCGGTGATCACCCCGATCGGGCTCGACCACATCGACTACCTCGGCCCCGACCTCACCTCCATCGCGGGCGAGAAGGCCGGAATCATCAAGAAGGCACCGGAGGGCCTGGTGCCGAGGGACACCGTCGCGATCATCGCCGAGCAGCAGCCGGAGGCGATGGAGGTGTTGCTGCGCCGCGCGGTCGAGGTCGACGCCGCGGTGGCGCGCGAGGGGTCGGAGTTCCGGATCCTCGGCAGGCGGATCGCGGTCGGCGGCCAGCAACTGGAGCTGCAGGGGCTCGGCGGGGTCTACGACGACATCTTCCTTCCGCTGCACGGGGAGCACCAGGCGCACAACGCGGTGCTCGCGCTGGCCGCGGTCGAGGCGTTCTTCGGGGCGGGCGCGGACCGGCAGCTCGACATCGACGCGGTGCGCGCCGGGTTCGCCGCCGCGGCCAGCCCGGGCCGGATGGAGCGCATGCGCAACGCGCCGACCATCTTCGTCGACGCCGCGCACAACCCGGAGGGCGCGCGGGCGCTCGCCGCCACGCTCACCGCGGAGTTCGACTTCCGCAAGCTGGTCGGGGTGGTCGGCGTGCTCGGCGACAAGGACGTGCCCGGCATCCTGGAGGCGCTGGAGCCGGTCTTCGACGAGATCGTCGTCACGCAGAACGGCTCGCCACGCGCGCTCGACGCGGATGCGCTCGCCGACCTCGCGGTGCAGCGCTTCGGTGACGAGCGCGTGGTCACCGCGCCCACCCTGCCGGACGCGCTGGAGACCGCGATCGCGCTGGCCGAGGAGGTCGGCGACGCGGGGGAGGCGGTATCCGGCGCGGGGGTGGTGGTCACCGGGTCGGTGGTCACCGCGGGCGCCGCGCGCGCCCTGTTCGGAAAGGACCCGGCGTGAGCGAGTCAGGCCAGGAACGCGGCGCCGAAGGGGTATCGGGCGGGCCGCCGGAATCCGGCACGAGTGCGGCCGCGCCCGAAGTGCCCGATCCCATGAAGGGGTTCCGCGGCGTCATGGCCGGGACGCTCGTGCTCGAGGCCATCGTGGTGCTGCTGGCGCTGCCGGTGGTCGCCACCGTCGGCGGCGGGATCACCTGGGTCTCCGGGATCTACCTGGTCGGGCTCGGCGTGGTGATGTTCCTCGGCGCTGGGCTGCAGGGCCGGTCCTGGGCGATCCCGTTCAACCTGGCGCTGCAGGTGCTGGTGATCGCGGGCGCGCTGTTCCACCTGTCGATCGGCGTGATCGGGCTGATCTTCGCGATCGTCTGGGCCTTCCTGCTGATCCTGCGGCACGACGTCAAGAAGCGCTACGACCAGGGGCTGCTGCCCAGCCAGCGGCTGCGTCGCTCAGGCGGGTAGCACGGCGAGCAGGACGAGGCGGTTCCCGGTCTCCTCCAGGTAGGCCCGCGGCCACCACTCGGAGGCGGTCTCGCCGGTGAGCGCGCGGTCCAGCGCGCGGCCGGTGCGGAACGGGCCCGCGGGCAGCAGCGGCCGCAGCGGGTCGCGCAGGTCGGGGTCCTCGCCGGTGAGCAGGCTCAGGGCCCGGAGCTCCCCGGCGCGGTCCGGCCGCAGCTCGACGACGGCCTCGATCCACACCGTGCTCGGGCCGGGCGCGGCGCCGCGCTCCGAGTTGTTGTCCCAGCTGACCCACTCGGTGGACACCGGCTCGCCGAGCCCGGGGAAGCGCTGGGTCAGCGGCTCCGGTTCGTGCCGCACCGGCAGGCTCTGCCCCGGCGTGGTCCGCTCGGCGCAGCCCGTGGCGACCGCGAGCGCCACCGCCGCGAGCGCCACCAGCCGCGTCACTGCCGTCATCGCGTCACTGCCGTCATCGACTCCGCCCGCCTCCCGTCCGGTTCTCGCCGCACCCTAGCGGTGCGCGGGCCGCCCGGTGGCCGATGGGGTGTCCGGGCGGTTCGTGTCCTAGGCTCGGCGCCGTGACCGAACAGACGTTGGTACTGATCAAGCCCGACGGCGTGCGCCGCGGCCTCGTCGGCGAGGTGCTCGCCCGGATCGAGCGCAAGGGCCTGAAGATCGCGGCACTGGAGCTGAAGCACGTCTCCGCCGAGCTGGCCGGCAGCCACTACGCCGAGCACGCCGAGAAGCCGTTCTACGGCTCCCTCATCGAGTTCATCACCTCCGGCCCCGTGGTCGCCGCCGTGCTGGAGGGGCCGCGCGCCATCTCCGCGTTCCGGCAGCTCGCGGGCGGTACCGACCCGGTGGAGAAGGCGGTGACCGGAAGCATCCGCGGCGACCTCGCGCTGGAGACCCAGGAGAACCTGGTGCACGGCTCCGACTCGCCCGAATCCGCCAAGCGCGAGATCGCGCTCTGGTTCCCGGAAACCAGGGGCTGACCGGCCCCGCGGCCTGCCCGCGGCCCGGGGTGCGCGGTGCTTTCGCACCGCACCCCGGCCGCCCGCCCGCCGTTCCCGAGCGCCGATGGCGAACCCCCGGCGTCCGGTATGGGATACTGGCTGTGGCCGTGGACGACGCCGCCGACTTCGCGCAGGTACGCGAACGGCGGTCGGCGCACTCGGCCGGATGACACCGCGGTTCGATGCCGATCATCGCTGCCACGGCCCCGCCCACGATCTGGGTGCGGGCCATCCCGGCACGCTGGATGAGCGCTCACGCCGCGGGGTTCAGCCGTACAGCCAGGCTCCGCGTGACCAGTTGGACCGACCGATGACAGACCAGGTGATAACCGGGCACGCGGGGCGAGACCACTGACCGCACGCCGACGAGGCGCGTGGATGGGACAACGCCCCCGCGACGGCCGCGTCACTCCGTACCGGGAGGGACGCGCCCGGGGGCCCGAGGAGACTTCGTGGCCGAAAAAGAGCCGCTGCACACAACAAAACAGGATGCCGAAGAATTGCCGGAGCGAATCCGAGTTCATGCCCTCGCCAAGCTGCTCGGCACGACGAGCAAGCGCATCCTGGCCAAACTGACCGAACTGGGGTCCGAGGCGCGGAGCGCGCAGTCCAATGTGGACCGCGACGTCGCGCACTCGGTGCGCCAAGCCTTCGCCGAGCAGGATCCCGAGGGTTCGCCGGGGGTTGCCCCGGCGGTAGCCGAACCGGCGTCCGCCGCCGAGCCCGCGATCGCGGAGCCTGCGGGCGAGACGTCCGCGGGGGGTGACGCCGCAGCCGGTGCGCCCGCTGTCGCCGAGCCCGTCGCAGGCGGCAAGCCCACCCGCAGGCGGCGCGCGACCCGTGCCTCCGGCGCGGAACCCACCGCGGGCGCGCCCAGCGCCACCGGGGACTCCGGCGCGGATGCCGAGACCGGGAACCGAGGCGCGGATGCCGCGCCGGAGCGGGTGCACACCCCCGCGCACGGCAGCCTCTTCACGCACCTGGAGACGCCTGAGGAGCCGGTCGCGGCCTACGACGCCGCCGCCGTCGCCGTCCCGCTCTTCCAGGCGCCGGACGCCGCCGCGGCGGAGGAGGAGCGCAAACGCCGCCGCGCCGAGCGCGAGGCCGCCAAGCGCAGCCGCGAGGAGGAACGCGCCCGCGACGAGGCCGCGCGGCAGGCCCGCGCCGAGCAGGCCGAGGACGACCGGAGGGCCGAGCAGGCCCGTGCCGAGCAGGCGCCGGACGACGGCGACGACGAGGACGACGACCGCGAGTCCGGCGAGCACGACGACGACCAGCCGCGCCGCAGGCGCCGCGGCCGCCGCGGCCGCGGGCGCGGCAGGGGCGAGCAGAACTCGGACGGCGACGACGACGAGCGCACCGAGTCCGATGACGACGACCAGCGCGAGGACGAGCCAGAGGGCCGCGCCCGCGACACCGGGGACCGCGCCGGCGACAACGGCGACCGCGCCGACGACACCGGGGGTCGCTCCGACGACGTCAAGGCGGACGACGGCGACGACTCCGACGACGACGATGACGACGAGTCCGGCGTGCCCGAGGGCGCGACCAGGCGCCGCCGCAGGCGCCGCAGGCGCAAGGTCGGCGGCGACGCCGACTCCGGCGACGCCGCCTCCGAGGACGACCCGCCGAACACCGTCGTGCACGAGCGCGAACCGCGCGCCAAGAGCCGCAAGCCGGTCGACGAGGTGCAGGGCATCTCCGGCTCCACCCGGCTGGAGGCCAAGCGGCAGCGCAGGCGGGACGGCAGGGAGGCCGGGCGGCGCCGCCCGCCGATCCTCACCGAGTCCGAGTTCCTCGCCCGCCGCGAAGCGGTCGACCGGGTCATGGTGGTGCGCGAGAAGTCCTTCCCCGACCATCCCACCGCCACCCAGGTCGCGGTGCTCGAGGACGACATCCTGGTCGAGCACTTCGTGACCAGCACCGGCCAGGCCTCGATGGTCGGCAACGTGTACCTGGGCAAGGTGCAGAACGTGCTGCCGAGCATGGAGGCGGCCTTCGTCGACATCGGCCGCGGCCGCAACGGCGTGCTCTACGCCGGTGAGGTGAACTGGGAGGCCGCCAAGCTCGGCGGCCGCGAGCGCAAGATCGAGCAGGCGCTGCGCCCCGGCGACCAGGTGCTGGTCCAGGTCTCCAAGGACCCGGTCGGGCACAAGGGCGCCCGGCTCACCACCCAGATCAGCCTGGCGGGCCGGTTCCTGGTGTACGTGCCGAGCGGCACGTCGGCCGGGATCAGCCGGAAGCTGCCGGACACCGAGCGCAAGCGGCTCAAGGAGATCCTGCGCGACATCGTCCCCGACGACGCGGGCGTCATCATCCGCACCGCATCCGAGGGCGTGAGCGCGGCCGAGCTGGCCCGCGACGTGGAGCGGCTGCAGGCCGCCTGGCGCACCATCGAGGAGGCGGCGAAGGGCGGCTCCGGCGCGCCCAAGACGCTCTACGAGGAGCCCGACCTGCTGGTCAAGGTCGTCCGCGACCTCTTCAACGAGGATTTCTCCAACCTGGTCATCGAGGGTGACCGGGCCTGGAGCACGGTGGAGAACTACGTCCGCACGGTCGCGCCGGACATGCTGTCCCGGGTGCACCGGCACGACAACGGCAACGTCGACGCCTTCCAGACGTACCGGATCGACGAGCAGCTGGCCAAGGCGCTCGACCGCAAGGTCTGGCTGCCCTCCGGCGGCACGCTGGTCATCGACCGCACCGAGGCGATGACGGTGGTCGACGTCAACACCGGCAAGTTCACCGGGTCGGGCGGCAGCAACCTGGAGGAGACGGTCACCAGGAACAACCTGGAGGCGGCCGAGGAGATCGTGCGCCAGATGCGGCTGCGCGACATCGGCGGCATGATCGTCGTCGACTTCATCGACATGGTGCTGGAGTCCAACCGCGACCTGGTGCTGCGCAGGCTCACCGAGGCGCTGGGCCGGGATCGCACCCGGCACCAGGTCTCCGAGGTGACCTCGCTCGGGCTGGTCCAGATGACCCGCAAGAAGCTGGGCACCGGGCTGGTCGAGGCCTTCTCCACCACCTGTGAGCACTGCCACGGCCGCGGGCTCATCGTGCACAGCTACCCGGTCGACGGCGGTAGCGCGCCGGAGGAGAGCGGCGGTGGCCGCGGTGGCCGCGGCGAGAGCGGGACGCGGCGGCGGCGCGGCCGGGACAAGGGCGCCGCGGCGCCCGCCCCCTCCGGCAACGGCGTCCCGCAGCCGGAGCACGACGAGGACACCGCCACCCGGCGGGCGCACCCGGTCGCGCTGGCCATGGCCGCCGCGCACCAGGGCGACGAGGTGCTCGCGAGCGATATCGCGGACGGGGCCGACGAGGCCGCCGTCACGCCCTCCGGCCCGGATGTCGCGGTCGTGATCGGGGCGGGGACCACCGGGCCCGACGCGGGCGACGACGCCGAGCACGTGCCCAGCGGCCGTGGGCGCAGGCGCAGCAGGCGGGCCTCCCGCGGGGCCGGCCGGGCCGGCGCCGAGGAGCGTGCGGCCACCGAGCAGGTGGCAGCGGAGTCGGCGACGACCGCGCAGGTGGCTGCCGAGCGCACGGCAACCGAGCGGACCGTCGGTGAGCCGGTTGCAGCAGGTCAGGCGACGGGCGAAGCCGAGGCCGATCCGGCGACGAGTTCGGCGATCGAGCCGGGTGATGCGCCCTCCGCGGCGGATGTCGCCGAGGTCGCCGCGGAGATCGCCGACGGTCAGCAGGTTGCGGATGCCGCCGCGGAAGCAGCGGAGTCCGCCGAGGAGGCGGATGCCGCGCAGCCGGTTGCCGAGCAGGCGGTTGTCGAGCAGCCGGTTGCTGACGCATCGGTCGCTGATGCCGGGCAGCGGGACGCCGGGGCGGCAGCCGCCGCACCGGAGCCCGCCGCGGCGGCGGGCGAGGCCGCGGATGCGGCCCGCTCGGCGATCGAGCCGGGTGACGCGCCGTCGGCCGACGCCGTCGCCGCGGTGGCGGACCAGGTGAACGGCGCGTCCGCACCGCCCTCCCGCCGCCGCCGGGTGGCCCGATCGGCCGCCGCGCCGAGCACGGACAGCGCGGGCGCCGTCTTCGTGCTCTCCGGCGCGGCCCCCGCCGCCGAGCCCGCCCCGGCCGCCCCGGTCGGCGAGGAGGCGGCCCAGGTGCCGCGCGGCCGCCAGCGCCGCCGCGCGGTCGGCCGCCCCGCGGGTCCGCCGGTCGACGGCGAATGACCCGTTCGCCCCGGGATCACCCGTGGTCCCGGGGCGATTGGGAGGTCGAGGATGCCCTCTGGTAACCTTGCCCAGTCGCTGTCCGGCGATGTTTGCGCTGCTGTCAAGTCCTTTCGGACTTTCGCGCAGCGCCGCGACCGGGATCGTGCGACAACCCGCTGAGCATCGCTTGGGCAGCCCGGCTGCGCACGATCAGGGGCAGGACACCGAAGACAGTCGTGGCGCCGACGCGCCGCGGGAGAACGAAGAAACAGTCGAGTGGAGGAAGCCGACCGATGGCAACGTACGCGATCGTCAAGACCGGCGGAAAGCAGTACAAGGTCGCGGTCGGTGACCTGGTGAAGGTCGAGAAGATCGAGGGCAAGGTCGGCACCGCGGTGCAGCTCGCCCCGGTCCTCGTCGTCGACGGCGCCGATCTGACCACCGACGCCGACAAGCTGGCGAAGGTCAATGTGGCCGCCGAGGTCGTCGAGCACACCAAGGGCCCGAAGATCCGCATCCACAAGTTCAAGAACAAGACCGGCTACCACAAGCGTCAGGGTCACCGTCAGCCACTGACGGTCCTGAAGGTCACCGGCATCAAGTAATCGGCGAGGAGAAGCAGCCATGGCACACAAGAAGGGCGCGTCCAGCTCGCGCAACGGTCGTGACTCGAACGCCCAGCGCCTCGGCGTGAAGCGCTTCGGCGGGCAGGCGGTGCAGGCGGGCGAGATCCTGGTCCGGCAGCGCGGCACCCACTTCCACCCCGGCGTGAACGTCGGCCGCGGTGGCGACGACACCCTGTTCGCCCTGGCGACGGGCGCGGTGGCGTTCGGCACCAAGCGGGGTCGCAAGACCGTGAACATCGTGGTTCCGGAGCCGGCGCAGGCCTGACGCCGCCGCCACTTCCGAATACCAAGTCAGCGGGTCAGGGTGAGACACCCTGGCCCGCTTTCGCGTTTCCGAATCGGGCCGGACGGGCCCGCGACCCTCGAGGGAGGATGATCGGCCTATGTCCAAGTTCATCGATCGGGTCGTCGTGCACGTCCACGCGGGCAACGGGGGACACGGCTGCGCCTCGGTGCACCGCGAGAAGTTCAAGCCGCTCGGCGGCCCGGACGGCGGCAACGGCGGCAACGGCGGCGACGTCGTGCTCGAGGTGGACGCCAACGTCCACACGCTGCTCGACTTCCACTTCCACCCGCACGCCAAGGCGGGCAGCGGCAAGCCGGGCGAGGGCAGCAACCGGGACGGCAAGCGCGGCGGCGAGCTGGTGCTGAAGGTGCCGGACGGCACCGTCGTGCTGGACGGGAAGGGCGAGGTGCTGGCCGACCTGGTCGGCGCCGGACAGCGCTTCGTCGCCGCCCGCGGCGGCCGCGGCGGCCTCGGCAACGCCTCGCTGGCGTCGAAGGCGCGCAAGGCGCCCGGCTTCGCGCTGCTCGGCGAGGAGGGCGAAGAGAACGAGCTGGTGCTCGAGCTCAAGTCGGTGGCCGACGTCGGGCTGGTCGGCTTCCCGTCGGCGGGCAAGTCCTCGCTGGTGTCGGTGCTCTCCGCGGCCAAGCCCAAGATCGCCGACTACCCGTTCACCACGCTGGTGCCGAACCTCGGTGTCGTGCTGGCGGGCGAGATCACCTTCACCGTCGCCGACGTGCCCGGCCTGATCCCCGGCGCGAGCAGCGGCCGCGGCCTCGGGCTCGACTTCCTGCGGCACCTGGAGCGCTGCGCCGTGCTCGCGCACGTGGTCGACTGCGCCACCCTCGAGCCCGGCCGCGACCCGGTCTCCGACGTGGACGCGCTGGAGGACGAGCTCGCCGCCTACCGCCCCGCGCTGGCGGGCGACATCGGGCTCGGCGACCTGGCCGACCGGCCGCGCGTCGTGATCCTGAACAAGGTCGATGTGCCGGACGCCGCCGAGCTGGCCGAGATGGTGCGCCCCGAGTTCGAGGCGCGCGGCTGGCCGGTCTTCGAGATCTCGGCGGTGAGCAGGGAGGGGCTGCGGCCGCTCACCTTCGCCCTCGCCGAGCTGGTCGGCGGTTACCGCGAGGCGCATCCGAAGGCGGAGCCGAAGCGGCAGGTGATCCGGCCCGTCGCGACCGACGAGTCCGGCTTCACCGTCATCCCCGACCCGAACGAGCCGGGCGGCTTCGTCGTCCGCGGCGTCCGGCCGGAGCGCTGGGTGCGGCAGACCCAGTTCGACAACGACGAGGCCGTCGGCTACCTGGCCGACCGGCTGGCCCGGCTCGGCGTCGAGGACAAGCTGGTCAAGCTCGGTGCGAAGCCGGGCGCCTCGGTGACCATCGGCCCGGTGACCTTCGACTGGGAGCCGCAGATCTCGGCAGGCGTCGACATGGTGCCCACCGGGCGCGGCACCGACCTCCGGCTGGAGAACAACGACCGGATCGGCGCGGCCGAGCGCAAGCACGCCTCCCGGGTCCGGCGCGGGCTGGTCGAGGACGGAGACGAGTAATGACGGGCGCTGACCTACGCTCCGGGATCGAGCTGAGCGAGGCCAGGCAGGCCATCGCGGGCGCGCGTCGCGTGGTGGTGAAGATCGGCTCCTCCGCGCTCACCAGTCTGGCGGGCGGGCTGGACACGGTGCGGCTGGATCGGCTCGCCGACGCCGTCGAGGCGCGCATGCAGGCGGGCTCCGACGTCGTCGTCGTCTCCTCCGGCGCCATCGGCGCCGGGATCGCACCGCTCGGATTGACCACGCGGCCCCGCGATCTCGCGACCAAGCAGGCCGCGGCGAGCGTCGGGCAGCTGGCGCTCGCGCACGCCTGGGGCACCTCGTTCGCCCGGTACCGCCGCACGGTCGGGCAGGTGCTGCTCAGCGCCGACGACTTCTCCCGCCGCGAGCACCACCGCAATGCCCAGCGCACACTGGACCGGCTGCGCTCGCTCGGCGCGGTCGCGGTGGTGAACGAGAACGACACGGTCGCCACCGAGGAGATCCGGTTCGGCGACAACGACCGGCTCGCCGCGCTGGTCGCGCACCTGGTCGGCGCCGACGCGCTGGTGCTGCTCTCCGATGTGGCCGGGCTCTACGACGGCGATCCGCGCAAGGGCGACGCCGCGCTCATCCCCGAGGTGCGCAGCAGCGCCGACCTGGACGGCGTGATCGCCGGGACCGGCGGCGTGCTCGGCACCGGCGGGATGGCGTCCAAGCTCTCCGCGGCGCGGCTCGCCGCCGATGCCGGGATGCCGGTGTTGCTCGCCGCCGCGGCCGACGCGGCGGCGGCGCTCACCGCGGGCACCGTCGGCACGGCCTTCGCGGCGCGGCCGGTGCGGTTGTCCGCGCGCAAGTTCTGGGTCAGGCACGCGGCCGACAGCAGGGGGGCGCTGCTGCTCGACGAGGGGGCGGTGCAGGCCGTGGCGCACCGGCGGCGGTCGCTGCTCGCCGCCGGGATCGTCGGGGTGCGCGGGCGGTTCTCCGGCGGGGACGTGGTCGATCTGGTCGCGCCCGACGAGCGGGTGGTCGCGCGCGGGATCGTCGAGTACGACAGCACCGAGCTGACCGGCGTGCTCGGCCGCTCCACCGGCGAACTCCCGGACACCATGCAGCGCCCGGTGATCCACGCCGACGACCTGGTCAGCGTGTAGTTCAGGCGCCAGGGATGACGCCGGGCTGGTCGGTCGTCGTCCCCGGCGGCGGGGTGGCCTCGCCGCCCTCCGGCACCGGGCCGGTGATGCCGGGCTGGCCGTCCGGATCCGGCAGGGTCGGGTCGCCCGAGCCGCTCGGCGGGGGCGGGGGAGCGGGGGCCGGTGCCTGGGGAGGTGTCGTCTGCTCCGTCGGCGGCGCCGGTTCCGGGCTCGGGGGTGCGGAAGACTCCGGAGCGGGCGCCGGGCTCGCCGGTGCGGAAGACTCCGGGCTCGGCACGGGCTCGGGCGCCGGGCTCGGTACCGGTGCGGGCTCCGGTGTCGGTGCGCTGCTCGATGGCGGTTCCGGAGCCGGATCCGCAGGCGCGCTGCCCCCGGGCACTTGACCATCCGGGCCCGAGCCCCCGGGCGCTTGCCCACCGGGGCCTGAGCCCTCGGGCGCTTGCCCACCGGGACCAGGGTCGCCGGGCGCTTGCGCACCCGGCCCCGAGTCCCCGGGTGCCTGCCCGTCCGGCCCGGTACCACCGGGTGCCTGCCCGTCCGGCCCGGCGCCACCGGGTGCCTGCCCATCCGGGCCGGTGCCACCGGGTGCCTCCGCGCCGGGGCTGGAATCGCCGGGAGTCTGCCCGCCGGAATCGGGCGCCTGCCCCTCCGGACCCGTCTCGCCGGGCGCCTGCCCCTCCGGGCCGATGCCCTCGGGCGTCTGCCCGTCCGGGACGGTGCCTTCGGGCCCCTGCCCCTCCGACTCGGAGTCCGAGGGCACCTCCTCGGAACCCTCCGGCCCCTGACTCCCGTACTCCGACGGGTACGAATCCCACTCGGGTACAGCCCCGTTCGGCGCCGCCGACGATCCGCCGGGCAGCGGGGGCGGCGCGGGCAGCGCCGGAACCCCGTCCCCTGCCGCCTGATACGCGGGCTTGTAGACCATGTTCATGGCCAGCAACGCTTCCTGCCGCAGCAGCTCCTGCGTCATCTGCGCGTCGATGATCCGCGCCGACTCGAGCAGCCGCGCGATGGCCCCGACCGGCCCGGAATCCCCCGGCGGCACCACCGCCACCTTCACCGCCTCCGCGGCGGCCGCGACCGCCCCGAGCCGCGCCCCGACCTGCCCCATGACGGCGGCGAGCTCGTCCACCGAGGCGGCGAAACTGCGCGCGCTCGCGTAGGCGGCGTCGGCGGTCGCGCCCTCCCACTCCAGGGAGTTCATCACCCGGTCGACGCTGGCCCTGGTCAGCGGCATCGAGGTGGCGAGCGTGCCCGCCGCCTCCAGCCAGGTCACCGAGGCGCGCAGGACGGCGCCCGCGTCGATCTGCTGGGTGCGCGCGTGGATCTCCTCGTGTGTCATCGACTCGAAGTGCTCCATCGAGCTGACGTAGGTCGGGTCGGTTCCGGTCATCGCGGTTGCCTCGCATCGATGGCGCGCAGCGCGGCGGCGGCCGCGGCGTCGGCTTCTTCGAACAGCCCGGCGCTCAGCAGGAACGCCTCCTTCATCCGGTGGGCGGCCTCGATGTACCGGTCGAGCAGCGCCGCCGCGTCCCGCGCCTTGTGCGCGAACCCGGCCTGCAGCTGCTGCGCCGAGACGAAGCCGCCGAACCCGTGCAGCTCGCCGACCGACTCCAGCCGCTGCCGCAGGTAGAGCAGCCGGTCGGCCTGGTGGTCGTACATCTCGGCGCACCGCCGCGCGGCCGCCGGGTCGAAGGCGACGGAGCCGGTCCGCGCCTGCTCGCCGAATCTCGCGATATCGGCTCGGCTGGTCTCGATCGTCATCACGCACCCCCGGAGATCGTCGGACGCGTTCAGACTATCCCGAGACGCCGATCCCCGACACCGAAGCTCAGGCCGGAATCCGTTTCTGCAGTTGCGCGGCGAGCTGCTCGGTGCCGGCGGGCACCAGGTGCACGGTGTCGCCGGACTTGATCAGGTAGCGGCCGTCGCCGTCGACATCGATCCAGGTGTAGTGCAGCGCGGGCGGCGGGGCGGGCCGGTCGTGCCTGGCCTCGATCCGGATGTGCCCCTCGGCGGTGTGCGGCTGCAGCAGCACCTTCCGGATCAGCCGGGCGGCGGGCGGAAGGCCGTGTGTCTCCTCGTCCTGCACCGCGTCCACCGTCGCGGCCCGCGCGGGCAGCCTGCCCGCCCGCGCGGGGGGCAGCGCCTGCGCGATGCGCGCGCCGAGCTTGTTGGTGTGCCCGATCGAGAGCCGGACCGTGCCACCGAATTCCGGCTTCCGGCCCGGTTCCTGCACGACGAGCACCGCGTGGTCGAAGACCGCGCAGGCCAGCAGCCGGATCTCGGCGCCGGGCCGGTGCCCGCCGCCGATCACGACGATCCGGGTGTGCGGTGCGGAGAGCAGCCGCAGGCAGGCGGTGAGGTCCGGGTCGGCGCGGTGCGGCAGCCGGGCGGAGAGCTCGACGCGCAGCTTCTCCGCGGCGTCCTCGGTGCGCGGGCTCTCCAGGATCCGGAGCGGATAGGGCACCCGGTCGCTCTCCGTCTCCCGCCAGACGTGGGCGAACTCGTCCGGGGTGAAGCTCCAACCCATGTGCCGATCACATCCTCACCCACCCGCCGAGACGGCCCGAGCCTAACCGCGCCGCGCACGGCAGCGAAAGACCGCGTTCCGCGCGCGGACTCGATCGATCAGTACCCGGCGCCCGGATCGACCGGGGCGAGCAGGTCGTCACCGGCCGCGAAGCGGATCACGTTCTCCCGCACGTGCGCCGCGAAGGCGGCCACCCGCACCTGCGGCGGATTCGAGTCGTGCGGGGTGATGATCACGTTCGGCAAGGTCCAGAGCGGGTGCCCGTCCGGGAGCGGCTCCGGGTCGGTGACGTCCAGCCCGGCGCCGCCGATTGTGCCCGCGCGCAGCGCCGCCACCAGCGCGTCGGTATCGACCAGGCTGCCCCTGGCGACATTGATCACCCACGAGTTCGGCCGCAGCAGAGCCAGTTCCGCCGAGCCGATCAGGTGCGCGGTGGCGGGCGTCGCCGGGGCGGCGACGACGACATGGTCGGCCACCGGCCACACCGTGTCCAGCCGGTCGGCGGCCACGGTGGTGATCCCGTCCGGGATGCCGGGGCCGGCCACCGGACGGCCGGAACGGTTCACCGCGATCACCTCGGCGCCCAGCGTCAGCAGCGAGGGGATCAGCGCCTTGCCGATTCCGCCCGCCCCGACCACGGCGACCGTGCTGCCGCGCAGCGTGCCGACGCGCGGCAGGAAGTCCTTCTGCCGCCAGGTGGTCGCGCGCAGGTGCTCGGGCAGGTAGCGGACCCCGGCGAGCAGCAGCGCCAGCGCGTGCTCGGCCACGGTCGCGGAGAAGGCACCGGCCGCGGAGGTGAAGCGGACCCCTGGGTTCCGCTCCAGCACCCCGGCCGCGACGAAATCCTCGATCCCGGCCGCGGGCAGCTGGACCCACTCGATCCCGGCGGGCAGCTGCTCCGGGAAGCCGCCTGCCTTCGTCACCCAGACCAGGGCGCTGGCATCGGCGAGCGCGGCGAGTTCGCCGCCGCCCGCCTCGATCGCCGCGCGCAGTTCGTCCGGGACCTCGGGGGCCACGGCGACCGGAATCGTCACGCTCTACTCCTCGTTCTCGCTGTCCAGCTCGACGGCATCGACGCCGTCGCGATCGGCCCGCTCCAGCAGCGGGTCGATCCGGAACACGGCGTCGTCGATGCCCGCGTGCAGGTCGCCGAGCTCGGCGAAGCGCGCGGGCACGGTCCGCACCGTGAAGTCTCGCGGGTCGATGTCGGGGATCTCGTCCCAGCGCACCGGGGTGGAGACGGTGGCCTCCGGCACGCCGCGCACCGAGTAGGCGGCGGCGATGGTGTGATCCCGCGCGTTCTGGTTGTAGTCCACGAAGAGCTGTGACGGGTCGCGGTCCTTGCGCCACCAGGTGGTGGTCACGTCGTCGGGCGCGCGGCGCCGCACCTCCTCGGCGAAGGCCAGTGCGGCGCGGCGCACCTCGGTGAAGCCGTGCTCCGGCGCGATCCGCACGTAGACGTGCAGCCCCTTGCCGCCGGAGGTCTTCGGCCAGCCGACGGCGCCGAACTCGTCCAGCACCTCGTGCACGACGCCGGCCACCCGCCGCACCCGGGACCACGGGCAGTCCGGCATGGGGTCGAGGTCGATCCGCCACTCGTCCGGGCGCTCGGTGTCGGCGGCGCGCGAGTTCCAGGGGTGGAACTCGACGGTGGACATCTGCACCGCCCAGACCACGTCGGCGAGCTCGCGCACGCACAGCTCGTCGGCGTGCCTGCCGTAGCGCGGGAAGAAGACCCGGACCGTCGGCACCCAGTCCGGTGCGCCCGCGGGCAGCCGTTTCTGGTGCACCTTGGCCCCGGCCAGCCCCTTCGGGAAGCGGTGCAGCATGCACGGCCGCTCGCGCAGCGCGTTCACGATGCCCGGGCCGACGCTCAGGTAGTACTGCACCAGGTCGAGCTTGGTCAGCCCGAGGTCGGGGAAGTAGACCCGGTCGGGGTTGCTGATCCGGACCGCGCGGCCGCCCACGTCGAGCTCGAGCGCGGGAGACGACGATTTGCCGGGCACCCCGTCGACCCTAGCGGCAGGGGTGCCGCGGTGCGCGGCACGCGAGCCGATGTCGCGGCCCCGCTCAGGTCGGGGTGGCCAGCGCGAACGGGAGTACCGCGGGTGCGCCCGCCGCGCGCAGGGCGCAGGCGGCGACGGTGAAGGTCCAGCCGGACTCGCTCTGCGCGTTCACCAGCAGCACCGGCCCGCCGACGTCCTGCAGGTCGGGAACGTCCCACGAGCCGTACAGCCCGGCGACCCGGTGCGCCGAATTGGCGGCGGAGACCGGCGGGTGCTCCGGCCGCTTGTGCAGCACCCCGAGGTCGCGCAGCCTGCCCACCTCGGCCAGCCGGGCGGCGAGGCTGCGGGTGAGTTCGGCGTTCCGGTCGTCGTCGAGGGCGAGCACCGCGACCGGCCGCTCGGCCCAGTCCCACTCCTTGAGCACCGCGACGCAGGCGGTCACGATGTCGTCCGGCACCGGGCCGTCGGTGGCGTCGAGCAGCGCGCGCAGCCTGCGGCCCCAGCCCAGGTCGCTGAGCCTGCCGAGCACCCGGCCCGGCTCGGCGCCCGCGCCGATCTTGCCGGAGAGCGGGATGCCGAGCGTCTTCATGCCGGTCGGCCACTGCTTGCGCGGGGCGAGGTCGATGCCGGGGCGGGCGATCCGCGCCCTGGTGGCGGCGACGGTCTCGGCGCCGGGCGTCGGGTCGAGCCTGGTACCGGTGCAGTTGTCGCAGCGGCCGCAGGTCTCGCCGAGCGTCAGCCCTGGATCGTCGAGCTGGCCGCGCAGGAAGACCATCCGGCAGCCGTCGGTGGTCTGGTAGTCGAGCATGGCCTGCTGTTCGGCGGAGCGGGCGCGGTCCAGCCGCGCGTAGCGCTCGGCGTCGTAGTGCCACGGCTGCCCGGTGCCGAGCCAGCCGCCGCGCACCCGGCGCACCGCGCCGTCCACGTCGAGCACCTTGAGCACCATCTCCAGCCGGGAGCGGTTCAGCTCGACCCGCGGCTCCAGCGCCGCGGTGGAGAGCGGGCGCTCCGAGTCGAGCGCGTCGAGCACCGCGCGCACCACCGATTCGCGCGGGAAGGCGACCGAGGCGAACCAGCTCCAGATCCGGGCGTCCTCCGGGCCGGGCAGCAGGATCACCTCGGCCCGCTCGGTGGCCCGCCCCGCGCGCCCGACCTGCTGGTAGTAGGCGATCGGCGAGGAGGGCGCGCCGAGGTGCACCACGAAGCCCAGATCCGGCTTGTCGAACCCCATGCCGAGCGCGGAGGTGGCGATCAGCGCCTTGACCTCGTTGCGCAGCAGCGCCTGCTCCAGGTGCTCGCGCTCGGTGGGGTCGGTCTGGCCGGTGTAGGCGGCGACCTCGTGCCCGGCGGCGCGCAGCACGCTCGCGACATCCTGCGCGGCGGCGACGGTGAGCGCGTAGACGATGCCGGAGCCGGGCAGCCGGTGCAACTGCTCGCCGAGCCACGCGGCGCGCTCCACCGCGTCCTCGATCCGGACCACCGCGAGGTGCAGCGACTCCCGGTCCAGGGTGCCGCGCAGCACCAGGGTGTCGGCGTCGATCCGGCCGCCGCTGCCGATCTGCGCGGCCACGTCGGTGACCACCCGGTCGTTGGCGGTCGCGGTGGTGGCGAGCACCGGGATGTCGGCGCCGAGGTCGGCGACCAGGGTGCGGATGCGCCGGTAGTCCGGCCGGAAGTCGTGCCCCCAGTCGGAGACGCAGTGCGCCTCGTCGATCACGACCAGCCCGGCGTCGGCGGCGAGCCGGGGCAGTACCTGGTCGCGGAAGTCGGGGTTGTTCAGCCGCTCCGGGCTGACCAGAAGCACGTCGACGGTGCCGGTGGCGACCTGCTCGTGGATGGCGTCCCACTCGGTGACATTGCCGGAGTTGATGGTCGCGGCCACCACGCCCGCGCGCTCGGCCGCCGCGACCTGGTTGCGCATGAGCGCGAGCAGCGGCGAGACGATCACGGTCGGGCCGCGCCCGGCCCGGCGCAGCAGCTTGGCCGAGATGAAGTAGACCGCCGACTTTCCCCAGCCGGTGCGCTGCACCACCAGCGCGCGCCTGCGCTGCACGACCAGGGCCTCGATGGCGACCCACTGGTCCTCGCGCAGCCGCGCGGCCGGGCCGGCGAGCTCGCGCAGCAACTCCTCGGCCTCGTCGCGGAGTTGTGCCGATCCGGTCGCGCGGTCCGGCTCGACGCCGGTGTCGGGGGAAGGGCTCATTCCGCCATCGTGCCGCACGACGCCGACACCCGCGTCCGACCTGCGCGGACCGCGCGTCGGGCGGGTCGCAGCACCCGTACCGGCGCTCCGGCCCCGGCACAGTGGCCGCAGGGCCGGGCTGCCTGGCCGCCGAGGACCGGCACTACGAGTGCCGGTCCTCGGGTCGACTACCCCTTGACGCAGAGCACCTGGCGCAGCGTCGCCACGACGTCGACCAGGTCGGACTGCGCCGCGATCACCTCGTCGATGTCCTTGTACGCGGCCGGGATCTCGTCCACGACGCCCGCGTCCTTGCGCGACTCCACGCCCTCGGTCTGCGCGACCAGGTCCGCGACCGTGAACTGCTTCTTGGCCGCGCTCCGGCTCATCCGCCGCCCCGCGCCGTGCGACGCGGAGTTGTAGGAGGCCGGGTTGCCCTTCCCGCGCACCACGTAGGAGCGGGTGCCCATGGAGCCGGGGATCAGCGCCAGGTCGCCCGCGCCCGCGCGCACCGCACCCTTGCGGGTGACCAGCATGGGGACGCCGTCGATCTCCTCCTCCGCCACGTAGTTGTGGTGGCAGGAGATGGGCTGCTCGAAGCGCACCGGACGGTCGGCGAACTCGTCCCGGACGGCCCGGCAGACCAGGGCGAGCATGACGGCCCGGTTCCTGGCCGCGTACTCCTGCGCCCAGGTCAGGTCGCGCCGGTAGGCCGCCATCTCCGGGGTCCCCGCCAGGAAGACCGCGAGGTCGCGGTCGGGCAGGCCGGTGTTGTGCGGCAGCTCGCGGGCCACCGCCATGTGCCGCTCGGCGATCTCCTTGCCGATGTTCCTGCTGCCGGAGTGCAGCAGCACCCACACCGTGTCCGCCTGGTCGAGGCAGAGCTCGATGAAGTGGTTGCCGCCGCCGAGCGTGCCCATCTGCTTCTGCGCCTTCGACTCGCGCGGCCCGACCTTCCGGTCGAGCGCGTCGAAGCCGTGCCAGAACCGGTCCCAGCCGGTGCGCAGCGTCGCCGTGCTCGCGCCGAGCTGGGAGACCTCGGCGCCGAGCGCGGTGACGTTCACCCGGGAGTCGTGCGCGTGGAAGCCGACCGGGACCGCGGCCTCGATCCGGGAGCGCAGCCCCTTCAGGTCGTCCGGCAGGTCGGCGGCGGTGAGGTCGGTGCGCACGCTCTCCATGCCGCAGCCGATGTCCACCCCGACCGCGGCGGGCGCGACCGCGTCCCGCATGGCGATGACCGAGCCGACCGTCGCGCCCTTGCCGAGGTGCACGTCCGGCATGACGCGGACGCCGTGCACCCATTCGAGTTGCGCGAGGGTGCGCAGCTGCCGCAGGGCGGACTGCTCGATCTCGTGCTCGTTGGCCCACATGAGCGTCTGCGCACGGGTGCCGTGCAGCTCGACGGGAAACATCGGTCTTTCCTTCCGTTCGGATAGGTCAACGGTAGGGATCCGACCGCAGGTCGCGCGAGCGATTTTCGCCGCCCGGCGGCGGGCGCGGGCGGCTCAGCCCGGTTGTGGCGCCCGCCCGGCGAGCAGCCCCGCGATGGTCGCCGCGTCGGGAACGGCGGTCGTGGCGCCGAGCGCGGTGGTGGCCAGCGCGCCCGCGGCGCAGGCCCAGCGCAGCGCGGCTTCCGGCCCGTGCGCCCAGCGGGCGGCGAGCGCGCCGGTGAAGGCGTCGCCCGCGCCGGTGGTGTCGACGGCGCGCACCGGGATCGCGGGGACGGTGAAGCACCCGTCCGGCCCGTCGTACCGCGCGCCGTCGGCGCCGAGCGTGGTGACCCGGTGCGGCACCTGATCCAGCACGTCCCCGATCGCCTCCGCCTCGCCCCGGTTCAGCACCGCGATGTCGACCAGCGCCCACAGCTCGGCCGGAAGTCGCCGCACGGGTGACGGATTCAACACCGTCACCGTCCCGTACGCCCGCGCGTGCGCGAATCCCGCCGCCACCACCGGAACCGGAAGTTCCAGCTGGCACAGCAGGATGTCCGCCGCGGCGATCGCGGCGAGGTCGTCCGGATCCAGCTCGGTGCGAGCGTGATTCGCGGCTGGCACCACCACGATCGAGTTCTCCCCGTCCCCGTCCACGACGATCGTCGCGGTCCCGCTCGGCCCCGCGGCCGCGCGCAGCCCGCGCACGTCGATCCCCTCCCGGACCAGCGATTCCCGCAGCGCGGGTGCGAACACGTCGTCCCCGACCGCCCCGAGGAACCGCACCTCCGCCCCGCTGCGCCGCGCCGCGACCGCCTGGTTCGCGCCCTTCCCGCCGGGCACCGCGGCGAACCCGGTGCCGAGCACCGTCTCCCCGGGCGCGGGCCGCCGCCCGACCGTTGCCACCAGGTCCATGTTCACGCTGCCGAGCACGACGACGTCGGCAGGCGCGGGTTCGGCACTCACCGGCCGGACAGTAGCCCGGACAGCGCCTCCCGCGCGCGGGATACCGCTGGGTAGGCTGTACCCATGACGGCAGGAACGACGACCGAGCAGGGCTCAGACGTCCGCGAGGCGGTGCACGCGGCCGCGCGCCGGGCCCGGGTCGCCTCGCGCACGCTGGCGCAGCTCACCACGGCGCAGAAGAACGAGGCGCTGCACGCCGCCGCCGACGCGCTGCTCGCCGCCGCCGACACCGTGCTCGCCGCCAACGCCGAGGACCTGCTGGCCGCCCAGTCCGCCGGCACCGCCGACTCCCTGCTCGACCGGCTCCGGCTCACCAAGTCCAGGATCGACGGCATCGCCTCCGGCCTGCGCCAGGTGGCCGGGCTGGCCGACCCGGTCGGCGAGGTGGTGCGCGGCTCGACGCTGCCGAACGGCCTGGAGATCCGCCAGCTCCGGGTGCCGCTAGGCGTGGTCGGCATGGTCTACGAGGCCCGCCCCAACGTCACCGTCGATGCCTTCGGGCTGGCGCTGAAGTCCGGCAACGCGGCGCTGCTGCGCGGCTCCTCCTCTGCGGCGCACTCGAACGCCGCGCTGGTCGAGGTGCTGCGCGCGGCGCTCGCCGGGCTCGGCATCCCGGCCGACGGGGTGCAGTTGCTGCCGAGCGCCGACCGCTCCAGCGTCACCCACCTGATCCAGGCCCGCGGCCTGGTCGACGTGGTGATCCCGCGCGGCGGCGCCGGGCTCATCTCGGCCGTCGTGCGCGACGCCACCGTGCCAACCATCGAGACCGGCACCGGCAACTGCCACGTCTACGTGCACTCCGCCGCCGATCTGGCGATGGCCGAGGCGATCCTGATCAATGCCAAGACCCGCAGGCCGAGCGTGTGCAACGCCGCCGAGACGGTGCTGATCGACGCGGCCGTCGCGGAGACGGCGGTGCCGAGGCTCACCGAGGCGCTGCGCGGCGCGGGCGTCACCATCCACGGCGACCTGCCCGGCCTGGTTCCGGCCACCGACACCGACTGGGGCGAGGAGTACCTCACCCTCGACATCGCGCTGAAGGTCGTCGACGACCTGGACGCCGCGGTCGAGCACATCAACACCTGGGGCACCGGGCACACCGAGGCCATCGTGACCGCCGACCTGGCCGCCGCCCGCGCCTTCAGCGCCAGGGTGGACGCCGCCGCCGTCATGGTGAACGCCTCCACCGCCTTCACCGACGGCGAGCAGTTCGGCTTCGGCGCGGAGATCGGCATCTCCACCCAGAAGCTGCACGCCCGCGGCCCGATGGCGCTCCCCGAGCTCACCTCCACCAAGTGGATCGTCTGGGGCGACGGCCAGATCCGGCCGGTCTGACCCCGAATCGAAAGGACGGCACGGTGGGTATCACCGACGTACAGGAACCCGTGTTCGGCTCGGTCGAGGACGTGATCGATCGCCTCGCGGAGACCGGCTACCTCGCCGACAAGGGCACCGCCACCTCGGTCTTCCTCGCCGACCGGCTGGGCAAGCCGCTGCTGGTCGAGGGCCCGGCCGGGGTCGGCAAGACCGAGCTGGCACGCGCGGTCGCGCAGACGACGGGGGCCGAGCTGGTCCGGCTGCAGTGCTACGAGGGTGTGGACGAGGCGCGGGCGCTCTACGAGTGGAACCACGCCAAGCAGATCCTGCGGATCCAGGCGTCCTCGGAGAACGACTGGGCGGAGACCAAGGCCGACGTCTTCACCGAGGAGTTCCTGCTCTCCCGGCCGCTGCTCACCGCCATCCGGCGCACCGAGCCGACCGTGCTGCTGATCGACGAGACCGACAAGGCCGACGTCGAGATCGAGGGGCTGCTGCTGGAGGTGCTCAGCGACTTCGCGGTCACCGTCCCGGAGCTCGGCACCATCACCGCCGCCCGCAAGCCGTTCGTGCTGCTCACCTCGAACGCCACCCGCGAGCTCTCCGAGGCGCTCAAGCGGCGCTGCCTCTACCTGCACCTCGACTTCCCGGACGAGGAGCTGGAGCGCCGCATCCTGGCCAGCCGAGTACCCGAGCTGGCCCCCGCCGTCGCGGCGCAGCTGGTGCGGATCGTGCACGTGCTGCGCGGCATGCAGCTCAAGAAGCTGCCCTCGGTGGCCGAGTCCATCGACTGGGGCCGCACCCTGCTCGCGCTCGGGATGACCGACCTGGACGACAACGTCGTGCGCTCCACGCTCGGCGTCGTGCTCAAGCACCGCAGTGACCACGAGCGGGCCCTGAACGAGCTGAAGCTGGCCTGACCGTGGCCGAGCAGCCCACCCTGCACGCGCCGCACGGCATCCCCGGTCACCTCGTCGGCTTCGTGGAGGCGCTGCGCACCAGGGGAATCCCGGTCGGGCCTTCGGAAACCGTCGACGCGGGCCGGGTGCTCACCGTGCTCGACCTGATGGACCGCGAGGTGCTGCGCGAGGGGCTGGCCTGCGCCCTGCTGCGCCGCACCACGCACCGGACCACCTTCGACGGCCTCTTCGACCTGTGGTTCCCGGTCGCGCTCGGCGAGCGCGGCAACTGGGCCGATGACATCGAGATCCCGCGCACCCCGGACGGCCGGGTCGACATCCCCGAACTGCGCGCCATGCTCGCCGAGCTGCTCGCCAAGGAGGACCCGGGGCCCGAGCTGCAGCAGCTCATCGGGCAGCTGGTCGAGCAGATGGGGCAGTACCAGTCCGCGCGCGGGCCGTCGTTCTCGGCGTACCAGGCGCTGCGCGACGTCCAGCCGCAGACGCTGCTGGCGAAGATCCTGGCCGGGCTCGGGCTGCCCGCGGACGCCAGCGACTTCGACACCGAGGTGGCGCGCAGGCAGGCCAGGCAGCGGATCGAAGGTTTCCGGGCCGGCGTCGAGGCGGAGACAAGGCGCCGGGTCGCGGAGCGGATCGGCCGCGAGCGGGTCGCGAGCTACGGCGTGGCCAGGCAGGCCGAGGACGTCGACTTCCTGCGCGCCTCCGAGCGCGAGCTGGCCGAGCTGCGCCGCAGCACCCAGCGGCTGGCCCGGATCCTGGCCAGCAGGCTCGCGGCCAGGCGCAGGCACTCCAAGCGCGGCGAGATCGATCTGCGCCGCACACTGCGCAAGTCCATGTCCACCGGCGGCGTGCCGATCGACCTGGTGAACCGCAAGCCCAAGCCCGGCCGGCCGGACCTGGTGCTGCTCTGCGACGTCTCCGGGTCGGTTGCCGGGTTCAGCAACTTCACGCTGCTGCTGGTGAGCGCGCTGCGCGAGCAGTTCTCCCGGGTCCGGATCTTCGCCTTCGTCGATCAGGTGGACGAGGTCACCCGGTTCTTCGACCCGCACACCCAGCTGGACGAGTCGCTGACCCGGATCTTCGCCGAGGCCGACGTGGTCGGGCTGGACGGCCACTCGGATTACGGCGCCGCGCTGAACGGCTTCGCCGACCGCTTCCCCGAGGCCGTCACCAGCCGCAGCTCGCTGCTGATCCTCGGCGACGCCAGGACCAACTACCGCGACCCCCGGCTGGCCACGCTCGCATCGCTGGTGGAGACGGCCAAGCACGCGCACTGGCTGAACCCGGAGGCGACGACGCACTGGGGCTCCGGCGACTCGGCGGCGCGCAAGTACGCCGAGATCGTCGAGATGCACGAGTGCCGGTCGGCCAGGCAGCTGACCGAGGTCGTGTCCCGGTTGCTCCCGGTGTGACCGGTTAAGCTCGGCAGCCATGCGGGAAACAGGACGGCCGGCCCGGCGGCTCGGGGTGATGGGCGGCACCTTCGACCCCATCCACCACGGGCACCTCGTCGCGGCGAGTGAGGTCGCCCACCGGTTCGACCTGGACGAAGTGGTCTTCGTCCCGACCGGGCAGCCGTGGCAGAAGGCGGACAAGAAGGTCAGCGCGGCCGAGGACCGGTACCTGATGACCGTCATCGCGACCGCCTCCAACCCGCGCTTCTCGGTGAGCCGGGCCGACATCGATCGCGGCAAGATGACCTACACCGTCGACACCCTGCGCGAGATGCGCGACCGCTTCCCGGATGCCGACCTGTACTTCATCACCGGTGCGGACGCACTGGCCAATATCCTCTCGTGGCAGGATTGGGCCGAACTGTTCGAGCTGGCGAAGTTCGTCGGGGTGAGCCGTCCCGGGTACGAGCTCAATGCCGACCACCTGGCGGAGTACCTGCGCGACATGCCCGCCGACGCGGTGACCATGATCGAGGTGCCCGCGCTCGCCATCTCGTCGAGCGAGTGCAGGCGCCGCGCCGCGGAGAACCGTCCGGTCTGGTATCTCGTGCCCGACGGCGTCGTGCAGTACATATCGAAGCGGCACCTGTACGTGCCGAACGGACCGGAAGGTAGCGAATGAGCGCATCGGACGAAGCGGTGCAGATGGCGCGGGTCGCCGCGGTGGCGGCGGACGAGAAGCTGGCCTCCGATGTGGTGGTGCTCGACGTCTCCGAGCAGCTGGTGATCACGGACTGCTTCGTGATCGCGTCGGCGCCGAACGAGCGGCAGGTCAACGCCATCGTCGACAACATCGAGGAGAAGCTGCGCGACGCCGGGCACAAGCCGGTGCGCCGCGAGGGCACCCGCGAGGGGCGCTGGGCACTGCTCGACTACATCGACATCGTGGTGCACATCCAGCACAACGACGAGCGGAACTACTACGGCCTGGAGCGGCTCTGGAAGGACTGCCCGACCGTCCCGGTGCCCGGCATCGGCGCCGACGGCCGCCCCGCCGACGCCGCCGCCGGGGCCGCCGAGTGAGCAAGAACGCCGGCGTCCGGACGCTGATCCTGCTGCGGCACGGCCAGACCGAGTGGAACGCGGTCGACCGGATGCAGGGCCAGATCGACACCGACCTCACCGAGCTCGGCAGGCACCAGGCGAAAGAGGCCGCGCGCGAACTCAATTCGCGCAACGGTGTCGCGATCCACTCCTCCGACCTGCGCCGGGCGCGGGACACGGCGCAGGCGCTCGGCGACAGCACCGGGCTGCCGGTCACGCTGGACCCGCGGCTGCGCGAGACCAGCCTCGGCATCTGGGAGGGGCTCACCCACATCGACGTCGACCGGGACTACCCGGGCGCCAGGGTGGCCTGGCGGATGGACGCCACCTACACCCCGCCCGGTGGCGAGAGCAAGCTCGAGGTCGGCGCCCGTGCGCTGCCGCTGGTGCACGAGCTGTATCGGGAGCGCGCCGACTGGCCGGGCCGGACCGTCTTCCTGGTGGCGCACGGCGGGCTGATCGCCGCGCTCACCGCCGCGCTGCTCGACCTGCCGCCGCAGAACTGGCCGATCCTCGGCGGGCTGGCCAACACCAGCTGGGTGCAGCTCAGCGCGCACGGTCCGAGCTTCGAGCGGCCCGGCTGGCGGCTGGACGTGTGGAACGCGGCGGCGAAGGTGGCGCCGGATGTCCTCTGAGTCCGTGCCTTCGGCCGCCGCGGGCAGGCCGACGCTGCTCGTGATCGCGGATTCGCTGGCGTACTTCGGGCCGAGGGGCGGGCTCTCCGCCGACCATCCGCGGATCTGGCCCAATCTCGTTGCGGCCGAGCTGGGCTGGGACGTCGAGCTGGTCGGCCGGATCGGCTGGACCTGCCGCGACGCCTACTGGGCGCTGATCGGTGACCCCAGGGTCTGGGCCTCGGTCCCGCGCGCGGGCGCGGTGATCTTCGCGACCGCGGGCATGGACTCGCTGCCGTCGCCGCTGCCGACCGCGCTGCGCGAACTCATCCGCTACGTCCGCCCGCCCGCGCTGCGCCGCCGGGTGCGCGACGCCTACAACGCGGCCCAGCCGCACCTCGCCAAGCTGGGCAGGCCGGTCGCGCTGCCGCCGCGGGTGAGCGTGGACTACCTGGAGCAGGCCAGGGAGGCGCTCGCCGGGCTGCGCCCCGAGCTGCCCATGATCGGCGTGCTGCCCTCGGTGCACGTCTGCGAGGCGTACGGCAAGGTGCACACCGGGCGCGAGCCCATGGTGCGCGCGCTCACCGAGTGGTCGGCGCGCAGCGGCGTCCCCCTGGTCGACCTGGGTGCGGCGGTCCGGGAGAACGTGTTCTCCGGTGCGGGCAACCCGGACGGCATCCACTGGGGCTGGGCCGGGCACGCCGCGGTCGCGGAATCCATGCTGAAGGTGCTGGCGGCGCAGCCCGGGCTCGCCGCGGAGAGCGTGCGGGAGGGCCGGTAGACCGTGGCCGTCGTGGTCGTCACCGATTCGTCCGCCTCCCTGCCCCCCGACCTGGTCGCCGAACTCGGGATCGTCGTCGTCCCGCTGCACGTCCTCGCCGGTGACCGCACCATCAGGGAGGGCATCGACCCGATCGACGTCGACTACGGCTCCGACGACGTCAGCACCTCCGCCGCCTCGCCCGGCGAGCTGCGCGCGGTCTACGAGCGCGCGCTGGAGCGCAGCGCGGGCGCCGGGGTGGTCGCCGTGCACCTCTCCCAGCAGCTCTCCGCCACCTGGGAGGCGGGCAGGCAGGCCATCGCCGAGCTCGGCTCGGAGCGGATCCGGCTGGTCGACTCGCTCGGCGCCGGTCTCGCCACCGGGCTCCCGGTACTGGCCGCCGCGCGCCGGGCCGTCGCGGGGGACGGGCTGGACGCCGTGCACGAGGCCGCCGTCGCCGCCGCGAGCCGGTCGCGCACGTTCTTCCTGGTGAACCGCACCGAGCAACTGCGCAGGGGTGGCCGGCTCAGCACCGCGGCCTCGTTCTTCGGCAGTGAATTGGTGACGAAGCCGCTGCTGCAGATCGTCGAGGGGCGGTTGGAGCTGCGGGAAAAGGTGCGGACCAGGTCCAAGGCGTACAGCAGGCTGGTCGCCGCGGCGGTCGATGCGGTCGGGGGTGAGCCGGCCGCGGTCGGGGTGCAGCACCTGGGGGCGGGGGATGCGGCGGCGACCGTCGTGGCGCAGTTGCGCGAGAGGTTGCCGGATCTGAACGAACTCGTGCAGGCGGAGTTCGGGCCCGCCCTCGCGGTGCACCTCGGGCTCGGGGCGGTGGGGATCGTCGTCCTGCCCGGTGGTTGCGGCGGGTGAGGAACGCGTCTCAGCGGGGAGCGAGCCCGCGGCGCAGCAGGCGCCAGGCCCGCTGCGCGATCTCACCCCGGGCCGCCGGATCCGACTCCGAGAGCACATTCGCCAGCATGGCGACCGCGAGCACGACATCGGCGGCGTCCAGCGCGGGGTCGAGCTCGCCGCGCTGCGCCGGATCCGCCAGCTTCTTCGCGATCAACGCGTCGAACCGCTCCGCCACCGCCAGCAACCGCGGCTCACTCCCGGTCGGCCGCAACATCGCCACGAACGCCGCCGACGCGGTGATCTGCTCGACGATCACCTCGAGCACCGTGTCGACCCGCGTCTCCGGATCGGCCGCCAGCGCCTCCACCTCCGCGATGTTCTCGTCGAAGACCGCGAGCGCGATGGCGTCCCGGCTCGGGAAGTGCCGGTAGAGCACACCCTGCCCGACCCCCGCGGTCCGCGCGATCGAGCTCAGTGGCGCGTCGAACCCACTGCTGGCGAACACTTTCCGGGCCGCGGCGATGAGCGCGGCACGGTTGTCCGCCGCGGCGCGCGGGCCCCTGTTGACCCGCCCGGGTGAAGTCATCCGCTCACTCTAGCGAGCGCGGACAGCACCGTCCGGTCGGCAGCCCCGGTCTGATTCGTCCCGTTCGGTGAATGCCCTGATCCGGACACCAACCCACCTGCCGGAGGGTCGTCGGCACTGCCACGTAGAGTGCGGGCGTTCGATGATCGGTGGGGAGGAAGCACGTGCTCATCTGGGGCTGGCAACGCCAGGTACTGACGCTGGCCGTACTCGCGGCCTTCTGCGGTGCCTGCCGCAATACGGGTCCGCACGGCCTGCGCAAACTGGTGACGAAGTTCACCCTGTTCTTCGTCCCGCTCTTCCCGATCAGCCGCACCTACCTGGAGTGCCCGGTCTGCGGGGTGCAGTCGCCGGTGCCCGCCGCCGACGTCCCGAACCTGGTAGCCCAGGCCGATCAGCCGCCCGGCCCGCTCATCCACACCGTGCCGCCCGGGGTTCAGCAGCCGGTGCCGCCCCAGCACGGCCGGCCGCAGCCCGCACCTGCGCAGCAGAATTGGCAGCAGCCGGTACCGGCGCAGCAGAACTGGCAGCAGCCCGCGCCTCAGCAGGGCCCGCAGTCTGCCCCTCCGCCGCAGCAGGGCTGGTAGCGCGCCTGCGAGTTCGGCGCCCGCCGCGCTAATCGAGCGCTATCCAGTACCGGCGGGCCGGACCGAGCTCGGTGTCCCGAACCGACTCGAGCACCCCACCCGCCTTCTCGATGGTCCGCGCCGACGCCATATTCCCGTCCGCGCAGAGCAACAGCACCTGCCCCATCCCATGCTCCCGCGCGACCTCGAGCATGCGCCCGAGCGCCCAGCTCGCAACCCCGCGCCGCCGCGCCGACGGCCGCACCCCGTACCCGATGTGCCCGGCCCGCAGCACCGCATCGCTCGTCCCGTACCGCAGCGCGATCCCCCCGAGCACCTCCCCGCCCTCGACGATCCACCGATGCGCGCACCACTCGGACTCCGCCGCCAACCGCCGCACCCACTCCGCGAACCCGTCCGCGGACCGCACCTCGTCGTCGGCCCGCAACCCGAACCCGTCCTCGTGCACCCCCGGCCCCCACTCCCGATGCGCCACCAGCCAGGCCGCGTGCAGGGCCGTGGTAGGCGCGATCAGCTCGGACATGTGCCGACCCCGCTCACGTCAGCGCCCGTGCGGCGGTGTAGTCCGCCATGACAACCCCCTCTCCCCCCATTCGACGCTAGAGCTCGCGCGGGTGCTGATCAAGCCGGATCGGAAGGGATCTGCACCTCGTTCGCCGTCTTGTCCGAACGGAGCCCCCGCCAGCTCGGATGCCGGAGCCCGGAGGAGCTCGCCTCGCGGAATTCGATGTCGCCGACGAGGACGGGCTGGACCCAGTGCACGCCGGGGACCGCCCCGGGGGCCGGAATGCGGTCGAGTGGGACCGAATCGCGGGCGAGGTCGTCGAGGCGCCCCTGCAGTGCCCGCCGCACCGCGGCGGTGAACCCGGTCCCCACGTTGCCGATGTGCACCAGCCGCCCACTGTCGTCGTGCGCCGCCAACACCAGGGAACCGAAGGTCCCGGTGAACCGACCGCTCCCCGGCAACCATCCGGCGACGATCGCCTCGGTACTGCGCCGCAGCGGCGTCTTGATCCAGGCGGGCGAGCGCCGCCCCGGCTGGTACGTCGAGTCCAGCCGCTTGCAGACGATGCCCTCGAGGTGGTGCTGCGCCGCCACCTCGAGCAGCGCGGCCGGCCGCACCCCGGTCCAGAACGGTGGCACCGGCACCAGCTCCCCGGCCAGCTTGAGCGCGGCCAGATCGTCCCTGCGCCGGGTGTACGGCCGGTCGAGCAGCGATTCCCCGTCGAGTTCGAGCACGTCGAAGACGATGAACTCGACGGGGTAGGCGGCGAGCAGCCCCGGCGTCGGTGTGACCACGTGCATCCGATGCTGCAACCGACCGAACGACGGCGCCCCGGTCGCCGGATCGGGCGCGACGATCTCCCCGTCGATCACCAGCGGAACGTCCGGAGCCAGGGCGCGGAGCGCCTCCCCGAGCTCGGGGTAGGAGCGCGAGATATCCCTGGCATTCCTGCTGGTGAACCGGCAATTCCCCGGCTCGATCCGGACGATGGCGCGGACCCCGTCCCACTTCATCTCGACCGCCCAGCGCGCGGCGTCGTCCGGTGGCCGTCCGGAGACGGCCAACATCGGCGCCGGGTTCGCCACCACGGGTTCAGCATACTTCTGGCAAATGCCGGGATCGAGGGCTCGTTCCCCGAGTTGTCCCCAACTCCGCCGCTATCCACAGGGCAGGAGAAGGCCCAGTTCACCGCCGCAGGGTGGGCGGCGCCCAGACCTAACGTCGGCCCCATGTCCCGCCACGAGGAGCACGACCGCATCCGCCGACGCCTGAGCGTCCTCACCCCCACCGCCGACGGCTCCCTCCGGGTCCCGTTGCCGATGAACGCACTCGACCCGGCGGGGGAGCGGCCCGCGGTCACCGATCCCCGCTGGTCCGACAAGACCGAGCAACTCGACGCCAGGCGTCGGCTCGGCCGCTGGCGCGAGACCGATCCCTGGCCCGCCGACCGTGACACCGAGCCGGAAGACGAGGAGCCGAAACAGCCTCGCGGCAGTCGCCGCACCCGCTGGGGTGAGCCCCGTGCCCGCAGCATCGACCCCGATGATCCCGACGCCATCGGCGAGCCCGACTGGCTGCACGCCCAAGCGGGCCCGCTGCGCTGGTACGAACGCCTGCTGCCCGCCCGATTCGCCGCGGCGCGAATCAGTGTCACCCGCCGCGCGTCGGCGGCACTCGCCGTGATCGGCCTGGTGGCCGTCGTGATCTCCGGCTACGCCGTGTGGCGCGAGCGCCCGGTGATCAGCCAGGCGGCACCGGTACCGGCCGTGCGCATGGCCGCGGCAGCGCCGAGCAGCCGGGGCCCGGAGCCCGCTCGCAGCGACGTCGCCCCCGCCCATGAGAGCCAGGGCGAGCTGGTGGTGAGCGTCGTCGGCCTGGTGCACCGCGGCGGCCTGCTGCGGCTCGCCCCCGGCGCCAGGATCGCCGACGCGCTCGACGCGGCGGGCGGCCCGCTCCCCGGCGCCGACCTGCAGGGGCTCAACCTCGCGCAGAAGGTCTCGGACGGCGACCAGATCCTGGTCGGCGCCGCGGACCCCGCCGCCCCGCCCCGCGCCAGCGGCACCGCGAGCACCGGTAGCGCGGCGAGTGCCCCCGGCTCCGCCCCCGGCGCCGAGGGGAAGGTGAATCTCAACACCGCCACCGAGGCGGAGCTCGACGCCCTGCCCGGCGTCGGCCCGGTCACCGCCCGCGCCATCGTGGCCTGGCGGAACAGTAACGGCCGATTCAGCGATCTCGAGCAGCTCGGAGATGTCGATGGCATCGGCCCCGCCCGCCTCGCCAAGCTCCGCGAGCTGGTGACGCTGTGAGCGGGCAGCGGCCGCCGGGCGACCCGGTGACCACGCTCTCCGGCTACTGGCCGATCGTCCGCCCGGACGAGCCGCCCGCGCCGGAGCCGCGCGCACCGGACGCCCGCCTGGTCCCGGCGGCCCTGCTCTGCTGGCCGGCGACCATCGTGGCCATCACCGCGGGCTGGATCACCGGTCTCGTCCTCGCGGCACTGCTCGCCGGCACCGCCTGCGGGCTCTGGATCTGGCTGCTGCGCGGCGGTGTGCGGCGCTCCGACCGGTGGCGGGTGTTGGTGTGGGGAATGGTGGCCGCGCTGCTGCTCGGCACCGGCTTCGCGACCGCCGCCGCCTGGCGGGAGCAGCGGGTGGCCGCGCATCCGCTGCGTGCCCTCCCGGACCGGGCGTCGGTGCAGATCTATGCGGTGCCGACGGACGACCCGAAACCGGTGCGCGGCAGATCCTTCGGCGATCAGCGGCGCTGGGTGGTGCGCGCCGATCTGGTCGAGTACCGGCACGCGGGAATGCGGGTGCGGGCGGGCGGGGCCGTCACCATCCTGGCCGGTGGCGACGAGTGGGGCCGGATCACCCCGGGCGGGCTGCTCCGCTTCCAGGCTCGGCCGATGCGGCCGCAGACGAGCGACCTCACCGTCGCGGTCCTCCGCGCGAACGCCCCACCCGTTGAGCTGGAACAACCACCCTGGTGGCAGCGCGCGGCCGTGCCGGTCCGCAGCTCGCTCACCGAAGCCGCCCGGCGGGTGCTCGGCCGCGATGCCGCGGGCGTGCTTCCCGCGCTGGTGCTCGGCGACACCTCCGGGCTCACCGACGAGGTGCGGGACGATTTCGCCACCGCCGGGCTGCAACACCTCTGCGTGGTGAGCGGCGCCAACGTCACCATCGTGCTGACCGCGGTGCTCGCGCTCTGCCGGGCCCTGACCCTCCCGCCCGCCGCCTGCGCCGCCACCGCGGCACTGGCACTGCTGCTCTTCGTGGTGATCGCCCGGCCCGACCCGAGCGTCCTGCGCGCCGCCGCCATGGGCTCGGTGACGGTGCTCGCACTGCTGACCGGGCGGCGCAGACAGGCGCTCCCCGCCCTGTGCGGCGCGGTGATCCTGCTGCTCGCGGTCTGGCCCGCGCTGGCGGTGAGTATCGGCTTCGCGCTCTCCGTCCTCGCCACCGCCGCCCTCGTTCTCATCGCCCCCGGCTGGGCCGCCGCACTCCGCGGCCGCGGCTGGTGGCGGGCACCCGCCGAGATCGTGGCCGTCTCGGCCGCTGCCTTCGCCGTCACCGCGCCACTGGTAGTCGCCGTCACCGGCAAGTTGAGCCTGGTAGCGGTACTTGCGAATGTGCTCGTAGCGCCGGTGATCGCGGCCATCACCGTGCTCGGCGCGCTCGCCGCCACCATCGCCTGGGCCTGGGCGCTCCCCGCCGAACTGCTGCTCCGCCCCGCGGCCATTCCACTCTGGTGGCTGCTCGAGGTCGCCGAGCACACCGCACGGCTGCCCGGCGCCACCGTCACCGTCCCCGGCGGCGCCCTTACCGGAACCCTCGCGGCCGCGGCGCTTCTCGGCACCGCGCTCGGACTCCGGGTCCGCGCTGCGCGCCGGAGAATCCGAGCCGAAACGGGACCGTGACCCCCTGTCACCGCCGAACCGTAGGATCGACCGCGTGAGCGAGACGGCAGCGGTGCATCTGGTGCTCGGCGACGAGGAGCTGTTGATCGAGCGCGCGGTGGCGACGGTGACCACCGAGGTCAGGGCGACCGCGCCGGACCCGGAGGCGGTGCCGGTGGAGCGCCGCCGGGCCGGTGAGGCCACCACCGCCGAGCTCGCGGAGATGCTGAGCCCGTCGCTGTTCGCCGAGGATCGGCTGATCATCCTGGAATCCGCCGCCGACGCGGGCAAGGAGGCGGCCGCGCTCATCGGCGAGGCCGCCGCCGACCCGCCGGACGGCGTGGTGCTGGTGATCCTGCACTCCGGCGGTGGCCGCGCCAAGGCGCTCGCCACCACCCTGCAGAAGGGCGGGGCGCGGGTGCATTACTGCGCCAAGCTCACCAAGCAGGCCGAGCGGGTCGGTTTCGTGCGCGGCGAGTTCCGGGCGGCGGGGGTCAGGGCGGGCGGCGAGGTGGTGCAGGAACTCCTCGACGCCGTCGGCTCCGACCTGCGCGAGCTGGCCGCCGCCTGCTCCCAGCTCGCCGCCGACACCGGCGGCAAGGTGGACGTGGCCGCGGTGCGCCGCTACTACTCCGGCCGCGCCGAGGTCAGCGGCTTCGACGTGGCCGAGCTCGCCGTGGTCGGCAACCGGGCCGCCGCCATGGAGGCGCTGCGCTGGGCCGACGACCGCGGCGTTCCGCACGTGCTGCTCGCCGACGCGCTCGCCGACTCGGTGCACACCATCGCCAGGGTCGGCTCGGCAGGCCGCGGCGACCCGATGCAGCTCGCGCAGCAGCTGGGTATGCCGCCGTGGAAGGTGAAGAAGGCCAAGGCGCAGGCCAGGGGCTGGAGCCCGGAGCAGATCGGCAGCGCCATGCGGGTCGTCGCCACCCTGAACGCCGATGTCAAGGGCGGCGCCGCCGACTCCGGCTACGCCCTGGAACAGGCGCTCGGCCGCATCTGCGACCTGCACGGTGGCAGTTGAGCCGTCAGCCGACCGGCAACCGCTCCTCGACCTTCAGGTCGCCGAATGTCACGGACCGCGTCATCGGCCGGCGCAGGAAGTCGTGCGGGAAACCGAGCTCGACCGCACTGGCCCGCTCCAGCCGGGCAGACTGCTCGGCGGAGAGCTCGACCTCGAGGGCACCCAGATTGTCGGTGAGCTGATCGAGGGTGCGGGCGCCGACGATCGGCGAGGTCACCCCCGGCTGCCGCAGCACCCAGGCCAGCGCCACCTGCGCGGGGGAGTATCCGGCCTCGCGGCCGATCTCCCGCACCACCTCCGCGATACCGAGGGCGCGCTCGGTGAGCGAGCCCGCCGCCGCGGCCACATTCCGCCGGGTGCCCGCGGCGTCGGCCGAGATCTCGACACCCAGGTCGGCGCGGCTGTACTTGCCGGTCAGTACCCCGCTGGCCAGCGGCGACCACGGGATGACGCCGAGGCCGAGCTCCCGGGCCATGGGCACCAGCTCGCGCTCGACGGTCCGCTCGACCAGGTTGTACTCGATCTGCAGCGCGATCAGCGGCGCCCAGCCGCGCAGGTCGGCGATGGCCTGCATGCGGGACACCTGCCAGGCGGGCGCGTCCGAGATGCCGACGTAGACGACCTTGCCGGAGCGAACCAGGTCGTCCATGCCGCGCAGGATCTCCTCCACCGGGGTGCGGTAGTCCCAGGCGTGCAGGTAGAGCAGGTCGAGGTAGTCGGTGTTCAGGTTGCGCAGGCTGGCCTCCACCGAGGTGACCATGCTCTTGCGCTGATTGCCGCCGGAATTGGGGTCGCCGGGGCGGCGCAGCATCGTGTACTTGGTGGCGATCACCAGGCTGTCCCGCCGGTCGGCGGCGAACTCGCCGAGGAAGCGCTCCGAGGTGCCGTCGGTGTAGGCGCTCGCGGTGTCGATGAAGTTGCCGCCGCGGTCGACGTAGGTGTCGAAGATTTTTCGGGCCTCGGCGGCGTCGGCGCCCCAACCCCAATCCGAGCCGAAGGTCATCGTGCCGAGCGACAGCGGTGAGACCCGCAGCCCCGAGCGGCCGAGCAGCCGGTAGTCGTCGAGGGCGCGCACGTCGGTCATGTCGAACTCCTTGCCGGTCGAATGTCGTTGCGCCACCGAGTCTGCCGAGCCGGGAGCGTGCCGGTCGGGGAGACTTCTTCCTGGGAAGGCCGGTCCTACGCTCCGTACCATCGGGGTGGTGACGAGCACGGTGGACACGACGCGGGAACTCGCCGCCTTCCTGCGCACCCGGCGCGAGCGCCTCACGCCGGCCGCGGCGGGGCTGCCCGCGCGCGGGCAGCAGCGGCGGACGCCGGGGCTGCGGCGCGAAGAGGTCGCCGAGCTGGCCGGAGTCAGCACCGACTATGTGGTGCGGCTGGAGCAGGGGCGTGGGCTGCGGCCGTCGGTCGAGGTGCTCGACGCCCTCGCCCGGGCGCTGCGGCTCACCGACGCCGAGCGGATCTACCTGTTCGACCTGGCGCAGCAGCGGCCGCCGAGCAGTGCGCAGCCGGAGTGCGAGGCGCCCGCGCCCGCGCTGACCAAGCTCATCCGGGTGTTCTCGCCGCTGCCCGCCATGCTGGTGAACCACCGCTGCGACATCCTGGCCTGGAATCCCGAGATGGCCGCGCTGCTGCTCGACTTCGCCGCGGTGCCGGAGCGGCGGCGGAACGCGCTGTGGCTCTGCCTCCTGCACCCGGAGCTGCGGGATCGGTACGGCGATCGGGAGCGGATCATCCAGGACGGTATCGCCGACCTGCGCGCCGCCTGGGCCGCGCACCCGGACGACCCCGCGCTGGCGGCGATGATCGCGGAGCTCACCGAGACCAGCCCGGAGTTCGCCCGCAACTGGGACCGGCGCGACGTCCTGGTCCGCGGCCGCGGCCGGAAGCCGCTGCACCATCCGGTGGCGGGCGATCTGGTGGTCGAGTTCGAAGTGCTGCTCTCGCAGCAGGACCCGGACCAGCGGATCATCGTCTACCACGCCGCCGACGCCGCCTCGGAGGCCGCGCTCGCCCGCCTCGCCCCGTAGCCGCGGCCCCGGCAGCCACGACGCACCGACAGCGGAACGGCCGGTCGATCGTCCTCGCGATCGCCCGGCCGCACCGAAGGAAGAACTCACTCCCCGGACGTGAGCACCAACCCCTCTTCCTCCACGTCCGACTCCTCGAACCGCCCGTCCCACTCCTCGTACGACGGCACATCCTCGTCCCGGGTGACGATCCACTCCAGCGCGTAGCCACCCTCGTCGTCGGGCACCATCACGTTTTCGATCTTGATGCCGATGCCGAGCACCTCGGCGGCCCGGATCACCTCCGGGAGATCCTCGGCTCGGACCACGGTCTGATTCGCGTACACGGTCACCATGTGCGGAATCGTAGCCAGCGCGCGGGACACCGTGCCGAACCCCGCGCGGGCGATCCACCGGCAGCCCCACCGCCGCCGAACCGCCGGTGCGGACGACAAAAGCCGCCGTGGTCATCGAGGCCACGGCGGCGACGTACGGCGAGCGCTACGACAGCGCCCGGACGATCAGATCTTGTTGAAGGCCAGCGCCAGCGCGGACTTCTTGTTGGCCGCCTGGTTGGCGTGGATGACGCCCTTGGAAGCAGCCTTGTCCAGCTTGCGGCTGGCGAAGCGCAGGCGCTCGGCCGCCACATCCTTCTCGCCGGAGTCGGCGGCCTCCCGGAAGCTGCGGATCGCGGTGCGGAGCGCCGACTTCACCGACTGGTTGCGCAGCCGCGCCGCCTCGTTGGTGCGAATCCGCTTCAGCTGGGACTTGATATTGGCCACGCCGGTATCCTCTGGTTCCTGTCGGTTAGGTGTGCTTCGGAAGCTCTTGCGCATGCGGTGGTCGCACCGGAAGCGGTGCGGACCAGCAGGTAACGCTGCGCCGAAGGTCGAGGTTACCAGCAGCCCGCGCGCGGACGAAATCGCGGTCCCCTCCTTCGTAGCGCGAAATTAACCTGCGTCTCACGAGAACCGGACACGGGCATTGCAATCTCGGAAGATGACCGCGCTGCATCCGACCACGACGACCGGCGTCTTCGACGGCTACGGCCCCGGCCGGTTCCGCGAGGCATTCGACGAGATGTTCGCCCCGGACGGCGCGGTGCGGCACCCCTACGCTGGACTCTTCGCCGCGCTCGCCCCGATCCACGCCGACGAGCTGGCCGCGCGCTTCGAGGCGCTCGGCCGCGCCTTCGTCGACCAGGGCATCACCTTCTCGCACTCCGGCCAGGAGCGGCCGTTCCCGCTGGACCTGGTGCCGCGGGTGCTCGCGGCCGCGGAGTGGTCGGAGCTGGAGGCCGGGATCCGGCAGCGGGTGCGGGCGCTGGAGCTCTTCCTCGCCGACGTCTACGGCGAGCGGCAGATCCTGCGCGAGGGGGTGATCCCGAAGCGGCTGGTCACCTCCTGCGCGCACTTCCACCGCGCGGCGGTCGGGGTGGTGCCGCCGAACGGGGTGCGGATCCACGTGGCCGGGATCGACGTGATCAGGGACGAGCGGGGCGGCTTCCGGGTACTGGAGGACAACCTGCGCTCGCCGTCCGGCGTCTCCTACGTGATGGAGAACCGGCGGACGATGGCCAGGGTCTTCCCCGACCTCTTCGGCTCGCACCGGGTGCGCGCGGTCGGCGACTACCCGACGCACCTGCTGCGCGCGCTGCGAGCGGCGGCCGCGCCGAACGAGGCCGACCCGACGGTGGTGGTGCTGACGCCCGGCGTGCACAACGCGGCCTACTTCGAGCACTCGCTGCTGGCCAGGCAGATGGGGGTGGAGCTGGTCGAGGGGCGCGATCTCTTCTGCCGGGACAACGTGGTCTACATGCGCACCACCGCCGGCGAGCGGCAGGTGGACGTGATCTACCGCCGGATCGACGACATCTACCTGGACCCGATGCACTTCCGCCCGGACTCGGTGCTCGGTATCCCCGGGGTGCTGAACGCGGCGCGCGCGGGCACGGTGGTGATCGCCAACGCGGTGGGCAACGGGGTCGGCGACGACAAACTCGTCTACGCCTACCTGCCCACCATCATCGAGTACTACCTGCGGGAAGAGCCGATCCTGCGCAATGTCGACACCTTCCGCTGCTGGCTGGACTCCGAGTGCGCGGAGGTGCTCGACCGGCTGGACGAGCTGGTGGTCAAGCCGGTGGAGGGCTCCGGCGGGTACGGCATCGTGATCGGCCCGGACGCCTCCCGCGCCGAGCTGAACGAGGTCGGGCAGAACATCAGGGCGAATCCGCGCGGCTGGATCGCGCAGCCCGTCGTGCAGCTCTCGACGGTGCCGACGAAGGTCGGCGACGCGCTCGTGCCGCGCCACGTCGACCTGCGGCCGTTCGCGGTGAACGACGGCGAGCGGATCTGGGTGCTCCCCGGCGGGCTCACCCGGGTGGCGCTGCCGGAGGGCTCGCTGGTGGTGAACTCCAGCCAGGGCGGCGGCAGCAAGGACACCTGGGTGCTCTCCGCGCAGGCCGCCCCGGCCGACCGCGAGCTCGGCGGCGCCGAGCTGGTCGCCGAGCCGCCGCAGGCCGACGCCTTCGAATCCGACCGGCAGCCGACCCCCGCGCAGGCCGGGCAGCAACAGCAACAGCAGCAACAGCAGGCGGCCCGCGCGGGCGGGCCTGCGACCGGAGGGAGCACCTGATGCTGGCCAGGAACGCGGAATCGCTCTACTGGATCGGCCGCTACGTGGAGCGCGCCGACGACACCGCCCGGATCCTCGACGTCGCCGTGCACCAGTTGCTGGAGGACGCCACCGTCGACCCGGACCGCACCTCGCGGCTGCTGCTCCGGGTGCTCGGCATCGAGCCGCCCGCCGGAGTGCTCGACGTCTGGTCGGTGACCGAGCTGGTGGCGTTCAGCCACGCGCACGGCGGCTCGATCGTCGACTCGGTCGCGAAGGCGAGGGAGAACGCGCGCGGCGCGCGCGAGGTGACCTCGGGGGAGATGTGGGAGTGCCTGAACGCCACCTACAACGGGCTGGCCGCCGCCGAGTCCGCGGCGCGCGGCCTCGGCCCGCACGAGTTCTTCCACTTCGTGAAGGACCGCGCGGCCATGTTCGCCGGGCTCTCCGACTCCACCCTCAGCCGCGACGACGGTTACCGCTTCCTGCTGCTCGGCCGGGCCATCGAGCGGGTCGACATGACGGTGCGGCTGCTGCTCTCCCGCGCGGGCGACCGCACGTCGTCGCCCGCCTGGGTGACGGTGCTGCGCTCGGCGGGCGCGCACGACACCTACCTGCGCACGCACCGCGGCGCGCTGGACGCCAACCTGGTGGCCGAGTTCATCCTGCTCGACCGGCTCTTCCCGCGCTCGGTGTTCCACTCGGTGCAGGTGGCCGAGGCCTGCCTGGCCGAGCTGGACCAGCGGCCGAGCAGCCGGGTCGGGGCGCGGCACGAGGCACAGCGGCTGCTCGGCAGGGCTCGCAGCGAGCTGGAGTTCCTTGCGCCGGGGGTGCTGCTGGAGAACCTGCAGACCCGGCTGCTCTCGCTGCAGCGCACCTGCCGCGAGGTGAGCGAGGCGGTGGCGCTGCAGTACTTCCACGCGGCGCCCTGGGTGGCCTGGACCGACCTGCAGGTCAGCCACGATCAGCGGGTCGGCGTGGAGGGGGAGCTATGAGCTGGCGGACCAGGGTGGTGCACACCACCGACTACGTGTACGAAGCGCCGGTCACCCGGTCGTTCAACGAGGCGAGGCTGACCCCGCGCGGCGACCACAGGCAGAACGTGGTGCTGAACCGGGTCGAGACGGTGCCCGCCACCCGTTCCTACCGGTACACCGACTACTGGGGCACCGCGGTGACCACCTTCGACCTGCACGCGCCGCATACCGAGCTGCAGGTGATCGGCTCCTCGGTGGTGGAGACCGACCCCTTCCCCGGCCCGGCCGAGGAGCTGAGCTGGGACGAGCTGCGCACCGACGCGGTGGTCGACCGCTTCGACGAGCTGCTCGCGCCGACGCCCTACGTTCCGCTCGACGACGACCTGCGCGCGGTCGCCGAGCAGCTCGCGCGCACCGACTCGCCGGCCAAGGCGGTGGTGCGCGCGGCCGAGTGGGTGTACCGGGAGATGGACTACACCCCGGCCAGCACCTCGGTGCACACCTCGGCGGTGCAGGCCTTCGCCGAGCGCCGCGGCGTCTGCCAGGACTACGCGCACCTGACCCTGCTGCTGCTGCGCGCCATGCGCATCCCGAGCCGGTACGTCTCCGGGTACCTGCACCCGCAGCCGTCGGCGGAGATCGGGGCCACCGTCGAGGGGCAGTCGCACGCCTGGATCGAGGCCTGGACCGGCCAGTGGTGGGGGTACGACCCGACCAACGACATCGCCATCAACGAGCAGCACGTCGCGGTCGGCGTCGGCCGCGACTACTCCGACGTGCCGCCGCTGAAGGGCATCTTCTCCGGCGGCGGCTCGACCGATATGCGCGTGGTGGTGGAGATCACCAGGCTCGCGTAGTAATTTCACTACCGCTCGACCTCTCAGCAAATATGCAGTTTCCTCTGGAAGCACGAGGTGGCGGTATGTCTCCCACGGCGCAGGAAATCGTCGAAGAAGTAATCGAGCAGCGGCCGATTCCCGATGTGAAGAAGTGGGGTGCCGAGGCGTTCGGCACCTTCATCCTGGTGATCGGCGGTGTCGGCACCGCTGTGCTGGCCGGTCAGCGGGTCGGCGCGCTGGGGGTCGCGCTCGCCTTCGGGCTCACCCTGCTCTTCCTGGTCTACGCGATCGGGCCGATCTCCGGCTGCCATGTGAACCCCGCGGTGACCCTCGGGCAACTGCTGCTCGGCAGGCTCGGCGTGGTCAGCGCGGTCGGGTACTGGATCGCCCAGCTGATCGGCGGGCTGCTGGCCGGGCTGGTGCTCTTCGCGCTGGCGAAGAACCTGCCAAGCTACGACCGCGCCGCCGACGGCCTCGGCGCCAACGGCTGGGGCGCGCACAGCCCGTCGGCCACCACCGGCCCGCTCGGCATGGTGGTGATCGAGGACGGCTACGGCCTGGCCGCGACGATCATCGTCGAGGTGATGCTCACGGCGCTGCTGGTGTTCGTGGTGCTTGCCTCCACCGATCAGCTCTCCGACCTGCCGCTGGCGGGCATCTCGATCGGTTTCACCCTGGCGGTGATCCACCTGATCTCGATCCCGGTGGACAACACCTCGGTGAACCCGGCGCGCAGCATCGCGGTCGCGCCGTACCAGGACGGCGCGATGGGGCAGCTCTGGGCGTTCATCGTGTTCCCGCTGCTCGGCGGGGTGCTCGGCGCGCTGCTGTACGGGCTGCTCTTCGGCCGCTCGCGGGACATGATCTCCTGAGCGAACGGGCTCAGTGCCAGCCGTACTCGGCGACCAGCCGGTGCGCGACCAGGTCGAAGGTCTTGCGGGCGAGCACCGCGCCCTCGCGCCTGATCCCGGCCTCCGGCACGTCGAGTACCCGGTCCAGCCGGACCCAGCTCGGCCTGCCGTCGTGATCCCAGCTGCCGCTGCCGATGCCGATCCAGTCCGAATCGTGCGCGCGCTCGGCTTTCGAGGAGAGCATCAGCCCGAGCAGGGTGCGCCGGTCCCGGCCGACCACGAGCACCGGGCGGTCCTTGCCGTTGCTCGGGTCCTCCTCGAAGGGCACCCAGGTCCAGACGATCTCGCCGGGGTCGGCGCGGCCGTCCAGTTGCGGGGCGTAGACGACCTGCCTGGCGCGCTCGGCGGTGGGCACCGCGATCGAGGCGGTGGGCCGCACCGCGACGTTCTTGCGCCGGGCACCGGAGAGCGAACCGAGCAGCCGCTCCGCGATTTTCGGTCCCTGCTGCCTGACGAGCTTCGGGCCCTGCTGCCTGGCGATGGTGCCGAGCTGCTTGCCGATCGTGTTCCAACTTCGGGCCATCCCCGAAGGATAACGGCGAACCGCCGCGGTCGCCTCCGGGGTGCCCGTGGGACGATGGAGCCCGTTCGCCGCAGCCCAGAGCCGAGGAGTGGAGTGCCCGCCAGCTTTGCCGACACCACGTTCACCGATCCGTCCAGGATCCGGAACTTCTGCATCATCGCCCACATCGATCACGGCAAGTCGACGCTTGCCGATCGGATGCTGCAGCTCACCGGGGTGGTCGAGGAGCGGCAGATGCGCGCGCAGTACCTCGATCGGATGGACATCGAGCGCGAGCGCGGGATCACCATCAAGGCGCAGAACGTCCGGCTGCCGTGGCAACTGGACGGCACCGACTACGTCATGCACCTGATCGACACCCCCGGCCACGTCGACTTCACCTACGAGGTGTCGCGCGCACTCGAGGCCTGCGAGGGCGCGGTGCTGCTGGTCGACGCCGCGCAGGGCATCGAGGCGCAGACGCTGGCGAACCTGTACCTGGCGCTGGACAAGGACCTGACGGTCATCCCGGTGCTGAACAAGATCGACCTGCCCGCCGCCGACCCGGACCGCTACGCCGCCGAGATCGCGCACATCATCGGCTGCGAGCCCGGCGACGTGCTCCGGGTCTCCGGTAAGACCGGGATCGGCGTGCCGGAGCTGCTGGACGAGGTGGTCAGGACGATTCCCGCGCCGCAGGGGCAGGCGGACGCCCCCGCGCGCGCCATGATCTTCGACTCCGTCTACGACACCTACCGCGGCGTCGTCACCTACGTGCGCGTGGTGGACGGCAAGCTGACCCCGCGCGAGAAGATCAAGATGATGTCCACCGGGGCCACCCACGAGCTGCTGGAGATCGGCATCGTCTCGCCGGAGCCGAAGCCGACCGCCGGGCTCGGCGTCGGCGAGGTGGGGTACCTGATCACCGGCGTGAAGGACGTGCGGCAGTCCAAGGTCGGCGACACCGTCACCGCGGCCCGCAACGGCGCGGCCGACCCGCTCACCGGCTACCGCGAGCCGCGCCCGATGGTCTACTCCGGGCTCTACCCGGTGGACGGCTCGGACTACCCGAACCTGCGCGACGCGCTGGAGAAGCTGCAGCTCAACGATGCCGCGCTGACCTTCGCCCCGGAGACCTCGGTGGCGCTCGGCTTCGGCTTCCGCTGCGGCTTCCTCGGGCTGCTGCACATGGAGATCACCCGCGAGCGGCTGCAGCGCGAGTTCGACCTGGAGCTGATCTCCACCGCGCCGAACGTGGTGTACCGGGTGGAGCTGGAGGACGGCGCCGAGCAGGTGGTGACCAACCCGTCCTTCTGGCCGGAGGGCAAGGTGCGCTCGGTGTACGAGCCGGTGGTGAAGTGCACCATCATCTCGCCGAGCGAGTTCATCGGCTCGATCATGGAGCTGTGCCAGGCCCGCCGCGGCGAGCTGGGCGGAATGGACTACCTCTCCGAGACCAGGGTGGAGCTGCGCTACACGCTGCCCATGGCGGAGATCATCTTCGACTTCTTCGACTCGCTGAAGTCGCGCACCCGCGGCTACGCCAGCCTGGATTACGAGGAGTCGGGCGAGCAGGTGTCGCAGCTGGTCAAGGTGGACATCCTGCTGCAGGGCGAGGCGGTGGACGCGTTCAGCGCCATCGTGCACCGGGACGCCGCGCAGGCGTACGGCCACAAGATGACCACCAAGCTGCGCGAGCTCATCCCGCGGCAGCAGTTCGAGGTGCCGATCCAGGCGGCCATCGGCGCGAAGATCATCGCGCGCGAGAACATCAGGGCCATCCGCAAGGATGTGCTGGCCAAGTGCTACGGCGGCGACATCAGCCGCAAGCGCAAGCTGCTGGAGAAGCAGAAGGAAGGCAAGAAGCGGATGAAGACGATCGGCCGGGTCGAGGTGCCGCAGGAGGCCTTCGTCGCCGCGCTCTCGTCGGACGCCACGGCGGACAAACCGAAGGACAAGAAGTAGCTTCGTACCGTCGGTCCGGTAATCCCGTGCGAAACGGGGCTTTCGTTCAACTCCCGCCTTTGGCAAGGTAGGGGTGCTCACCACAACCGAGCGCTGCGAGCGGCGGAGAATATGACAGCTCCGGGCCCGCGAAATAGGGTGGGGCCGACTCCGCGGGACGCCCGGTGTGGTGCGCCGCAGGAAATCGAGAGCTGGAGCTTCAATGACGCGTGATCTGCCGTTCGACGACGACGAGACGGGCGAGCGCGGGGGCGGGGACACCGCATACCGTGTGGCCAACGGCGTCGCGCGCACCGCGCGCGCGGGCGCCTACGTCACCGGCGGGGCGCTGGTCGCCGCCAACGGCGGCGGCGTTCCGGCCCAGCCGGGGTCGGAACAGCACCTGGACAGCTGGAATGCGGGCTGGGCCAGGAGCAGCGACCCGGATCCCGACGTCCCGAGCCCGGTACTGACCTTTCCGGACCCGGGTCCGGCGGGCACCGCGCCGCAGCCGGTCGCGCACCCGAGCCCGAACGCGCCGGCCCCGTTCCCGGCGACCGAGGCCACGCTGCCCGTGCCCGGGCTCCGCTTCGGCACGCCGCCCGGCGGCACCGACAGCATGGTCGCAGGCATCCCGCCCACCCCGGGCTGGGAGGGTGCGACGACGCCGGGGGTCGACGTCGGCCACGCGCCCGGCGCGGGCCAGATCCCGCTGACCCCCGGCTGGGACTCCGCCGCGGTCGGCCCGACCCCCGGCTGGTCCGGGCACGAGTTCGAGCTGCCGGGCACCGGCACGCCGCTCTTCCAGGCGCCCGAGATGCCGAGCTGGTGGGAGGGGATCGGCGGCGGGCCCGACGACGACGACCAGGCCGACGGTTTCGGTCTCCCCGCCCACGGCCTCGGCCAGGCCGGGCACGGATTCGGCACGGGCGACATCACTTTCACCGCGCCGGGAGCGGATCCGCTCGGCCTGACCCGGATGTCGGACGCCGACGCGGTGCGCACCGAGGACGGCTTGCACGAGCACCACGACTCCGGCACGCCGGGAACGAGTTTCGGCGGCGGGCTCTTCGACGGGATCGGTAGCGACCCGTTCGGCGTCTACCTCGGCGTCGAGGCGGGGGCGGAGATCGACACCCACTTCACCGTCGACTTCGGCCTCGGGCCGCAGGGCGCCTACCTCTACACCGATCTGCGGGTGGAGGCCTCCGCCGGGGTCACGGTGCAGACCGCCGCGGGCACCGGCATCGGTGACCAGCTCGACCGCTTCGGCGAGTGGCTCGGCTCCACGCCGGGCGGCGGGCGCACCGGCACCGAGGGCGCGCTGCCAGGGGCGAGCGGCTCCGGGCTGAGCTCCGGGCTCGGCGGCTCCGGCGCCCCGGCGAGCCCGGGCTTCGGGCCGCCGCCGGTCCAGGCCGCCGTCGCGCCGGCGCCGCAGCCCGCGCCGGTCGCACCCGCCGCGGTGCCGATCGCCGTCGCCCCCGCCGTCGTCGCGCCGCCGGTGGTGGCCGCGACCCCGCTGCAGACCACCATCCAGCCGGATGCCGCGAGCACCCCGATCGCCAACGTGCTCGCGCCGCCGCCGGGGCCGTCGCCGCTCACCGCGCCCGCCGCCGACCTGCCGCTGCTCTTCCCCGCCGTGGTGCAGCCGCCGCTGCGCCCGGAGCCGAGCACCCCCGTCGGCACCGATCACACCGCGCCGCACCCGGATCCGGCCGCTCCCGGCACCGGGCTGCCCACCACGGTCACCCGGACCACGGTGCAGGCGCCATCGGCCGAGCCGAGCACCCCGCCCACCAGGCCCGGCGCCGAGACCGGCGTGACCACCAAGCCCGCGCCGACCACCCTCCCGGACGTCACCGTCACCCGGACCCCGCCGACCGGCGACACCGACCCCACCCGCCCGAGTCAGGGCAGCACCGCCCCGAGCGTCGACGTCACCACCCCCGGCGGCGGCGCGGGCAGCACGGCGCCGACCGCGCCGACCACCCGCCCCGAAGCCCCGACCCGGCCGAGCACCCCGGACCAGCAGCCGGAGCCGGGCCGCCCCACCACGGGCGGCGGGCAGACCGGCTCGCCCGGCACCGGAAGCCCCACCGCGGGCGGCGACAGCGGCGGACCTGGCACCGGTTCGGCGCCCACCGTCGACCTGCCGACCAATCCGGCGCCGACCGGGGTCAAGCCGCCTACCGCTGATCAGCCCGGTACCCTTCCGACCGTGGACAATCCGTCCATCCCGGCGCCGCCGAACCCGGCCACCCAGCCGAAACCGAGCGCGCAGGGCATCGCGGACGACGGCCACGCGCACTGGTGGCAGCTGCCCGCGCTGACCGATCACGCTCCGCACACGCTGGCGGCCAGCGAGTTCGGCACCGCGTCCGGGTTCGGCTACGGTGACCCGCTGCACCCGCTGCCCGACGACCACCACGGCCCGCTGCTGTAGGCGCGCTGTCCCGGGAGCCGGACCGAGCGGTTTCGTACCGCGCCGCTGCGAACGGCGGTCCGATGCACCACTATGGCTGGAAACATCGCGGCGCCGGTCGGCATCGCGACGATCGAGAGTGAGGAGACCGGCTTGTCTGCCGTAGCCGGGCTTGAGGCAGCGACGGCGAAGAATCCGGAGGTCATGGCGCCGCTCATCCGGATCCTCGAGGATCTCAGGGAGACGGCCCGGTTCGCGGGGCGCGAGGATCTGAACGGCCGCATCGGCATGGCGCTGGCCAAGCTCAGCGATCCGCGGGTGCGGCTGGTCGTGGTCGGCCGGCCCAGGTCCGGGATGAGCACCGTGGTGAACAGCCTGATCGGGGCCCCGGTGAACGTCACCGACGGCAACGGTGTCCCGGTGATCGTCGAGTACGGGCTGGAATCGGCTGCGACGCTGGTCAAGTCGACCGCGCCGGGGCGAACCGAGCGCACCCCGATCGACCCGCGCGGCGCCGCCGCCGCGCTGGCGGCCACCGACGGCGTGGTCCGGATCGAGTACACCGAGCCGAGCCCGTTCCTCGCCGACGGCATCGTCCTGATGGACGCGCCCGGCTCGACCGGCGACGACCACATCTCCTGGTCGATGATCGCCGCCGCCGACGCGGTGCTCTACGTGACCGACGCGGGCGCCGAGTTCGACGCCGAGCAGCTGGAGCGGCTGGACCGCATCCACCGGGTCTGCCCGACCGTCATCTGCGTGCTCACCAAGATCGACCAGTACCCGCACTGGTCGAATGTGCAGCAGCGGAACCGGGACCTGCTCGACTCGGCCGGGCTCGGCCTCGCGGTCGCCCCGATCTCCGCGCAGCTGCACCTGGACGCGGTCGCCGACGGCGACTACCACCGCGACATCGAGTCCGGGCTGCCGCAGCTCGTCGACCACCTGCGCGACTTCGTCGTCGCCCGCGCCGACGTGGTGGCGCGGGACGCCGCCATCGGCGACATCCGGCTGATCGCCGGGCACCTCGAGGGCTCGCTGCGCACGGAGCAGGAGACGCTGCGCGACCCGCGCAGGCGCGCCGAGATCACCCGGCGACTATCCCTGGCCAGGGACGAGGCCGACCAGCTTCGGCAGCGCACCGCCAACTGGCAGGTGACGCTGGTGGACGGCAGCACCGAGCTGATGGCCGATATCGAGCACGACCTGCGGCACCGGCTGCGCAGCCTGGTGCGCGACGCCGAGGCCGAGATCACCGATGCCGACCCGGCCAAGCGCTGGAAGGAGTTCGCCGCCGACCTGGACGCCAGGATCTGCGAGGCGGTCGAGGAGAACTTCGTGGTCGCGCACTACCGCTCGGTGGAGCTGTGCGAGCAGGTGGCGGGGAAGTTCCCGGCCCACCACCGGATGCCGCCGCTGCCCGACCTGCGGCTGGCCAACCCCGGCGAGGTGCTGGAGGAGGTGGCCCCGCTGGAGCCGCTGGAGAGCGGCAAGCCCGGCGTCACCCAGCAGTTCCTCTCCGCGCTGCGCGGCTCCTACGGCGGCATCCTGATGGTCGGCCTCGCCACCAGCCTGCTCGGCATGTCGCTGGTGAACTGGTACTCGGCGGGCGCGGGCGTACTGCTCGGCGTGAACGCGCTCTGGGACGACCGCAAGGCGCGCAAGCAGCGCCGCCGGGCCGAGGCGAAGGTGGCGGTATCCCGGCTCATGGACGACGTGGTCTTCCAGGTCGGCAAGGAATCCAGGAACCGGCTGCGGGCGGTGCAGCGCGCGCTGCGCGACCACTTCACCGAGCTGGCCACCGAGGTGCTCCGCGGCGCCGACGAGGTGCTGCGGGTGGCCTCGGAGGCCGACGGCCGCTACGGCCACCGCCGCGCGGAGCGCCTCGCCGAGCTGGAGCGCCACCTCGACGAGCTGCGCGGCGTGCGTGGCCGGGCCGAGGCGCTCGCGCCCTTCTGACCCGGCGCTCGCGCCCGCCGGCCGGTCAGCGCGCCTGCGCGGGCGGGGAGTGCGCGGGCTGGAAGTATCCGGCGTCGCGCGTCTGCTCCGCCCGGATCACGTGCGTGACCGCGTTGATCAGCGCCAGGTGGGTGAAGGCCTGCGGGAAGTTGCCGAGGTGCCTGCCGCTGCGCGGGTCGATCTCCTCGGCGTAGAGCCGCAGCGGGCTGGCCAGCCCGAGCAGCCGCTCGCAGAGGTGCTTGGCCCGCTCCAGCTCGCCGATCTCCACCAGCGCCGAGACCAGCCAGAACGAGCAGATGGCGAAGGAACCCTCCGCGCCGGAGAGGCCGTCGTCGGTGGTTTCGGTGTCGTACCGCAGCACCAGCCCGTTCACGGTGAGCCGGTCGGCGACGGCGAGCACGGTGGCCCGGATCCGCTCGTCGTCCGGGGGCAGGAAGCGGACGAGCACCGCGAGCAGCAGCGAGGCGTCCAGGGTGTCGCTGCCGTAGGCCTGGGTGAGCACGCCGTCGGCGTTCACGCCGTTGGCAAGCACATCGGCCTTGATCTCCTCGGCGAGGCCGAACCACTCGGTGGCGTGCTCGGCCTGGCCGTGCAGCTCGGCCAGCCGGGCGCCGCGGTCGAGCGCCACCCAGCACATGATCTTGGACGAGGTGAAGTGCTTCGGCTCGCCGCGCACCTCCCAGATTCCGCGGTCCGGCTCCCGCCAGTGCTCGATCGCGGCCTGCACCTGCCGCTCCAGCAGCGGCCACAGCGTCTCCGGCACCTGCTGCCTGGAGCGCACGTGCAGGTACACCGAGTCGAGCATGGTGCCCCAGATGTCGTGCTGCACCTGGTCGTAGGCGGCGTTGCCGATCCGCACCGGGCGCGCGCAGTCGTACCCGGCCAGGTGGTCGAGGGTGCTCTCGCTGATCGTCAGCTCGCCGCCGATGCCGTAGAGCACCTGCAGCGGAACGGGTTCGCCGTCCGGGCCGGTGGCGACGTCGTTGAGGAAGGCGAAGAAATCGTCGGCCTCGCGGTCCAGCCCGAGGGTGTAGAGCCCCCAGAGCGCGAAGCTGGAATCGCGCACCCAGCTGTAGCGGTAGTCCCAATTGCGTTCACCGTGCGGGGTTTCCGGCAGCGAGGTGGTGCCCGCGGCCATCAGCGCGCCGGTCGGGGCGTAGGTGAGCCCCTTCAGCGTGAGCGCGCTGCGCTGCAGGTAGTTGCGCCACGGGTGGTCGGGGAACTTGCCGAGGGTGATCCACTGCCGCCAGCTCTCGATGGTGGCCCACATCTTCTCCGCCGCCTCGGCGTAGCTCTTCGGCGCGGGCAGCTCGGACCAGGTGAGCGCGACGAACACCTCGTCGCCCTCGACCATCCTGGTCCGCGCCCGCGCCTCCCTGCCCTCCAGCCCGAGCCGCAGGTCGGAGGTGAGCGTCAGCGTCGGCCCCGCCGCCGGGTCGGCGGCCATGGTCGCGGTCGCCTCCTCGTAGACCTTGCCGGTGTACTCCCACTGCGCGGCGGCCCGGTGGTAGTCGAAGGCGGGCTCGCAGCTCATCTCCAGCTCGACGGTGCCGTTCACGCACTTCACCGTGCGCAGCAGCATGTGCTCGGCGTCCCAGTCCATCGGGGTGCGCCGGTGCGTGCGGCTGCGCTGGTCGTTGTTGTGCCACGGCCCGAGCACCAGCGCGTCCCGGACGATGAGCCAGCCGGTCTCGGTCTGCCAGGTGGTCTCCAGGATCATGCCGCCGGGCAGGTAGCGCCTGGCGGCGGGGACGTTGCGGCCGTACGGCCCGATCCGGAAGTGCCCGGCGCTGCGGTCCAGCATGGCGCCGAAGATGCTCGGCGAGTCCGGGCGCGGCACGCACATCCACTCCACCGCGCCGTTGCTGGCGATCAGGCAGGTGGTCTCGCAGTCGCTGAGGAAGGCGTAGTCGTCGATCGGCGGGTAGGCGCCGTAGCGCCTGGCCTCGGTGGTCGGGCTGAGCAGCGGCACCTCGCCGCCGATCGCCGCGGCCGGTAGGGCCGCGGCCGGGGGCGAATCGCTGAGCGCGGTCTGGTCGGGGTGATCGGTCGGCGCCATACCCCCCATGATGCCGGGTCGTTCCCGGTACCGGCGGTGACCACTAGGCTGGGGGCGTGGAGCAGATCGCAGGCTGGTGGGACGGGTTCGAACTCTGGGTGGCGGGGCTGCCGTTCATCCCGCAGTTCGTCGTCGTGCTGCTCGGCATGGTGCCGATCAGCGTCGCCATCGCCATGGGGCTCGACCGCACGCTGCGCGCGGTGCTGCACCTGCTCGGCCGGGACAGCAAGCCGGAGCAGGCGGAGACGCCGGGCGCCTCCGCCCCGGCCGGGGTGCGCTGATGCCGCGCTCGCGGGTGCAGCTGGCCCTGGTCGCGCTGCTGGTGCTGATCGTCGTCGCCTGGCTGATAACCCGCTGACCAGCCGCCCGCTGACCGGCTGCCTGCTGACCAGCTGCCCGCTGACCAGCTGCCCGGCTTACCCCTACTTCCCGCCCAGCCGCCGGCTCAGCCCGGCCACCGTCTCGCTCACCGCGCCGCCGAGGTCGCGGCCGAGCCCGCGCACCATCGTGATCAGCGGGTCGTCGGACTGGTCGAAGTTCTGCCGGTAGGTGCGCGCCGCCTGCTTGATCTCCTCGGCGATCCGCACCTCGGCGTCCTGCTCGCGGCGCGGGTACTGCCCGGCGAGCACCCGCTCGTACTCGCCGCTGTGGATCCAGCGGCGCAGCTCGGAGGCGCGCAGCACCGAGAAGGGGTGCGTCTGGAGCTCCAGGTTGAGCAGCTTGAGCACGCCGTCGCGCAGGTCGCCGGAGCGCTCGTAGTCGTCGGCCTGGGCCAGGAAGGCGCCGAGGTTCATCTCGCTGACCAGCGCGCCGCCCGCGGTCTTCATGTGCACCCGGACCGACGCCTCCACGTCCTGCCCGCAGAGCAGCCCGGCCCGGTCGCCGGAGAGCTCGGACTTGCGGCTCCACTCCATGAGCGCGGCCACGATGGCGCGCAGCGCCCAGCCGCCGACCGGCATCCAGCCCAGGTTCGCGCTCACCCGGATCAGGTGCATGAGCATGGTGCGGTAGACGGCGTGCCCGGAGAGCGCGTGGCCGAGTTCGTGCCCGATCACGAAGCGCAGCTCCTCCAGGTCCATCAGCTCGACCAGCCCGGTGGTCAGCACGATGAAGGGCTGGTCCATGCCGATGGTGTAAGCATTCGGTTGGGGGTCTTGCAGAACGAACATCTCGGGAACGTTCGGGCATCCAGGATCTCGACACAGTCCTGGCGCAGCTGGTGCAGCGTGCGGAACTGGCGCTCGTCCACCCGCACCGCCGTCGCGAGGTAGAGCAGCCGGTGCCTGCGCTCGCGCAGCAGCCCCGATACCGTGCGCAGCACGGTGTCGAACCCGGCCAGCGAACGCAGGGTCACCAGTGCGGTGCGGTCGGCCGGATGCTCCCAGGCGCGGGTGCTGATGCCGGGCAGGCGGGTGCGGAGCCGGTCCGGAGAGGCGGACGACATGCGGTTTCCCCCGATCATGTGAAACTCGTTCGAATCGAATAGCTATCGATGCTCTGCTACAGTCTGCCCGTGTCTCCGAGTGCCGTCCCGCAGGTCCGCCATGAATTGGCGTTGATCGCTGTCGGCAACCTCGCGGTCGCCGATATCCTCTGTCGGTGATCTGCGGGGTCACCGTCGCGTCCGTTCGATGAACCGGCGCGCATCCGGCGACGGGGCTCCGGAATCAACGGATCGTTTCGCGATCCGGCGCGTCGTCTCGGATGTCCACCGCACCCCAGCAACCCCGTCGCGGTGGATCACACAGGAAGGTCCAGCGATGTCTCGCAGGTCGTTGTTCGCCGGTCGTACCCGGTCCCGTCGCAAGCCGCTCGCGATCGCCCTCACGGCGCTCGCCGCCGTCGCGCTCACCGCCTGCGGTGGCGGCGCGAGCGATTCCACCGAAGGCGGGGGCGCCGACGGCAGCGGTGGCACGCTGAACCTCTACGCCTACGCCGTGCCGAAGCCCGGCTTCGACAAGGTGATCCCCGAGTTCAACAAGACCGACGCGGGCAAGGGTGTACAGGTCCAGCAGTCCTACGGTGCCTCGGGCGACCAGTCCCGCAAGGTCAAGGACGGCGCCGCCGCCGACGTGGTGAACTTCTCGGTGGAGCCGGACATCACCCGCCTGGTCGACGCCGGGCTGGTCGACGCCAGCTGGAACGCGGGCGCGGACAAGGGCATCCCGTTCGGCTCCGTGGTCGCCATCGTGGTGCGCAAGGGCAACCCCAAGGGCATCAAGGACTGGGACGACCTGCTGAAGCCCGGCGTCGAGGTGGTCACCCCGAACCCGTTCAGCTCGGGCTCGGCCAAGTGGAACCTGCTCGCCCCGTACTCCGCCAAGTCCGACGGCGGCAAGAACCCGCAGGCCGGGCTGGACTACCTGAGCCAGCTGGTCTCGCCGGAGCACGTGAAGGTGCAGCCGAAGTCCGGCCGCGAGGCGACCGAGACCTTCCTCCAGGGCACCGGTGACGTGCTGCTGAGCTACGAGAACGAGGCCATCTTCTCGGAGCGCAACGGCGACCAGATCGAGCACGTGATCCCGCCGGTCACCTTCAAGATCGAGAACCCGATCGCGGTGCTGAAGAACAGCCCGAACCTGGAGAAGGCGAAGGCGTTCCGCGACTTCCAGTTCACCACCGAGGGTCAGCGCGCCTGGGGCCAGGCCGGCTTCCGCCCGGTCGACCCGGCGGTCGCGGCCGAGTTCAAGGCCGATTTCCCCACCCCGACCAAGGAGTGGACGATCGCCGACCTCGGTGGCTGGAAGGCCGTCGACAAGGACCTGTTCACCGCGGAGACCGGCAAGGTCGCCGTCATCTACGACAACGCGACCAAGTGACGTCGTGACTCGGAGCACACGGGATACCGAACGATCGTGACCGAGAGCAATGCAGCCGGAGCCGGGCGTGAGCCCGGCTCCGGTGTTCCCGACAGTGTGCCCGCCCCCGCGCCGGGTCCGGCGGTGCTCACCGAGACCGCGCCGGGGAAGCCGCGGCGCGACCTCTCCTGGCTGAAGGTGACCGGGTCGATCGGCCCGCTCGGCATCGGCACCGCGGTGCTGTGGCTCAGCATCATCGTGGTGCTGCCGCTGGCGGCGCTCACCGTGACCTCGTTCGAGCACGGCTGGTCCGGTTTCTGGGACGCGGTGACGGCCCCGGCCGCGCTGGACTCGCTGCGCATCACCGTGATCGTCTCGGTGATCGTCGCCGTGCTCAACGTGGTGATGGGCACGCTGGTGGCCTGGGTCCTGGTCCGCGACGACTTCCCCGGCAAGGGCGCGGTCAACGCGCTCATCGACCTGCCGTTCGCGCTGCCGACCATCGTGGCCAGCATCGTGCTGCTCTCGCTGTACGGCCCGGAGAGCCCGGTCGACATCCACCTCAACGCCACCCAGCCCGGCCTCGTCGTCGCGCTGGCCTTCGTGACGCTTCCGTTCGTGGTGCGCGCGGTGCAGCCGGTGCTGATCGAGGCCGACCGCGAGGTGGAGCAGGCCGCGCTCTCGCTCGGCGCGAGCAACTGGACCACGTTCCGGCGGATCGTGCTGCCGACGCTCACCCCCGCGGTGCTCAGCGGCGGCGGCCTCGCCTTCGCCCGCGCCATCGGCGAGTACGGCTCGGTGGTGCTGATCGGCGGCAATATCCCGCGCAAGACCGAGATGGCGTCGCAGTACATCCAGAAGCAGATCGAGATCGACCGGCAGGTGAACGCGGCCGCGGTGTCGGTGGCGCTGCTCGCGATCTCGTTCGCGTCCCTGCTGCTGCTCCGCCTGCTGGCCGAGCGCAGCTCCCGGCGGGAGGCGGCGAGCCGATGAAACTCTCTGTTCCGGCGAAGCTCTCGCTGCGCGTGATCGCGCTGGGCTACCTCTTCGTGCTGCTGGTGCTCCCGCTGCTGGTCATCCTGTGGCGCACCTTCGAGCGCGGCATCGGTGAGTTCTTCAGTTCGGTGACCACCCCGGCCGCGGTCTCGGCGTTCCAGCTCTCGCTGATCATCCTGGTGATCGTGGTTCCGGTGAACGTCGTCTTCGGCATCGTCACCGCGCTGGCGCTGGTGCGCGGCCGGTTCCCCGGGCGCAGCCTGGTGCAGGGCATCGTCGACCTGCCGTTCGCGGTCTCGCCGGTGGTGGTCGGCGTCTCGCTGATCCTGCTCTGGGGCGTCGGCGGCTGGTTCGGCGGGCTGGCGAACATCGGCATCAACGTCATCTTCGCGCTACCCGGCATGGTGATCGCGACCATCTTCGTGACGCTGCCGTTCGTGGTGCGCGAGGTGGAGCCGGTGCTCCGCGAGATCGGCGACGAGCAGGAGCAGGCGGCGGCCACGCTCGGCGCCAACGGCTGGCAGACCTTCTGGCGGATCACGCTGCCCGCCATCCGCTGGGGGCTGACCTACGGCGTCGTGCTCACCGTCGCCCGCTCGCTCGGCGAGTTCGGCGCGGTGATCATGGTCTCCTCCGCGCTGCCCGGCAAGTCGCTCACCCTGACCCTGCTGGTGCACGGCCGCTACATCAACGACCACAACGTGTTCGGCGCCTACTCCGCCGCCACCGTCCTGATGGCGCTCGCCCTGATCACCCTGCTGCTCATGACCCTCCTCGACCGCAAGCGGAGCTCCCGATGACGATCACCGTGACCAACGCGAACAAGCACTACGGCACGTTCGCCGCGCTGGACGACGTCACGCTGGAGATCCCCTCCGGGGAACTCACCGCGCTGCTCGGCCCCTCCGGCTCCGGCAAGTCGACGCTGCTGCGCTCGATCGCCGGGCTGGAGTCGCTCGACTCCGGCGTGGTGGTGATCGCCGACCGCGACGTCACCCGGATCCCGCCGCAGAAGCGCGACATCGGCTTCGTGTTCCAGCACTACGCCGCCTTCAAGCACATGACGGTGCGCGACAACGTGGCCTTCGGGCTGACCATCCGCAAGCGGCCGAAGGCCGAGATCAGCAAGCGGGTGGACGAGTTGCTCGGCATCGTCGGGCTGGACGGCTTCCAGCACCGCTACCCGGCGCAGCTCTCCGGCGGGCAGCGGCAGCGCATGGCGCTGGCCCGCGCGCTCGCCGTCGACCCCAAGGTGCTGCTGCTGGACGAGCCGTTCGGCGCGCTGGACGCCAAGGTCCGCGCCGACCTGCGCAAGTGGCTGCGCCGACTGCACGAGGAGGTGCACGTGACCACGGTCCTGGTCACGCACGACCAGGAGGAGGCGCTGGACGTCGCCGACCGGATCGCGGTCATGAACAAGGGCCGGATCGAGCAGGTCGGCAGCCCGGAGGACGTCTACGACCGGCCCGCCAACGAGTTCGTCATGTCCTTCCTCGGCGAGGTGGCCCGGCTCAACGGCCACCTGGTGCGCCCGCACGACATCCGGGTCGGCCGCGACCCGGGCATGGCGCACGCCGAGAACGAGGGCACCGCCGAGTCCGCCGGTGTCACCCGCGCCACCGTCGAGCGGGTGGTCCGGCTCGGCTTCGAGGTCAGGGTGGAGCTCCGCAACGCCGCCACCGGCGACCTCTTCGCCGCCCAGGTGACCAGGGGCGACGCCGAGGCCCTCCGCCTGGCCGACGGCGAGACGGTCTACGTCCGGGCGACCCGGATTCCGGAGATCTAGGACGCGATTTCGCGGCGCGGGGCGGGGTACGTCATGACGTACCCCGCCCCTCTGCTGTCGGCAGGTTGACGTTACCCCGTGTAGGTGTAACCATGGGGAACAGTTAAAGCCGACTACGAGAGGCAGTGACGACGATGTCGACAGCCGAGAAGCCCTTCGCGGATACCGACCTCGCGCGGGCCAACGAATACGCCGCGAAGCTGCTGCTGTTGTCGGAAGGGTCGGTCAACAAGAACTTCGACCCCTTCGATGACATCGACTGGGACAACCCGGACTTCGCCGCCGACACCGGCGAGGACCGTTGGATCCTGCCGCCCTCCGCCGACCCGCTGGGCAGGCACCCGTGGTACCTCGCGCTCCCGAAGGAGCGGCAGATCGAGATCGGCAAGTACCGCCAGGCGAATATCGCCAAGGTCGGGCTGCAGTTCGAGGCCATCCTGATCAGCGGCATGATGCAGCACGTCTTCGGGCTGCCGAACGGCTCGCCGGAGTTCCGCTACTGCTCCCACGAGATGATCGAGGAGCACAACCACACCCTGATGTTCCAGGAGATGGTGAACCGGATCGGCGTCGACGTGCCCGGCATGGGCCCGCTGGTCCGCCAGCTGCGGCACCTCGCGGTGCCGGTCGCGGTGAACTTCCCGAACCTGTTCTTCATGGCGGTGCTGGCCGGCGAGGAGCCGATCGACCACATCCAGAAGGACATCCTGCGCTCCACCGACGACATCCACCCGATCATGCGCGGCGTCATGGCGATCCACATCGCCGAGGAGGCACGGCACATCTCCTTCGCGCACGAGTTCCTCGAGCAGCACGTGCCGGAGCGCAACGCGCGCCAGCGCTTCGTGCTCTCGCTGGCCATGCCGCTGATCATGTGGATCCTCGGCCGCGCCATCGCGACCCCGCCGCGCACCTTCTTCGACGAGTTCGACGTGCCGGAGTCGGTGCGCAAGGAGCTGTTCTACGGCTCCGACGAGGCCAAGAAGGTCTTCGCCGACTACTTCGGCGACGTGCGGATGCTGGCCGAGAAGATCGGCATGATGAACCCGATCTCCCGGCGGCTGTGGAAGGCGCTCGGCATGAACGGCCACGTCACCCGGTTCCGCTCCGAGCCGCTGCGCCTGGTGAAGACCGCCTGACATGCCCTACGTCGTCACCCAGTCCTGCTGCAGCGACGCCTCCTGCGTCTACGCCTGCCCGGTGAACTGCATCCACCCGACGCCGGACGAGCCGGACTTCGCCACCGCGGAGATGCTCTATGTCGACCCGGCCGCCTGCGTCGACTGCGGCGCCTGCGCCTCGGCCTGCCCGGTGGACGCCATCACCTCGTCGAAGAAACTGACGCAGGAGCAGCAGCCGTTCATCGAGATCAACGCGGATTTCTACCGCCAGGCCCGGCCGCGCCCGCTGCTGGCCCGGCCGGTGCCCGCCGCGCGGATCGAGACCGAGCGCAGCCCGCTGCGGGTGGCGATCGTCGGCTCCGGCCCGTCCGCCATGTACGCGGCCGACGAGCTGCTCACGCAGCCGGACGTCGCGGTGACGGTGCTGGACCGGCTGCCGGTGCCGTACGGCCTCGCCAGGCACGGCGTCGCGCCGGACCACGCCAGGACCAGGCAGGTGAGCGCGCTCTTCGACGTGATCTCCGCGCAGCCGGGCTTCGGCTCCTACCTGAACGTCGACATCGGCGCCGACATCGCCCCGGACGAGCTCCGCGACCACTTCCACGCGGTGATCTACGCCGTCGGCGCCTCCACCGACCGCAAGCTCGGGATTCCGGGGGAGGGGCTGCCCGGCACCGTCTCCGCCACCGACTTCGTGGCCTGGTACAACGGCCACCCCGACCACGCGCACGCCGGGTTCGACCTGGATCGGCGGCGCGCGGTGATCGTCGGCAACGGCAACGTGGCGCTCGATGTCGCGCGGATCCTCACCGCCGACCCGGAGACGCTCGCCGCCACCGATATCGCGCCGTACGCCCTGCGCGCGCTGCGCGAGAGCAGGATCGAGGAGGTGGTGGTGCTCGGCAGGCGCGGCCCGGCCGAATCCGCCTTCACCGTCCCGGAGTTCGTCGGGCTGCTCGGCGCCGACGTGGACATCGTGATCGATGGCGAGCTGCCGCCGATCACGCCGGAGCTGCCGTACCGGGTCGAGCAGAAGCTGCGGCTGCTGCACGAGGTGGCGAAGCGCCCGGTCGGCGCGCGGCGGCGGATCGTCTTCCGCTACCTGGCCGCGCCCACCGAGATCGTCGGCACCGACCGGGTCACCGGGCTCGAACTCGCCCGCACCGCGCTGACCACCGGCGCCGACGGCCGGGTGGCCGCGGTGCCCACCGGCGAGGTCGAGCGGCTCGACGCCGGGCTGGTGCTCACCTCGGTCGGGTACCGGGGTGTCGCGGTGCCGGGGCTGCCCTTCGACGAGGTGCGCGGGGTCGTGCCGAACGAGGCGGGCCGGGTGCTCACCGAGCCGGGCGGGGCGCCGGTCACCGGCAGCTATGTCACCGGCTGGATCAAACGCGGCCCGACCGGGTTCATCGGCACCAACAAGTCGTGCGCGCAGGAGACGGTGCGGCAGCTCGCGGCGGACTTCAACGCCGGGCTGCTCGGCACGCCGCCGCGCGGCGCCGACGAGTTCGACCGGCTGGTCCGGCTGCGAGCGCCGCGAGTCCGGCCGGGCGGCGCGGCGCTGCCCGTGACCAAGCGGTCGCGGTTCCGGAGCCTGCTCACCCAGGGCTGATCGGGCGAGTTCCGCAATCCGGGGCGGGCAGCCTGCGCGATTCAGCCGCGATCTACGGGCTATTTGCCGGTTTTGCTGGCCTGACATGTCGATTAGGTGACGAAAATCGCCGGATCTCGCGCTCCGGGCGTACGATCGGCAATGGGTCAGCTACTCCCCCCAAGTGCTGCCCCGCATCGCGGCTCGAACCCCCCTGCGAGCCGCGCTTCGAGTAGGCGCCGCCGCACGTCCCCCCAAGGCCGGGGGCGCCACTTTCGTCTGTGGCTATCTGTTGGCTACCGACTGGTCGGTCATCACGGCTCGCCTCGTTCGCGGGTGGGTTTCGCGCCGCCGCCCTCGATCGCTGATCGTTAACCAGCTTCCGTCCGACACGCTCGAACAGTTAAACGAGCCGACCGGTCCGAATGCGCTCTCCGCTGGGGTTTTGGCTGATCGCACGAACCGGTCGGCCTAAAAATGCGGTGCGTCATACCAATTCGGCATGTGCCCGGAGTCGGAACAGCTAACCTGTAGTGGCTGTGCGGAAGACGACCGCGGCCACACGGGTATCCGGTGTGCTGGACGTGGTCACGGTGCGTTGACGGGATGGCGATGACTACTGGCGTGGGGATCTGCATGGGCTCGGCGACCTCGGTGACGGCTTCCGTCACCGCTGGGCAACCGCAGCCATCGGTGCGGGTACGGCCCACGACGGTCTCCTTCGACAGCCGCGGCACCGCCGGGATCGGCGCGCCCGGCGTCGCCAGGGTCGGCGCGACCGCCGAGATCAGCGGTTCGGCAGCAAATTTCGCGGATCTCACCGTCGAGGGCGAGCCGCTGGTCGTCGGTGGGCGGCTGTGGACGCCGGCAGCGCTGATCGTCGCCGTGGTCGGCGATCTGCTGCGTGCGGAGCCGCCGCGGGCCGGGGTGGTGCTCGCACACCCGGCGATCTACGGCGCCGACGAAATCGCCAGGCTGACGCAGGCGCTCGACCTCGCCGGGGCCGGGCACGTGCTGCCGGTTCCGGAGCCGGTCGCCGCGGCCGAGTGGCTGGAGTACGAGACGGGGCCGCTCACAGCGGGTTTCGTGCTCGTCTACGATCTCGGCGCCACCAGTCTCGACCTCGGCATCGTCCGGGTCGGCGCGGACTGGCCGGACCACCCGCTGGTCGGATCCCCCGTGCGCTCCCGCGATTTCGGCGGCGAGCCGCTCGGCGCTCGGATCGCCGAGCGGGCGTACCGGCGGCCCGGCGCGCCGGGCACCCGCGGAGTCGACACCGAAGGGCTGCGCGCGGAACACATCCGGGCGACCTTCCCGCTCGTCCTCGACTGCCTCGCGAGCAGCGGTGTCGACCGATCCGAGTTCACCGGCATCCTGCTGGTCGGTGGCGCCGCCCGGCCGCCCGAGGTCGCGCGCACCCTCGGCGAGCTCGGGCTGCCGGTACTCCGCGGCGCCGATCCCGGCCACACCATCGCGCTCGGCGCCGCGCGGTTCGCGGCGCGCACCCTGGCGCCGCCTGCGCGGCGGGCCGAGCCCGTCGCGCACGTCGGGGTGTTGTCCAGCGCCGTACTGGTCTCCGCGCTGGCCATGTCGGCCGCGACGGTGTTCGGTGGGCCTGCGCCGCAGTCCGCGCCCGGGCTGGATCGGTTCCCCGGGGTGGAGGGGCAGTTCGGGATGGGGCAGGGGATCGCGCGGGTTCCCGTCGCCGGGGCCGCGCCGGTGGTCGGCGGTCGGGCCGTGCCGTATGCGGGTGGGGCGCCGATCGCCTTCGGCGGGTCGGTGGCGGCGCCGGTTCGGGTGTACGGGCCGCCGCTAACGCCGGTCTCGCGTTCCGGGAGGGGCGGGGACGGGGCGCCGCGGACGGTACCGAGCAGCGGTGCCTGTGCGAACCCGGCTCGCTTCACGAATTCGCTGCCCTTCCTCGAGCACTTCGGGTTCGGCCCGCACGGGCGCGGTGGGATCGGGCCGGAGCTGGGTGTCGTCGGACTTCCGTCGGCCGGGGCGGTGCCGCCGGACGGCGGGGCGGGGTCCGGCGGCACCGCCGGCGGGCAGGCACCGGCCGGGGTGAGCGCCGACGCGGCGGGGACGTCGGGAGCGAGTCCGGCCGGTGGTCCCGCTGATGCGGGCCCGGGTGGTGAGCCCGGTGGTGGCGACAGCGCGTCCGACGGCTCGGGCAGCGGCGGTCCGCCCGGGGGCGACTCGGGTGGCGGCGACTCGGGCAGTGCTGATTCCGGCAGCGGCTCGGGCAGCGACGGCCCGAACGGCGCCGGCTCGGGCGGCGCTGCGAGCAATGACGGGTCCGACGGCGGTGCGGGTGACGGCTCCGATGGCGGTGCCTCGGGTGGCGGTGGTTCAGGCAGCGAAGGCTCGGGTGGCGGTGCCTCGGGTGGCGGTGGTTCAGGCAGCGAAGGCTCGGGTGGCGGTGCCTCGGGTGGCGGTGCCTCGGGCAGCGGCGGCTCGGGTGGCGGTGCCTCGGGCGGCGACGGCTCCGATGGCGGTGGCACGGGTGGCGACGGCTCCGATGGCGGTGGCACGGGTGGCGGTGATTCGGCCGGCGGCGGCTCGGGTGGCGGTGGCACGGGCGGCTCCGGCTCGGGCGGCGGCACGGGCGGGAACTCGAACGGCGGCCGCACGGGCGACGGCGGGTCCGGCGGCAGCGGCTCGGGGCGCGACGGCTCGAACGGCGGTAGCGCCTCCGGCTCCGACAGCGCCGGACCGGGGAACGGCGGCTCCGGCAAGGCCGGCTCCGGGAACGGCGGCTCCGGCAAGGGCGGCTCGGGCAGGGGCGGCGGCTCCGGCGGCTCGAACTCCGGCGGCTCGGGTGGGGGAGGCTCCGACCGGTAACAACCGGTCGGGGGCCGCCGGACATCTCCGGCGGCCGATCCCGGCCACCCGCGGCGCTCGTCCGAGGTGGGTCCGGTCCAGAACCGGATCGTCGAGGGAAAACTCCGGGCGCGCCCGGGTGGCCGGGGCAGAATGAAGGGGTGGACGCTACGGGGGAAGAACCGCGCCTGATCGCGCTCGACGTCGACGGCACCCTGCTGAAGTCCGGCTCGCCGGTGAGCCGCCGGGTGGTCGACGCCGTGCGCGCCGCCGTCGCCGCGGGCGCGCACGTGGTCGTGACCACCGGCCGCTCGATGCTCTCCGCGGCGCCGGTCCTCGCCGAACTCGGCCTGCTGGAGGGCCACGCCCTCTGCTCCAACGGCGCCGTACACCTCGACGTCGCCCGCGGCGAGGCACTGGCGGTCGCCGACTTCGACCCGCTGCCCGCCATCACCGCGCTGCGCGCGGGCGCGCCGGAGATGGTGCTTGCGGTGGAGAAGGTGGGCGTCGGCATGTGGGTCACCGGCGACGGCCCGACCGATTACCCGCTCGGCCACGTCCGGGTGGTCGACCACGCCCTGCTCGGCAGCGAGCACACGCCCCGGCTCAGCGGCTGGTGGCCCGGCGGCACCGACGAGCAGATGGCGGAGCTGCTGCGCGAGTTCGACGTGCCGGGCACCGGTTGGATCCACGGCGACTTCGGCCCCTGGCTCACCGTCTCCAGGCACGGTGTCTCCAAGGGCTGGGCGCTGGAGCAGCTCAGGCAGACCCTGGAGGTGCCGCCGGAGGCGACGCTCGCCATCGGCGACCACCTCAACGACCGGGAGATGCTGGCCTGGGCCGGGCACTCGGTCGCCATGGCCAATGCCCCCGCCGAGATCAGGGCGGCCGCCGACGAGGTGACCGCCGACGTGCTCGAGGACGGCGTCGCCCTCGTCCTCGAGCGCTGGTTCCGCTGACCCCTACGCGGGCCCGGTCCTGGCCAGGATCTCCGCGTAGTGCGGGTTGCTCATCAGCCCGAGCACGTTGCCGAACGGGTCGACCACCGAGGCGGTGACGAAGCCGGTGCCCTCGCCGCGCGGGGTGATCGGGTCGTAGAGCGTGGCGCCGAGCTCGAGCAGCCGGTTCAGCGTCGCCTCCAGGTCGGTGACGGCCCAGTTGGCGATGGCGCCGCCCGGCCCGTTGTGCGCTCCGGCCGGCGCGTACGCGCGGTTCACGATGCCGAACTCCGCCTGGTAGTCGCCGATCCGCCACTCGTAGTAGCCGCCCGCCACGGTGAAGTAGGGCGCGGTGCCCAGGAATTCGGTGTACCAGTCCTTGGCCGCCTCCAGGTCGTCGGCGTAGAAGGTGAGCGTCGCCAGTCCGCGCAGCATGTCGTTCTCCTCGGGTCGGGATTCGGTGTCGGTTCCCATCCTGCGCGGTGAAGTGCTCATCTTCTGCGCACTTTTCCGGGCAGGATGGGAAATATGCGAGCGGACAGATTGGTAGCCGTGCTGCTGCTCATGCAGACGCGCGGCCGGGTGACGGCGGCCGAGATCGCCGCCGAACTGGAGATCTCGGTGGCGACCGCCCGGCGCGACCTGGAGGCACTCGGCCGCGCCGGGGTGCCGGTGTACCCGCAACCCGGGCGCAACGGCGGCTGGCAGCTGGTCGGCGGCGCCCGCACCGACCTGACGGGTCTCACCGCAGGCGAGGCGAGGGCGCTGTTCCTGCTGGCCGGCCCCGCCGCGGGCGGGGTCCCGGAGGGCCGCTCGGCGCTGCGCAAGCTGGTCCGCGCCCTGCCCAAGACCTTCCGCGGCGACGCCGAGGCCGCCGCCGACTCGGTCGTGCTCGACCCGGCGGGCTGGGGCGCGCACGCCGCCGCCGCCCCGCCGCTCGTGGCCGCGGTCCAGGACGCGGTGATCCGCCGCGACCGGCTCCGCCTCGGCTACCTGCGCAGGGGCGAGCAGACCAGCCGGGTGGTCGACCCGTGGAGCCTGGTCGACAAGGACGGCATCTGGTACCTGATCGCGGGCACCGACCGCGGCCGTCGCACCTTCCGGCTGGACCGGGTGACCGCCGCCGAGCCCACCGGCGAGACCTTCGATCGCCCCGCCGATTTCGACCCGGCGGCGGCCTGGCGCGAGACGGTCGGCGCCATCGAGCGGCGCAGGGCCGCCGAGGGCGCCACCGTGCTCGTCGCCGCGCACCTGGTCCCGGTGCTGGAGCACCAGCAGGGCAGACACTGCACGGTCATCGGCCCGGACGGCGACGGCCGCGTGCGGGTGCGGATCACCGCGCCGACCCCGCGGATGATCGCCCAGCAACTGGCCGGCTGGGGCACCGAACTCGAGGTCGTCGAGCCGGAATCGGTGCGCGCCGAGCTCGCCCGGATCGGCGCCGAGCTGGTGGCCCGCTACCGCGGGACGGCCTCCAGCTCCTGAGCCAGCCGCTGCACCACCGCCGAGGCCAGCGCGGCGTGCCCGCCCATGGAGAAGTGGATGAGGTCGGCGCTCATCAGGTCCGGGCGCAGCCGGATCGGGTGCGGCCACAGCTCAAGCAGCACCGCGTCGTAGCGCGCCGCCACCGCGCGGATCACGTCGTTCAGCGCCGCCATCCGCTCGCGCATGCCGCGCATCGCCCGCATCTGCTCGCGGTCCCAGACATCGGTCAGGGTGAAGGCCGAGATCCGCGTTCCGCGCACCGCGAAGGCCGCGAAGAGCGCGTCCAGGTTGGCGTGCGTGGCCGTGAGATCCGGCTCCGGCACGAAGAGGTCGTTCCCGCCGCACACGATGTGCACCAGGTCGGGCTCGAAGGCCAGTGCGGGGCCGAGCTGTTCGGCGAGCACCTCCGCGCTGGTGGCGCCCTTGCGGCCGGTGTTCAGGTAGGCCAGCTCCGGCCGGACGCGGCGCAGCGCGTCCGCCACCCGATCGGCCCAGCCCGCGTCCCGGTACCCGGGCGTGGAGTCGCCGATGCCCTGCGCGATGGAGTCCCCGACCACCGCGAAGCGGTGCCAGGGCGCGTCCGCGAGCAGCGCGGCCGCGGTCTGCACGGTGAGCAGGGCGGGGTCGTCGGCTTCGGTGAAGGTCTGCATGGGGCTCCGTCCCGAGATCAGAAAACAACACGAACGATCGTGCGTAAAATGACAGTACGATCGTTCGTGCTTTCGGACAAGGGGTGGCGCACAATGGGCTCCGTGAACTACGACCCGCCGGCCGAACCGGCGCCGCCCGCCGCCGACGGCAGGCGGGCCAAGGGCGACCGCGCCCGTGCCGCCATCGCGCACCGCGCGGCCGACATCGCCTCGGTGGAGGGGCTCACCGGGCTCAGCCTGGCCCGGGTGGCGGACGAGCTCGGGCTCAGCAAGAGCGGCGTCGCCACCCTGTTCGGCACCAAGGAGGCGCTGCAGCGGGCCGCCGTCGCCGCCGCCCGCGCGGTGTTCGTGGAGCACGTGGTCCGGCCCGCGCTGGTCCACCCGCGCGGCGCGGCGCGGCTGCGCGCCCTGGTCGACGCCTGGTTCGCCTTCATCACCGCGCCGGTGCTGCGCGGCGGTTGCTTCCGGGTAGCCACCCTGGCCGAGTTCGACAGCAGGCCGGGTCCGGTGCGCGATGCCGTCGCCGCCGACCACCACGAGTGGCTCGGCTTCCTGGCCCGCCAGATCGGCCACGTGCACCCGGACGCCGAACCCGAGCTGCTCGCCTTCCAGGCGGACGCCCTGGTCGCCGCGGCCAACACCGCCAACCAGCTCGGCGACGCAGCGAGCGTCGCCGCCGCCCGCACCCTGGTGGACCGGCTCATCGGCTGAGCCGGAGCGGCCCGGCATCGGAGAGTGGGGTCGCGCACGGCGCGCTGCTCAGCCCCACCGCGGCCGTCGCGATCTCGAACGTCGAGCGCGGCCGGGTACCGCGCTGGTGCTGGTGCGCGCCGCCTACGTCGGGCTGCTGCGCTGAACCTGCCCGGTGAACCGATGCGGCTCAGGCGGAGCGGAGATGCCGCTCGACCACGGCGGTGTCGTAGCGGTTCCAGATCAGCTCGGTGAGCGCGGGGTGCACGCCGAGCGCCCCGGCGTGCGCGAGATCCGTTGCCGCGGCGGCGATCCGATCGGTGAGCAATCCGGGCGCCAGAAAGTACGGGGCGACGACGATGTGCCGCGCGCCACGGGCGAGCAGCCGTGCCCGCGCCACCTCGACGCCGGGTTCAGTGGTGGCGAAGCAGATCTCGGTGCGCCAGCCGGTGCGCGCGGCGAGCTCGTCCGCCACCTGCCCGGTACGGGCATTGGCCGCTGCCGAAGAGGCGCCGACGGCGGCGACGATCACGCCGGGATCGCTCGCCGCCCGCAGCTCCCGGACGCGATCCGCGAGCGCATCGACCAGCCGGGTATCCGGCCCGAGCACCTCGGCCTGGTCGACCCGGAGCAGCGGGTGCCGCTGCCGCGCGGCGGCGAGCAGCCCCGGCAGGTCGACCCTGGCGTGGAAAGCACTGCCGAGCAGCAGCGGAACCACCACGGCGTGCCGATGCCCCGCCGCAGCGACGGCGTCGAGCACCCGCTCCACCGACGGCGCGTTGAGGTCGAGGAACGCGGCGCGAACCGGATACCCCGGCCGCGCGGCGGCCACCGCGTCCATGACCGCGCCCACCGTCGCCGCCGAGCGCGGATCCCTGCTCCCGTGCCCGACCCCGATCAGCACCGGCGCCGACCGGTTCGAGCCGGGCCGAACCCGCACCTCAGATCCCGGCACCGACCTCGACCGCGGTGAGCACGTCGCCGACCAGCCCGGCCGCGAGCGTGTTCCCGTTGGCCGGGTCGATGAGCAGGAAGCTGCCGGTGTGCCGGTTCGCCCGGTAGTCGTCGGCCGGGATCGGCTCGGCGACCCGGATCGAGATCCGGCCGATGTCGTTGAGCGCCAGCGTCTCCGGCGACGGGTCGGCGGCCAGCCGCTGCTCGTCGAAGCGCTCGACCAGCGCGCCGACGATGGCCTGCGTGGTCTTGGTGCCGTGCTTGAGCAGCAGCCGGGCGCCGGGCCGCAGCGGCTTGTCGCCGAGCCAGCAGACCGTCGCCTCGAAGTCGTCGATCGGCTCCGGCGCGTCCGCGGCCGCGGCGATGATGTCGCCACGCGAGACGTCGACGTCGTCGCTGAGGATCAGCGTGACGCTGCGGCCGGTCTGCGCCACCGCCAGTTCGCCCGCGGGCGTGTCGATCCGCTCCACCGTGGTGCGCACCCCGGAGGGAAGCACGACGATCTCGTCGCCCGGCGCCACCGAACCGGCGGCGATCTGCCCCGCGTAGCCGCGGTAGTCCGGGTACTCGGCGGTGCGCGGCCGGATCACGTACTGCACCGGGAAGCGCAGCCCGAGCGAGTGCGCGCCGGTGCTGTCCGCGTCCACCGGCACCGACTCCAGGTGCTCGATCAGCGAGGGGCCGTCGTAGTACGGGGTATTCGCCGAGCGGGTGGCGATATTGTCGCCGCGCAGCGCGGAGACCGGGATCTCCAGCACGTCCTCCGGCGCCCAGCCCAGCGCGCCGGTGAGTTCGTTGAACTCGGCGGAGATCCGCTCGAACACCTCGGCGGCGTCGTCCACCAGGTCGATCTTGTTCACCGCGAGCACCAGCTTGGGCACGCCGAGCAGCGCGAGCACCGCCGCGTGCCTCCTGGTCTGCTCGATCACGCCTTTGCGCGCGTCGGTCAGCAGGATCACCAGCTGGGCGGTGGAGGCCCCGGAGACCGTGTTGCGGGTGTACTGCACGTGCCCCGGGGTGTCGGCGAGCACGAACGAGCGCTTCGGCGTGGCGAAGTAGCGGTACGCCACGTCGATCGTGATGCCCTGCTCGCGCTCCGCGCGCAACCCGTCGACCAGCAGCGACAGATCCGGCGTCGCCAGCCCGCGATCCACCGAGGCGCGGGTGACGGCGTCGATCTGATCGGCCAGCACCGACTTGGTGTCGTACAGCAACCGCCCGACCAGCGTGGACTTGCCGTCGTCCACCGAGCCCGCGGTCGCCAGCCGGAGCAGCTGAGCCGGCGGCTCGCTCGGCACCGTGTCGGCCATCAGAAGTAACCCTCTCGCTTGCGGTCTTCCATCGCGGCCTCGGAGACCCGGTCGTCGCCGCGGGTGGCGCCGCGCTCGGTCAGCCGCGAGGCGGCGACCTCGGCCAGGATGGCCTCGTTGGTCGCGGCCTCGGAGAGCACCGCGCCGGTGGAGGAGCCGTCACCGACCGTGCGATACCGTACCGACCTGGTCTCCAGCACCTCGCCGTCGCGCGGGCCGCCCCAGACGCCCGGCGTCATCCACATGCCGTCGCGCTGGAACACCGGCCGCTCGTGCGTGTAGTAGATGCTCGCGAGATCGACATCCTCGCGCGCGATGTATCGCCAGATGTCGAGTTCGGTCCAGTTGCTCAGCGGGAACACCCGGACGTGCTCGCCTGGCGCGTGCCTGCCGTTGTACAGATTCCACAGCTCGGGGCGCTGCCGCTTCGGGTCCCACTGGCCGAAGGCGTTGCGCAGCGAGAAGATCCGCTCCTTGGCGCGCGAGCGCTCCTCGTCCCTTCGCCCGCCGCCGAAGACCGCGTCGAAGCGGTTCGCGGTGATGGCGTCGAGCAGCGGGACCGTCTGCAGCGGGTTGCGGATGCCGTCCGGGCGCTCGGCGAGCCTGCCGTCGGCGAGGTACTCCTCGACGCTCGCCACGTGCAGCCGCAGCCCGTGCCGCTCGACGATCCGGTCCCGGAATTCCAGCACCTCGGGCAGGTTGTGCCCGGTGTCGACGTGCAGCAGCGCGAACGGAAGCGGCGCGGGCCAGAAGGCCTTGAGCGCCAGGTGCAGCAGGACGGTCGAGTCCTTGCCGCCGGAGAAGAGGATCACCGGCCGCTCGAACTCGCCCGCGACCTCGCGGAAGATGTGGATCGCCTCCGACTCCAGCGCGTCGAGGGTGTCGAAATCGCTGAGCCCGAGGGAACGCTCGGTGCGAATGGTGTCGGTCATGAGGCGTGCAACCCGCATTCGGTCTTGGCGGAGCCGGCCCAGCGGCCGCTCCGCGGATCGGAACCCGGCTCCGGCTTCCGCGTGCACGGAGCGCAGCCGATGGACGGATATCCCTCCTCGACCAGGGGATTCACCAGAATCCCATGCGTCTCGATGTAGTCCTGCATCTCGTCGTCGGACCAGGCCGCGATCGGGTTGATCTTCACCAGCCCGAAGCCCTCGTCGTAGGAGACCAGCGGGGCGTTGGCCCGGGTCGGCGCCTCCACCCGGCGGATGCCGGTGGCCCAGGCGTTGTAGCCGCTCAGCGAGCGCTGCAGCGGCACCACCTTGCGCAGCCGGCAGCACTCGGCGGCGTCCCTGGCGAACAGGTCGCGCCCGAGCAGCGCGTCCTGCTCGGCGACGCTCTGCTCCGGGCGCACGTTCACCACGTTCACCCCGTACACGGCCTCGACCGCGTCCCTGGTGCCGATGGTCTCGGCGAAGTGGTAGCCGGTGTCGAGGAAGAGCACGTCCACCCCGGACCGCACCTGCGCGGCCAGGTGCACCAGCACCCCGTCCTGCATGTTCGAGGCGACGATGTAGCCGGTGCCGAAGGTCTCGTCGGTCCAGCGCAGCAGATCGAGCGCCGACCCGCCGTCCAGCTCGGCGGCGCCGCGCTCGGCGATCGCCCGCAGCTCCTTCTCGGCGAGTTTCCCGGTCAGTCCCGTTGTCATCGCTGATCTCCCCTCAGCAGTGCCGCCCGCCCCGTCATCGGAGGTCGGCTTCGTCGGCGCGGACGGCCCACTGGGCGAACCGTTCGCCTTCGGTGCGGTTCTTCACGAAGCTGCGCACCACCCGGTCGACGTAGTCGCCGAGTTCACCGGTGGTCACCTTGTGCTGGCGCAGCTTGCGGCCGAACGCGCTGTCCAGCCCGAGGCTGCCGCCGAGGTGCACCTGGAAGCCCTCGACCTGGTTGCCCGCGCCGTCGTCCACCAGCTGGCCCTTGAAGCCGATATCGGCGATCTGGGAGCGGGCGCACGAGTTCGGGCAGCCGTTGATGTTGATCGTGATCGGCACGTCCAGCCCGGCGTTCAGGTCGGCGAGCCGCTGCTCCAGCTCCGGCACCAGCGCCTGTGAGCGCTTGCGGGTCTCGGCGAAGGAGAGCTTGCAGAATTCGATCCCGCTGCACGCCATCAGGTTCCGCCGCCAGTTCGACGGCCGCGCCTGCAGCCCGAGCGGCTCCAGCTCCGCGATCAGCGCCTCGACCTGGTCGTCCGGCACATCGAGCACGATGAGCTTCTGGTACGGCGTGAACCGGATCCGGTCCGAGCCCGCCTTCTCGGCGGCCGCGGCGACCTTGGTCAGGATGGTGCCGGAGACCCGGCCCGCGATGGGGGAGAAGCCGACGGCGTTGTGGCCGTTGCGCAGCTTCTGCACGCCGACGTGGTCGATCGGCCTGGTCGGCTGCACCGGGGCGGGGCCGTCGATGAGCTTGCGCTTCAGGTACTCGTCCTCGAGCACCTGGCGGAACTTCTCGATACCCCAGTCCTTGATCAGGAACTTCAGCCTGGCCTTGGTGCGCAGCCGCCGGTAGCCGTAGTCCCGGAAGATCGAGACCACGCCCTCCCAGACGTCGGGCACCTCGGCCAGCGGCACCCACACGCCGACCCGCTGCGCCAGCATCGGGTTGGTGGAGAGCCCGCCGCCGACCCAGAGGTCGAGGCCGGGGCCGTGCTCGGGGTGGTTCACCCCGACGAAGGCGACGTCGTTGATCTCGTGCACCACATCCTGCTGGCCGGAGATCGCGGTCTTGAACTTGCGCGGCAGGTTGGAGTACTCCTTCTTGCCGATGTAGCGGCGCACGATCTCGTCGATCGCAGGCGTCGGGTCGATGATCTCGTCCAGCGATTCACCGGCCAGCGGCGAGCCGAGCACGACGCGCGGGCAGTCGCCGCAGGCCTCGGTGGTCTTCAGCCCGACGCCCTCGATCCGCTTCCAGATCTCCGGGACGTTCTCCACCTCGATCCAGTGGTACTGGACGTTCTCCCGGTCCGAGAGGTCGGCGGTGTCCCGGCCGAACTCGGTGGAGATCTCGCCGAGGGTGCGCAGCTGCGCGACGTTCAGCGCGCCCGCGTCGCAGCGGATGCGCATCATGAAGTACTTGGCTTCGAGGATGTCGATGTTCTCGTCGCCGGTCCAGGTGCCGTCGTAACCCTGCTCGCGCTGGGTGTAGAGGCCCCACCAGCGGAACCGGCCGCGCAGGTCGCCCTTGTCGATGCCGTCGAAGCCGGTCTTGCTGTAGATGTTCTCGATCCGCGCCCGCACGTTCAGCGGGTTATCGTCCTTCTTGGCCTGCTCGTTCGGGTTCAGCGGCTCGCGGTAGCCGAGCGCCCACTGGCCCTCGGCCCTGCGGCGGGTCGGCTTGCCGGTGCGGGCGCGCGGCGCGGCGTCGGCGGCGGCCGCCGGGCGCGGGCGGTCCGGGCGGACCCGGCGCTCGGAGGCCGGGCGCTCCGGCCGCTGCCGGGCGGGCGCCGGCTCGGTCGCGGCGGCGGGGTTCTCGCCGGGGCCGGCGTCGGTGCTCGACGTCATGAATCGCTCCTGCTGGAATCTGAATGGCGGGGGCGCGAGAACTGTCACTCGCGCAGGGCGGCGCTCCGCGTCGATCGGACGGAAACCGAAAGGATGAATTCGACGTTCACCGGGGCTGTCGGGAGGCGCGCCGCAGGGGGGTTAAGGTTGACACTCCAGCAGACAACACGCGCTGCAGACGCGCTTGAAGTCGACGTGGCGCCGGGCCACCAATCGAACTCCAGATCCGCACATGCGTCCTATTGTGCCACGTCAGAGCGGTCGTTCCGACGGGCGGGGGATATTTCCCGGAAAAATGCGGAGAATCCCCAGGATCGGCCGGAGCAACTGTGACGCCAGTCATACGCCGACACGCGGGTCGAGCCCGCTCCGGCGCGCTTGCCAGACTGGAGTGGTGAGTACTCCGGTCCGCAGCCCCGATGCCGGCCCCCTCCTCGGTGACTTCGGGGGCGGGCCGTTCGGCATCTACGTGCATGTTCCGTTCTGCGCGACCCGCTGCGGATACTGCGACTTCAACACCTATACCGCGGGCGAACTCGGCACCGCGGCCTCGCCGGCCTCGTGGCTGGCGGCCCTGCGCGGCGAGCTCGCCGCCGCGGCGTCCGCCTTCGACGCCCTGCCGTCGGCGACCCCCGAGGTGGCGACGGTCTTCGTCGGCGGCGGCACCCCGTCGCTGCTCGGCGGTGACGGCCTGGCCGAGGTGCTGGCCGCCGTCCGGCAGAACTTCACCCTGGCGCCAGGCGCCGAGGTGACCACCGAGTCGAACCCGGAGTCCACCGGCCCCGCCTTCTTCGAGCGGCTGCGCGCCGCCGGCTTCACCCGGATCTCGCTCGGCATGCAGTCGGCGGCAGCGCACGTGCTCGCCGTGCTGGACCGCACGCACACCCCCGGCCGCGCCGTCGCCGCCGCGCTGGAGGCGCGCGCCGCCGGCTTCGACCACGTCAACCTGGACCTGATCTACGGCACGCCGGGCGAGACCGACGCCGACCTGGACGCCAGCCTGGACGCGGTGCTCGCCGCCGAGGTCGACCACGTCTCCGCGTACTCGCTGATCGTCGAGGACGGCACCGCCCTCGCCCGCCGGGTGCGCCGCGGCGAACTGCCCACCCCCGACGAGGACGTGCTCGCCGCCCGCTACGAGCGCATCGACGCCAGGCTGCGCGGCGCCGGGCTGGAGTGGTACGAGGTCTCCAACTGGGCCCGCGGCGACGCCGCCCGCTGCAGGCACAACCTCGGCTACTGGGACGGCGGCGACTGGCTTGGCGCCGGGCCGGGCGCGCACAGCCATCTCGGCGGGGTGCGCTGGTGGAACGTCAAGCACCCCGCGCGCTACGCCGACCGGGTCGCCGCCGGTGGGCTGCCCGCCGCCGGGTGGGAGGCGCTGAGCGCCGCGGAGCGGCACACCGAGCGCGTGATGCTGGCCGTGCGGCTACGGACCGGTCTACCGCTCGCCGATCTCGACGCGCACGGGCGGGCCGCGTTGCCCGGGGTGGTGGCGGGTGGGCTGGCCGAGCTGCGCGGGGAGCGGTTGGTGCTCACCGATCGCGGGCGGCTGCTCGCGGACGGGGTCGTGCGGGACCTGCTGGTCTGACCTCGCTCCGGTTCGGCCCCTTCGGCTCCTACCGTCGCGGCTGTACCAGCCCGAGCGGAAGGAGGGCCGCAGCAGCGCACCTGTCCGCGATCGGCTATGACTCGGCCTGGTCAATGCTCTTCGCGGAGCCGCTGGTCGGCCCGGTCGATCCACGCGGTGAAGCCGGCGATCAGGTCGGCGGTGGTGGTGGGCCGCACGCTCACGTGTGCTCCGCGCCGCTCGGTGTAGCGCCCGTCGCCGGTGATGTCGTGCCACTGCAGGGCGGCCAGCGGCGGGTCGAGCCGGGTGATCGGGCCGACCAGCAGCACCGCGCTGCCACCCCCATCGGCGGGCCGTCCGACCAGCCGCCGATAGCGGTCGCGTGGCGAGTTGCGCCCGCTGTCCTCCAGGTAGCTGTCCCTGGTCTGGCGCAGATCGTCGGGGTGAAAGGTCTCGGGACCCGCACTGCCCGCCGGGCACCCCGGAATCGCCGCCACCAACCTCGCGGGCAGATCCTCGGCCCGGCTCATCCGCAACCGAATCGACCCGTGCTCGGAATCGGTCCCGTACTGCACCGCGGTCACCGACCGAAAAGCCGTGCGCGCCCCGATGATCCGATACTGCCGAACATCATCCGGCCCGGTGCTCTGCCGATGCCTGCTGCTACCACCCAGAATCTCGATCCGGAGCACCGCATCGGCCAACGTGCCGAGCGCCGCACCGATCTCGTCCCGCTCGTCCGCCCCGTACCGCCCGAACACCGCCGACCGGTGCGCGGCGAACTCGTCCCGCAACCGGAACCGGCTGGTGTACCGCAGCGGGCTCGGAAATCGGTCGCGGGCGTCGTCGTACCAGAGTGCCGCGAAATCATCCGTGGCCCAGCTCCACTCGGTCATGTGTCCGAGCGGTTCACCGCGGGGGTTCCGTCCGGTCGCCGCCGATCACCCCACCCGCCACCGTGCGCGGAATCTCGCCGAGCAACTCGTCGGTGTTCTCCTGATTGACCAGATAATCCGGCCGCTGGTGCTCGGAATCGTCCGCACCACGCCCACGCCCCGCACCTCCGCCGAACATGCCCGGGTAGCCGGTGCCCGATCGCGTGCCCTGCGCCTGCGCCGCGGCCGCCGCGGCGGCCGGAGCCACTGTGCTCCCCGGCCCACCGGGAATGCTGCGCCCCGGCCCCGGCTGGTTCGTGGTACTCGGCGACCCCGGCGAACTCGTCGGTGTACCGCTCGGCGTGTAGCCCGGCGTACTGCTCGGCGTCGTGCTCGTCGGCACCGTGCTCACGGGAACCGTACGGCTCGGATCGCTCGTCGTCCGCGGAGCCGAATCATTCGCCGTCGACTGCTGATTCGTGCTGTTCGGCGTGGTCGACGCCGACGTGGTCTCGGCCCCGTCCGGCTGCTCGGTGTTCTCCGACTGCTCCTCGGTACCTTCCGGCGTGCCCTCGCCGTTCTCCTCGGACTTCTCCGCATCCTCGGCGCTCGGCGTACCCGTACCCGGCACCCCGCTGCCCACCGGCTCGGCGGCACCGGGCGAGTCCCCGGTGCCGTCGGCCGGGACGTACCCGCCCGGCGGCGGCGCCGCGATATCCGGCGAGACCGTAGGGCTGATCGGCGTGGGCAGCACCGGAATCTGCCCATCCACCTGCCCGAACGGCTCCACATACCGCTGCCGCATCTCGGTGCGCGCCACCTGCGTCGCCTCCGACTGCTCCCGCTGCAGATCCCACCGGTGCGGCGGCCACGCCCACGACGTCCAGCTCACCTCCACCGGATCCGGGATCGCGTTCTTCGTGTCCACGATCGCCGTCGCCGCATCCCGCACCCGGGTGTACATCTCCGCGAGCGCCGGACTCAACTGCTGCGCATCCGCCGCGTACCGCGCGATCGACGCCTTCGCCTCCTCGGCCGCCGGCCCGGACCAGGACTGCGAGATGGAGTTCTGAATAGAACGCGCGAAAGTAGCCAGTCCCTGCTCCCACAGCTGGTGCACCTCCCAGTACTTCTGCGCCTGCTCCACCGCCTCCGTCGTATCCAGCGGATCGAACGCGTTCTTGATATCGGGGTGCTCCCAGCTGTCCGTCTGCTCCCCGCCGCCCGGAATCCGCGGCTGCTCGTACCCGTTCATCGCGCGCTCCCGTCCGGAAGCAGGTACGGGCCCAGTTCGGGCTGTACCGGTGGTCGCTCCTCGAGTTCGGTGCTGAGTCGCTGGAACTCGGCGGCGAATTCCGCGTCGGTATCCATCATGCGTTGCCGAACTATCCGATGAACCTCTTGGATGTCTTCGACGATCTTGTAGTGCTGCTCCATGATCTCGTACACGCTGTTGCCGTCACCGGCCTCGTTGGCCTTGGCTTTGAATCGGTCGACCACGGTGCGCGCCGAAATCATCGGATCGTTGTTCTCGCCGAGTCCCCAATGCGGCTGTCGCGCAATTTGATCGGCGATTGCCTGGATGTCCTGAATGGCCGCCTTGAAATGTTCGCAGTCGCGTTCGACATGGATGAAGTCCTCCGCGCTCATCGCGATCGACATGTGTCCGTCTTGTGCGGCACTCAGAGTGTTGCTCAGCGGCCGTGACGTTCCGTTGTTGTCGCTCATGTGCCCTCGGTCAGGTCAGGCACCGGTCGGAATAACCGGTGCGATCTTCGCCACCAAAGCTTTAGCCAACTCGCAGGTGTCCAGGTTTCCCGTGTTCTTGCGCGACGGCGGATTGCTCAGATTCACCTCGAGGCTGCCGCCCTTCAGTGCGAGATTGACCGTGCAGGCTGCTTCGGGATGGGCATCGACCTGGCGCGTGGATATTGCCTGCCGACCGCCGATGTCCAGCTCACGAGCATCCGTGAACTTCTTGCCACGGACGAGGTCGACGGTGATGTTCGTGGTCTGGATCGTTGCGGCGTACCCGTCCGGCTGCGTCCAGGCGCAGCCGGACCAGATGACTCCACCGGACGCGCTGTTGTCATCCGTACGCTTGTTTCGAAGTCGCTCGGACTCGAGCACATCGGCCGGGATGTCGTCACACGGTCGGAACCCTGTGGGCACGGTCTGCGCCAATGCACTCGAGGTTGCGCTCGCGGCCGAACTGGGCGGCTGCTCGCCACCCGACGAATCACATCCCGCGACAGCGAAAACGGTGAGAGCGGCGAGCGCCGCGGTGCCGAATCTCACGAGTCCCCCTCGAAGCCGACGTCCCCCTGGTCTGGCCAGTGACGCTACCGGCGCACCCGGACCCGGGCAAGGCGCCTGTGGACAACTCCCGTCAACCCGGGCGATCCATCCACAGCCCCGGTCCGGAACCGCGGATATCGGAGGTCGGGCACCTAGACTGGAGGGGCAAGCGAGGAGGTGGGCCGTGTCGAGTACCGAGGATCGTCGTTTCGAAGTTCTGCGGGCGATCGTTGCCGACTACGTCGCGACCAAGGAGCCGATCGGGTCGAAGACGCTGGTCGAGCGGCACAACCTGGGCGTATCCAGTGCCACGGTGCGCAATGACATGGCGGTGCTGGAGGCGGAGGGGTACATCGCGCAGCCGCACACCAGCTCGGGGCGGATTCCGACGGACAAGGGGTATCGGCAGTTCGTGGATCGGATCGCCGAGGTGAAGCCGCTCTCGTCGGCGGAGCGGCGGGCGATTCTGGAGTTCCTGGAGTCCGGGGTCGATCTGGACGACGTGCTGCGGCGTGGGGTGCGGCTGCTCGCGCAGCTGACCAGGCAGGTCGCGGTGGTGCAGTACCCGACGGTGTCCGCGTCGACGGTGCGGCACATCGAGGTGGTCGCGCTGAATCCGGCGCGGTTGCTGCTGGTGCTGATCACCGATACCGGGCGGGTCGATCAGCGGATCGTCGAGCTCGGTGCGCTGGTGGACGACGAGGACCTGGCGGCGCTGCGCGCGCTGCTCGGCGGCGCGATGGACGGCAAGCGCCTTGCCACCGCCTCGGCGGCGGTCGCGGCGCTGCCGGAGAACGCGCCGGGGAAGCTGCGGGATGTACTGATCCGGGTGTCGACGGTGCTGGTGGAGACGCTGGTGGAGCACCCGGAGGAGCGGCTGGTGCTCGGCGGAACGGCGAACCTGACCCGCAATGCAGGCGACTTCGGGCTGCCGGGTTCGCTGCGCACGGTGCTGGAGGCGCTGGAGGAACAGGTGGTGGTGCTCAAGCTGCTCGCGGCCGCGCAGCAGCCGGGCACGATCACGGTCCGGATCGGCGAGGAGACGCAGGTCGAGGAGATGCGCGGGACGTCGGTCGTGACCACGGGGTACGGTTCGGCAGGTGCGGTTCTCGGTGGCATGGGGGTGCTCGGCCCGACGCGCATGGATTACCCGGGCACGATCGCCTCGGTGGCGGCGGTAGCCCGGTATATCGGCGAAGTGCTGGGCGGACGCTGAGGTCCGTTCGGGCTTTCGGGGGACTCCGCTGCCGGGCCGCGCGCCCGAGCGGATAAAGTTGAGTGCATCCGACTAAGGCCGGTGTCGGGGCCGGCCCCGCGGCGTGTGTGCCGCGCGGACCGGCCGGTACCGGGAAACGGCGACCAAGGACTAGAGAAGCGAAGTGGCACGGGACTACTACGGACTGCTCGGCGTCGCGAAGAACGCGACCGATCAGGAGATCAAGCGCGCCTACCGCAAGCTGGCGCGGGAGCTCCACCCGGACGTCAACCCCGACGAGGCGGCGCAGGCGAAGTTCCGGGAAGTGTCGACCGCCTACGAGGTGCTGGCCGACCCGGAGAAGCGTCGCATCGTCGACCTGGGCGGTGATCCGCTGGAGAACGGCGGTGGAGCGGGCGGCTTCTCCGGCGCAGGCTTCGGCGGCCTGGGTGACGTCTTCGAGGCCTTCTTCGGCGGGATGAACTCCGGCGGGGGGCAGCGCAAGCCGCGCGGCCGGGTGCAGCCCGGCGCCGACTCGCTGCTGCGCACCCGGCTGAGCCTGGCGGAGTGTGCGGTCGGCGTGACCAAGCACCTGACGGTCGACACCGCGATCCTCTGCGACCTCTGCCACGGCAAGGGCACCAACGGCGACTCCAAGCCGGTGCGCTGCGAGACCTGTGGCGGCGCGGGCGAGGTGCAGTCGGTGCAGCGGTCGTTCCTCGGCCAGGTGCTCACCTCGCGGCCCTGCCCCACCTGCCGCGGTGCGGGCGAGACCATTCCGGACCCGTGCAACAAGTGCGGTGGCGACGGCCGGATTCGCGCCCGCAGGGAGATCGCCGCGCCGATCCCGGCCGGGGTGGCGAACGGGATGCGGGTGCGGCTGGCCGCGCAGGGCGAGGTCGGTCCGGGCGGCGGGCACGCGGGCGATCTGTACGTCGAGGTGGTCGAGCAGCCGCACGATGTGTTCGTCCGCGACGGCGACGACCTGCACTGCACCATCCGGGTGCCGATGGTGGACGCCGCGCTCGGCACCACCGTGGTGATCGACACCATCCTGGACGGGCCGACCGAGCTGACCATCCCGCCGGGCACCCAGCCCGGTGAGATCTCGGTGCTGCGCGGGCACGGCATGCCGAAGCTGCGGTCGGGGGCGCGCGGGGATCTGCTCGCGCACCTGGAGATCGTGGTGCCGTCGAAGCTGGACAGCAAGCAGAACGACCTGCTGCGCAAGTACAAGGGGCTGCGCGAACGCGACCGGGCTGAGGTGGTCTCGGCGCAATCCGAGCACAACAGCGGGCTCTTCGCCCGGCTGCGGGCGTCGTTCAGCGGTCGCTGAGCGTGGCCGCGACGGTCTTCTACCTGGACGACATTCCGCAGCCCGGCGGGGTCGCGGTGCTGGACGGGCCGGAGGGCAGGCATGCCGCCACCGTGCGGCGCATCCGGGTGGGGGAGCCGATCACGCTCTCCGACGGGCGCGGGGTGGTCGCGGAGTCCGAGGTGGTAGCGGCGCAGAAGGACCGGCTGGAGCTCGCGGTGCTGGATCGGCGGGTCGCCGTGCCCGCCGCGCCGCCGGTGACGGTGGTGCAGGCGCTGCCCAAGTCGGATCGGTCCGAGCTCGCGGTCGAGCTCATGACCGAGGCCGGGGCCGATGTGATCGTGCCCTGGCAGGCGGCGCGCTGTATCGCCAACTGGGAGGGTAAGGCCGCGAAGGGCGTCGAGAAGTGGCGGGCGGCGGCGCGGGCAGCGGCGCGACAGTCGCGGCGGGTCTACATTCCCGAGGTCACCGAGCTCCGGCGGACCCGGGAGGTAGCGGAGCTGGTGCGCGCGACCGTCGCGGACGGGGGAGTGGTGGCGGCGCTGCACGAGTCCGGGGCGGGGCGGTTCGCCGCGCTGCCGTTCGGAACGGCGTCGCGGGTGGTACTGATCGTCGGCCCCGAGGGTGGGCTGGACGATGCCGAGATCGCGACTTTCACCGAGGCGGGGGCGACCGCCGCGCTACTCGGCCCGACCGTGCTGCGCACCTCGACCGCAGCCGCCGTCGCCCTCGGCGCGCTCGGTGCCCTCACTCCGCGCTGGTAGAACAACCGTGCCGCGCTTCATGACCGCACACGAGTGCCGGTAAGCACACTCGGGGGTCGCACCTCGCTCCGGCAGGACGCCTCGTCCAGCCCCGCGAGCGCGGCACTCGATTCCGCCTACCGCCCCGCCCCGACCAATTCGACCTCCACCCCCGACGCCACCCGCTCACCCCGGACCACGACAACCACCGCACCCCCGGCCAGCACCAGCAGCACCCCGACCCCGGCGACCAACCCGGCCCACCCGAACCTCGCGAACACCAGCCCGGACAACCCGCCGAGCACCGCACTCCCCAGGTAGTAGCAGAACAGGTACAGCGACGAGGCCGCCGCGCGGTTCCCGCCAACCGCCGCCACCCCCACCCAGGCGCTCGCGACGGCGTGCGCACCGAAGAAACCAGCCGTGAACAGCAAGATCCCGACCAGGAGCAGCGGCAGCCGATCGGGCAGCGACAGCGCGGCCCCCACCGCGGCGAGCACGACCGACCCCGCCAGCACCGGCCCGCGCCCGAAACGATCGGCGAGCCGCCCGGCGGTCGTCGAGGCGACGGTCCCCGCCAGGTACAGCACGAACACCAGCCCGGCCACGCTCGCGGGCAGCCCGAACGGCTCGGCGAGCAGCCGGAACCCCAGATAGTTGTAGACCGAAACGAACCCGCCCATCAGCACGAAGGCCAGCGCGAACAGCGCCAGCAGCTGCGGCCGACGGCACTGGGCGGGCAGCGCACCCCACCCCCGGGAGGTCGACGGCCGGAACCCGCGCGAAGCGGGCAGCACCCGCACGAACCACACCGTGCACAGCGCCCCGACCACCGCGATCACCGCCTGCGCCCAGCGCCACGAGGTGTGGTCGAGTGCGAAGGCCGGGATCAGCCGGCCGGTCAGCCCACCCAGCGTCGTACCGGAGACGTAGACACCCATGGCGGCGCCCAACCGGCCCGCGTCGACCTCCTCCGCCAGGTAGGCCATGGCCACCGCTGGCACCCCGGCCAGTGTGATGCCCTGCACCGCGCGGGCGGCCAGCAGCACGTCCAGCGTCGGCGCCAGCGGGAGCAGCAGCCCGATGCCCGCGGAGACCGCGGCGGACCACACCATCACCCTGGTCCGCCCGAACCGCCCGGAGAGCGCGCTCACCGGGATGATCGCCAGCGCCAGGAAACCGGTGGTGAGCGAGACCGCGAGCGCCGCCTGCGCGGGCGCGACGCCGAACGCCGCCGCGAGGCTCGGCAGCAGCGCCTGTGCGCTGTACATCGAGGCGAAGGTGGTCAGCCCCGCCGCGAAGAGCGCGGTGACGATCCGCCGCTCCCGTCCGCTCGATCCGCTCATATCGTCAGCCTGCGCCGAACCCGATCGGTGAAGGAAATGCATAATCAAGGACAAGTTGATACGAAACAGGCATTAGTAGAGGTGGCGGCATGCTCGGTGACGACCTGACGTGGTTCATCACACTCGCCGAACTCGAGCACGTCGGCGCCACCGCCGACCGGCTGCACGTCGCGCAACCCACGCTCTCCCGGATGCTGGCCCGGCTGGAGCGCAGGCTCGGCGTGCGGCTCTTCGACCGCACGGGCAAACGGCTCCGGCTGAACGAGTTCGGCCGGGCCTACTACGAGCACGCCCGCCGCGCTCGCATCGAGTTGGACGCGGGCGCCAGGGCCGTCGCCGACCTCGCCGACCCGGCCGAGGGCACCGTGCGGCTCGCCTTCCTGCACTCCTTCGGCAGCTGGCTGGTACCCCAGCTGGTCGGCGATTTCCGCAGGCAGGCCGGGCGGGTCGCGGTCTCGCTGCACCAGGACGCGGCGGGCACCATCACCCGCATGGTGCTCGACGGCGACGCCGACCTCGCCGTGGTCTCGCCGCGCCCGGCCGAACCGGGGCTCGGCTGGTCCGGGCTGCTGCGCCAGCCGCTGGTGCTCGCGGTCCCCGCCGGGCACCGGCTGGCCGGGAAGCGCCAGACGAAGCTCGCCGACCTGGCCGGCGAGGAGGTCATCGCCATGCGCCACGGCTACGGCATGCGCAGGCTGCTGGACGAACTCGCCGCGGCGGCCGGGCTGCACCCGCGCATCGCCTTCGAATCGAGCGATCTGGTGACGGTCACCGGGCTGGTGGCCGCCGGGCTCGGCGTGGCGCTGGTGCCGCTGGAGGACCCGCCGCCGGGCGCCACCCCGAGCCCGGCGGTAGCCAAGGTTCCGCTGGCCGATCCGGGCGCCGTCCGCGAGGTCGGGCTGGTGTGGGCAGCGGACCGGCCGATGCCGGAGGCGGCGCGCCGGTTCCGCGCCGTGATCGAGGGCTGGGCGGCGCATCGTTCGCCGGGGGCATATTCCCTGTCGGCTGTCGGTACCGGGCGGTAAACTGCGAGTCGGGAAGGGGCCGGTATCCGCGAGCGGCAGCCCCGCCCCACCCCGGTTCCCCCGAGATCGAAAGAGGCTGCGGCGACTTTTGCGAACACCAGACGAATTCGGCAACACTTCCGGAGCCCGGGCCTACCCCGGCGCATCCGGCGACGACGACAATGCCGCTCCGGCCATGAAGAGCGTGCGCTCCAGCCTCGAACTGGCCCCCGAATCGGTGTTCCCGCTCCTCGGATCGGCGGATGAGAATCTGCGCGAGCTGGAGCGCCTGCTCGAGGCGGACATCCACGTCAGGGGCAGCTCGGTGACGCTCACCGGCCGCCCGGCCGAGGTGGCGCTGGCCGAGCGGATCATCGGCGAGCTGGTCTCGCTCACCGGCAAGAACAAGGGCATCACGCCGGACACCGTGCGGCACACGGTCTCCATGCTCACCGAGGGCAGCGAGGAGTCCCCGGCCGAGGTGCTCAGCCTGGACATCCTGTCCCGGCGCGGCAAGACCATCCGGCCCAAGACGCTGAACCAGAAGCGCTACGTCGACGCCATCGACAACAACACCGTGGTCTTCGGCATCGGCCCGGCCGGTACCGGCAAGACCTACCTGGCCATGGCCAAGGCGGTGCAGGCGCTGCAGACCAAGCAGGTCAGCCGGATCATCCTCACCCGGCCCGCGGTGGAGGCGGGCGAGCGGCTCGGCTTCCTGCCCGGCACGCTGAACGAGAAGATCGATCCGTACCTGCGGCCGCTCTACGACGCGCTGCACGACATGATGGATCCGGAGGCGATCCCCAAGCTCATGGCGGCAGGCGTGATCGAGGTCGCGCCGCTCGCGTACATGCGCGGGCGCACGCTGAACGACTCCTTCATCGTGCTGGACGAGGCGCAGAACACCACGGCCGAGCAGATGAAGATGTTCCTGACCAGGCTCGGCTTCGGCTCGAAGATCGTGGTGACGGGTGACGTCACCCAGGTCGACCTGCCCGGCGGGGCACGCTCCGGGCTGCGCGCGGCCAGCGAGATCCTCACCGACATCGACGACATCCACTTCGCCCAGCTCACCAGCAGCGATGTGGTGCGGCACCGGCTGGTGTCGGAGATCGTCGACGCCTACGACCGCTTCGAGTCGGAGGTGCGTCCGCCGGTGCCGCACTACCCGGGCAACCGGGCGGAGCGCCGAGCCGCCAGCCGGGGCGACCGCCGCTGATCCGATTGCCTACCCTGTGCAGGTGAGCATCGAGATCGCCAACGAGTCGGGGTTCGACGTCCCCGAAGAGGATCTGGTGGGCGTCGCGCGCTTCGCCATCGCGCGCATGGACGTCCACCCGGCCGCCGAGTTGTCGATGGTGCTCGTGGATCTGGACACCATGGCGGATCTGCACGTGCGCTGGATGGACCTGCCCGGCCCCACCGACGTGATGTCCTTCCCGATGGACGAGCTGGAGCCGGGCGGGCGCCCGGACAGCCCGGAGCCCGGCCCGTCCATGCTCGGCGACATCGTGCTCTGCCCGGAGTTCGCCGCCGGGCAGGCCAGCAAGGCCGGGCACTCGCTGCAGCACGAGCTGGCGCTGCTCACCGTGCACGGCGTGCTGCACCTGCTCGGCTACGACCACGCCGAGCCGGACGAGGAGAAAGAGATGTTCGCCCTGCAGGCCCGGCTGCTCGAGGAGTGGTACGAGAGCCTGCGCGAGGCGCGGTACCGCGCCGAGCTGGCCGAACGGGACACCAGGCTGCTCGGCAAGACCGGCTTCACCACACCGGGCGAGACACCGGGGCAGACGTGAGCTCCGCGACGCTGATCGTGCTCGCGGTGCTGCTCGTGCCCGCGGGCGGGCTCTTCGCCGGGCTGGACGCCGCGCTCAACACCGTCTCCAGGGCGCGGCTGGACGACATGGTCCGCGCCGAGCGCGCCGGGGCCGCCCGGCTGCTCCGGATCATGGACGACCGTCCGCGCTACGTGAACCTCATGGTGCTGCTCCGGGTGCTCTGCGAGATCACCGCGACGGTGCTGCTCGCGGCCGCGCTGCTGGACGTCTGGGCGGACGGCTGGGCGCTGCTCGGCACCGCGGTGGTGATGGTGCTGGTCGACTACGTGGTGATCGGCGTCGGGCCGCGCACCCTCGGCCGCCAGCACGCCTACTCCATCGCGCTGGCCGCGGCGCTGCCGCTGCAGCTGATCGGCGTGCTGCTCGGCCCGGTGAGCAGGCTGCTCATCCTGATCGGCAACGCGATCACCCCTGGCCGTGGCTTCCGGAACGGCCCGTTCGCCTCCGAGATCGAGCTGCGCGAGGTGGTCGAGATGGCCGGTGAGCGCGGCGTGGTCGCCGACGAGGAGCGCCGGATGATCCAGTCGGTCTTCGAGCTGGGCGACACCGCGGCCCGCGCGGTCATGGTGCCGCGCACCGAGATGATCTGGATCGAGGCGGACAAGACCGCCGCCCAGGCCATGTCGCTCGCGGTGCGCAGCGGGCACTCCCGGATGCCGGTGATCGGCGAGAACGTGGACGACATCCTCGGCGTCGTCTACCTCAAGGACCTGGTGCCCTACGCCGAGCGCAGCCGTAAGGTGCGGGTCGGCGAGGTGATGCGCCCCGCCGTCTTCATGCCGGACTCCAAGCCCCTGGACAGCCTGCTCGACGAGATGCAGCGCAGGCGCAACCACATGGCGCTGCTGGTGGACGAGTACGGCGGCATCGCCGGGCTGGTCACCATCGAGGACGTGCTCGAGGAGATCGTCGGCGAGATCGCCGACGAGTACGACATCGGCGAGACGCCGCCGATCGAGGACCTCGGCGACGGCCGCTACCGGGTCTCGGCGCGGCTGCCGGTGCAGGATCTGGCCGAGCTGTTCGGCGTGCAGATCGCCGACGAGGAGGTCGACACGGTCGGCGGGCTGCTCGCGCACGAGCTGGGCCGGGTGCCGCTGCCCGGCTCGAAGGTGACCGCGCACGGGCTGGTGCTGCGCGGCGAGGGGGGCCCGGACGCCCGCGGCCGGATGCGGGTGCAGACCGTGGTGGTGCGCCGGGACAAGGCCGCTGGCGACGACGAGCGCGGCGAGACCCCGCGCGAGGGCGAGCGCGGGCGCAAGGATCGGGGCGCCGACAAGGGTGGCCGCCGGAAGGACCGCGGCGAGTCCGCGGCGGCGGAGGCAGCGCAGAACGGATCGAGCCGCACGACGACGGCCGACCGCGACCAGGAGGGATCCGAATGACCGAGCTCGATGCCGAGGACACCAAACTGCTCACGCTCGCGCGCGGGGCGATGGGCCGGACCGGGGGCGCGGCAGGCGCCGCCGTCAGGGACACCGACGGCCGCACCTACGCCGCGGGCGAGGTGGGGCTGCAGGAGCTGCGGCTGACCGCGCTGCAGGCCGCCATCGCGGCCGCGATCTCCAGCGGCGCCGAAGGCTTCGAGGCCGCCGTCGTGGTCGGCGGCCAGTTCAAGGATGCCGGGGTGCCCGCGGTCCGGGAGGTCTCGGCGAGCGCGCGGATCGTCTTCGCCGACCGCTCCGGCTCGGTCTTCGACATCGTCGACGACGCCGCGGCCGAGGTGTCCGGTGGCTGAATTCCACTCCGGCTTCGTCTGTTTCATCGGCCGCCCGAACACCGGGAAGTCGACGTTGACGAACGCGCTCGTCGGGCAGAAGATCGCGATCACCTCGTCCCGCCCGCAGACCACCCGGCACACCATCCGCGGCATCGTGCACCGCGAGCACGCGCAGCTCATCCTGGTCGACACCCCCGGGCTGCACCGCCCGCGCACGCTGCTCGGCGCGCGCCTCAACGACCTCGTGCGCGACACCTACTCCGAGGTCGACGTGATCGCGCTGTGCATCCCGGCGGACGAGAAGATCGGGCCGGGCGACCGCTGGATCGTGCAGCAGATCCGGCAGATGGCGCCGAAGACCACGGTCATCGGCGTGGTCACCAAGATCGACAAGGTGAGCCGCGACGAGGTGGCCGCGCAGCTGCTCGCCGTCTCGAAGCTGCTCGGCCCCGACGCCGAGCTGGTCCCGGTCTCCGCGGTGCGCGGCGAGCAGGTCGAGGTGCTGGTCGACGTGATCGCCTCGCTGATGCCGGAGGGCCCCGCCTTCTACCCGGACGGCGCGCTCACCGACGAGCCGGAGGAGACCCTGATGGCCGAGCTCATCCGGGAGGCCGCGCTGGAGGGCGTCCGGGAGGAGCTGCCGCACTCGCTGGCCGTGGTCATCGAGGAGGTCGTGCCGCGCGAGGACCGGGACGACCTGCTCGACGTGCACGCCCTGCTCTACGTCGAGCGGCCGAGCCAGAAGGCCATCATCATCGGCAAGGGGGGTTCCCGGCTCAAGCAGGTCGGGACCAGCGCCCGCAAGCAGATCGAACTCATCCTCGGCACCCGGATCTACCTGGACCTGCACGTCAAGGTCGCCAAGGACTGGCAGCGCGATCCGAAGCAGCTGCGCCGCCTCGGATTCTGACCGGGGGGCCGTTTTCCGCCCCGGCACCGCCCCCGCACCGCCCGATCCGTTCCGCTCCCCGCCCACATAGGGCACAATGGTGCTCTGCGAGATCCCGATCAGGTTGTGGCGCAGCACTATTCGCGACCGAGGTTTGGGGGCGAAGATGACCGATCTGTACACCGGGCACCCGGCGTTCGACCGGCTGGCCGGAGAGGTGCCCGAGCTGGCCGCGGTCGCCGAGCGGCACCGCGAGCTGCTCCGGGACGCGGTGGACGCCTACCGCCTCCGGATCGGGCAGTGGGTGCGCTACCTGGATCCGGAGGATCGCGCGCTGCGGCTGGACCAGGCCGAGCGGCAGCTCGCCGAGCTGCACATCGACCCGGTGCGCCACGCCGACCTCGATCTGGACGCCTACCGCGCGGTGCGCGACGGCGTGCCGATGCGGTACGTGAGCGAACACGGCGCCTTCGTCCGGCCGCGCAATGCCGGGCCGCCGGTGCTGGTCCGCCCCGGCTCGCCGGAGCACCGGCTCGGCGTCGTCGCCCGGCTGGCGGCGCTCGGGCAGACGCTGGAGCAGATCCAGGTGGTCGCGGTCACCGCGACGATGGGTGTGCCGCCGGTTCGCTGAGCTGTCCCCGGTTCGTGCGAGGATGGGCCGGTGCGTTCGTATAGGGATGAGGCGGTGGTGGTTCGCCAGCACAAGCTGGGCGAGGCCGACCGCATCATCACGCTGCTGACCCGGCGCAACGGCCTGGTCCGTGCGGTGGCCAAGGGGGTGCGGCGCACCGGCTCGCGGTTCGGGGCGCGGCTGGAGCCGTTCGCCTACGTCGACGTGCAGCTGTACCCGGGGCGCACCTTCGACACCGTCACCCAGGTGCACACCGTCGAGGCGTTCGCCGCCGACATCGTCGCCGACTACGGCCGCTACACCACCGCCTGCGCGGTGCTGGAGACCGCGGAGCGGCTGGCGGGCGAGGAGCGCGCCCCCGCGCCCAAGCTGCACGCGCTCACCGCGAGCGCGCTGCGCGCCATCGCCGCCGGGCAGCGGCCGCACGAGCTGATCCTGGACGCCTTCCTGCTGCGCGCGATGGGGTTCGCGGGCTGGGCGCCCGCGCTGGACGAGTGCGCCAAGTGCGCCACCCCGGGCCCGCACCGTGCCTTCCACGTCGCCGCAGGCGGCGCGGTGTGCGTGCACTGCCGCCCGCCGGGGGCGTCCAACCCGCCGGAGGGGGCGCTGGAGCTGCTGGTCGCGCTGCTGCGCGGGGAGTGGGAGAAGGTCGAGGCGGTGCCCGTTCCGGTGCGTACCAGGGCCAGCGGGCTGGTCGCCGCGCACCTGCAGTGGCACCTCGAACGTCGGCTGCGCACCCTGCCGCTGCTCGAGCGCACGCCCTCGGCCCCCTGACCGCGCTCGTCCATCGGGAGGCCGCTGTGCCGGCGCGCGGGCATCGGGCAGGATGGGGGCCGTGATCCTCCGTCGCGACTCCTCCGGGTCCGGAACGGGCAGCGCACTGTCCGACGGCCCGCGCACCGTCCGCCCGCCGTCGCCGCACCCGTCCGGCGCCCGCCCGCCGGAGCTGCCGCGCGAGCTGGTGCCCGCGCACGTCGCGCTGGTGATGGACGGCAACGGCCGCTGGGCGCAGGAGCGCGGGCTGGCCCGCACGGCGGGGCACGAGCGCGGCGAGGCGGTGCTCATGGACACCGTCGAGGGCTGCATCGAGATCGGCGTCAAGTGGCTCAGCGCCTACGCCTTCTCCACCGAGAACTGGCGGCGCAGCCCGGACGAGGTGCGCTTCCTGATGGGCTTCAACCGGGACGTCATCCGCCGCCGCAGGGACGAGATGCACGAGCTCGGCGTCCGGGTGCGCTGGGCCGGGCGGCGACCGCGGCTGTGGCGCAGCGTGATCAAGGAGCTCGAGGTCGCCGAGGAGCTCACCAGGGACAACACCGTGATGACGCTGACCATGTGCGTCAACTACGGCGGCCGCGCCGAGATCGCCGACGCCGCACGGGAGATCGCGCGCCGGGTGGCCGCGGGCGAGATCGACCCGGAGAAGGTCGACGAGTCGACGGTGGCGCGCTTCCTGGACGAGCCGGACATGCCCGACGTCGACCTCTTCCTCCGCCCCTCCGGCGAGTTCCGCACCTCGAACTTCCTGCTCTGGCAGTCCGCGTACGCCGAATTCGTCTTCCAGGAGACGCTGTTCCCCGACTTCGACCGGCGCAACCTGTGGGAGGCCTGCCTGGCCTACGCCCGCCGCGACCGGCGCTTCGGGGCCGCCAAGTGAGCGGAACACTCGACCCCGCGATGGAGCTCAAGGCGTCGGCGGGCGCGGTGCTCTCGATCTACGACGTCGACGTGCGGGTGGACAACGACGGCTCGCTGCGCTTCGACTACGAGGGCGCGCTCTGCTCGCTGGACGCCGTCACCCTCGCCCCCGGGCTGGACGTGCTCACCCTGACCTGCGTGCTCGCCTGGGACCGCCCGCTCAAGCCGCAGCTGCACAAGCGGGTCGCGGAGCGCAACGCCACGCTGCAGTTCGGCTCGATCGTGGTGGTCACCAGGGAGAAGCTCGCCGACGTCGTGCTGCGCTACACCTTCCCCGCGGTCGGACTGAACGACGGCGCGCTCGGCACCATGCTGCTGCTGGTGCTCTCCGGCGCGGGCAAGGCCCGCCAGGGGCTGCTCGTCCCGGCCTGACTCAGGCCGGGCCGTAGGGGAGCAGGGTGCGCACGCCGCGCTCCAGCGCGCCCGGCTCCAGGTCGCCGACGATCAGGAACTGCAGCAGGAAGCCGGGGAGCAGCCCGAACAGGACCGCCGCCACCGCGTCCAGGTCGGTGTCGGCGGGCAGCCAGCCCTCGGCAACCATGCGCTGCGCGTACTCCCGCCACATGCCGCGGATCCCGGTCATGGCGAGCTCGACGTAGCCGGCCGCCTCCGGGTCGGTGAGCGCCAGCGCCCAGGCCTGCGGCGCCAGCCGCAGCCGCCCCTCCAAGCCGGTGTTCTCCGACATCCACGCGGTCACCGCGCCGACCACCGCGGCGGGCGTCGGCAGCGGATCGCGCCGCACGGCCTCGATCAGCACGGCCCTGATGTCGGTGCCCGCGTTCGAGGCCAGCGCCGCGACGAGCTCGTCCTTGCTCTTGAAGTAGCGGTATACCGCACCCGCGGAGAGCCCGGACTCGGCGAAGACGTCCTGCATCGAGGACTGGTGGAAGCCCTTGCGCGCGAAGCAGCGCTGCGCCGCGTCGACGATCTGCTGCCTGCGGCGTTCCAGGTGTTCCTCGGTGACTCTCGGCATGGTTCCAAAGTAAAACGAATGTTCGTTCTTGACAACTCGCGGGGTCGGGTGCGACCGTGGGGACACCTAAAAGAACGAACATTCGATTTATGGGGAGCCGTCATGAACATCCCGCAGCGTGCGGTGGCCGTCGGTATCGGAGCTGCCCTGCTCCAGGCGCTGATGCTGATCGCCTTCGCCTGGCCCGCCGTGCACACGGCCCCGCGCGATCTGCCGGTCGCCGTCGCCGGTCCGGGCGCGGCGCAGGTGGCGGAGCGGCTGGCGCAGCGCAGCCCCGGCGCCATCGAGCCGCGCACCGTCGCCGACGAGGCCGCGGCGCGCACCGCGCTCACCGAGCGCGAGGTCTACGGGGCGATCCTCACCGGCGCGCAGCCGCCGCGGGTGCTGGTGGCCTCCGGGGCGAGCCCGCTGGTGGCGCAGCAGCTCACCCAGCTCGCGCAGCAGCTCTCCGGTGCGCCCGCGGCCACGGCGGTGGAGGACGTGGTCCCCGCCGATCCGGACGACCCGCGCGGCGCGGGCTTCGGCGCCATGGTGCTGCCGCTGGTGATGTCGGGGATCGCGGCGGGGGTGCTGCTCAGCCTGCTGGTTCCGGCGGCGTCGGCGCGGATCGCCGGGGTGTTCACCTTCGCGGTGGCAGGCGGGCTGCTGAGCATGGCGATCGCCCAGGGCTGGCTGTCCGTCCTGCCGGGGGCGTACGCGGAGCTGGCGGCGGTCGCGGGGCTGGTCTCGTTCGCGGTGGCGGGGGCGGTGGCCGGGCTGGCGACCGCGATCGGCCGGGCCGGGATCGGCATCGCCGCGCTCACCATGCTGCTGGTCGGCAACCCGTTCTCCGCGGCGGCCTCGGCGCCGGAGCTGCTGCCGCAGCCGTGGAGCGCGATCGGCCAGGCGCTGCCGCCGGGCGCCGCGGTCTCGCTGCTCCGCTCGGTCGCCTTCTTCGACGGGGCCGGGGCCGGTGGGCCGCTGCTGGTGCTGCTGGTCTGGGCGGGCGCCGCGCTGGCGCTGCTCGGGGTCGGGGTGGTCAGGGAGCGGAAGGTCGAGCCGGAGCCGGAGCGCGCTGTTCTGCAGCCTGCCTGATCGGCCGGGTCGCGAGCGGGTCGGGTTCTACGGAGCCCGGCCCGCTTCGCAGGTACGGGGCCGGGTCGGACGGCGTGTCCACCGTCCGCCGGCGGGCTTGCTCAGTGCAAGCGCGCAGCCTCGGCCCGCTGCCGGGTGCCGGACCCCGCTCAGCGTGCGCGCAGGCAGCCGTCGCAGGTGCCGAAGATCTCCAGGGTGTGGCTGACCTCGGTGAAGCCGTGCTCGGCCGCGGTGGCGTCGGCCCACGCCTCGACGGCGGGGCCCGCCACCTCGACGGTCCGGCCGCAGCTGCGGCAGACCAGGTGGTGATGGTGCCCGGTGGAGCACTGCCGGTAGACGGATTCGCCGGTGTCGGTGCGCAGCACGTCGACCATGCCCGCGTCGCAGAGCGACTGCAGGGTGCGGTAGACGGTGGTGAGCCCGATGCCCTCGCCGCGCTTGCGCAGTTCGTCGTGCAGCTCCTGGGCGGAGCGGAACTCCTCGATGTCGCGGAGCAGCGCCGCGATGGCGTTGCGCTGGCGCGTGCTGCGCACCCCGACCGCCTTCGCGGCGGTGGACTTGTCGGCCACGGTCATCCTTCCTCGGCATGGGCGACGGCGTCGACGACGATGTGCGCCAGGTGGTCGTCGACCAGCTCGTAGAGCACCTCCCGGCCCGACCGCTCGCCGTGCACCACCCCCGCCGCCTTGAGAATCCGCAGGTGCTGGCTCACCAGCGGCTGGGTCACCCCGAGCGCGTCGACCAGTTCGTGCACGCAGCGCGGCGACTCCCGCAATTGCAACACGATCGCGATGCGAACGGGGGCGGCGAGTGCGCGCAGCAGTTCACCGGCGTCCTCCAGGACGGCCCGGCTCGGCACCGGCGCCGGGGCGGGGGAACGATAGGGGTTGTGCGGCACGGCGGCTGTCATCGGGACCATCTCCTTATCGGAAAGCGATCCCATTTTGATATGCATAATTGCGCATGTCAAACGGACACGCTTCATGGCTGTGCTGGTGACAGCGGGGAATACCCGGGCGTTTAGGCTGAAAGCCAGAGCATCCGGCCCGATTCTTACGAACGGAGAATTCTCGCGTGGCACCCAAGTCGAAGGTGGACACCGTTGCCAACCTCGCCAAGCGCCGGGGTCTGGTGTACCCGTGCGGTGAGATCTACGGCGGCACCAAGTCGGCCTGGGATTACGGCCCGCTCGGCGTCGAGCTGAAGGAGAACATCAAGCGCCAGTGGTGGCGCTCGATGGTCACCAGCCGCGACGACGTCGTCGGGCTCGACTCCTCGGTGATCCTGCCGCGCCAGGTCTGGGAGGCCTCCGGCCACGTCGAGACCTTCAGCGACCCGCTGGTCGAGTCGTTGATCACGCACAAGCGGTACCGCGCCGACCACCTGCTGGAGGCGTACGAGGAGAAGCACGGCCACCCGCCCGCCAACGGCCTCGCCGACATCCGCGACCCGGAGACCGGCGACCCGGGTCAGTGGACCGAGCCGCGCAACTTCTCCGGCCTGCTCAAGACCTTCCTCGGCCCGGTCGACGACGCGGAGGGGCTGCACTACCTGCGCCCGGAGACCGCGCAGGGCATCTTCGTCAACTACAAGAACGTCGAGACCACCGCGCGCAAGAAGCCGCCGTTCGGCATCGCGCAGATCGGCAAGAGCTTCCGCAACGAGATCAGTCCGGGCAACTTCATCTTCCGCACCCGCGAGTTCGAGCAGATGGAGATGGAGTTCTTCGTCAAGCCGGGCGAAGACGAGAAGTGGCACCAGTACTGGATCGACATCCGGCTGGCCTGGTACACCGACCTCGGCATCGACCCGGAGAACCTGCGGCTCTTCGAGCACCCCAAGGAGAAGCTCTCGCACTACTCGACCCGCACGGTCGATATCGAGTACCGCTTCCGCTTCCAGGGCAGCGAGTGGGGCGAGCTGGAGGGGCTGGCCAACCGCACCGACTACGACCTGCGCACGCACGCCGAGCACTCCGGCGCCGACCTGAGCTACTTCGACCAGGCCGCGGGCGAGCGCTACATCCCGTACGTGATCGAGCCCGCGGCCGGGCTCACCCGCTCGCTGATGGCCTTCCTGGTCGACGCCTACGCCGAGGACGAGGCGCCGAACGCCAAGGGCGGGGTCGACGTTCGGACCGTGCTCCGGCTGGACCGCCGGCTGTCGCCGGTCAAGGCCGCGGTGCTGCCGCTGTCCCGCAACGCCGATCTCACCCCCAAGGCCAAGGATCTCGCCGCGCAGCTGCGCCGGAACTGGAACGTCGACTTCGACGACGCGGGCGCCATCGGCCGCCGCTACCGGCGCCAGGACGAGATCGGCACCCCGTTCTGCATCACCGTCGACTTCGACACCCTGGAGGACCAGGCCGTCACGGTGCGCGAGCGGGATTCCATGGCGCAGGAGCGGATCGCGCTGGACAAGGTCGAGGGGTACCTGGCCCAGCACCTGATCGGCGCCTGATCAGCGCGGCCCGCCGAGCGGCGTGAGGTCGAGCAGGGCCCGCGCGCCGTTCAGCGGGTCGATGCCGCGCGCGTAGGCCGAGTAGGTGTGGAAGACGGCATCGTCGTCGTCGCGCCAGAAGACGCTGACGCCTGGCTGCTCGTCGGCGAGCGGCCGCCCGGCGAGCGCGTGCTCCTTGGCGGAGCGGTAGTTGTAGCGGACCGGCGCGATATCGGCGTCCAGCGAGGCGTGGAAGTCGTAGTTGAAGTCGCTGCCGAACGACGACACCGTCGGGAAGCTCCAGCCGTGCCTGGCGTGGTAGCCCGCCAGCCGCTCCCACGGGCCGCGGCTGACCGCCGCGAACGCCGTGTCGTGCTCGGATAATCGGGCCGGCCCGCCGACGCTGTCCAGCAGCGACGCGCAGCCGGGGCAGCCCTCGTCCCGGTCCCACTCCCACATCAGGTGGTAGACGATCAGCTGCCTGCGGCCGGCGAAGAGCTCGGCCAGCCGCACCCGGCCGTCCGGCCCCTCGAAGACGTAGTCCTTCGCCACCGGGACCATGGGCAGCGCCCGCCTGCGCGCGGCGAGCGCGTCCACGGCCCGCGTGACGGCCTTCTCCTCGGCGAGCAGCTCTACGCGGGCCGCGAGCCACTCGGCTCGGCTTGCCACGACCGGACGCGCCACGGGTCTTCTCCTTCGCCGCTCGGGGATGTGCCACGGGTTCGTTCCCGTAGCCGCTGCGGATTGGTTGCTGGACGGATGCTGGGGCGCGAGGGGGGTTTTCCGGGCGGTTGCCGGGATTCGCAGTATTCGCACGGTGACCCGGCGATCCGGATTGCATCCGGCCCCCGGTTGCCGCACCCTTGCGGATGTGTTGCGGGAGAGGGTCGACGTGGTGCGCGAGCTGGCGCCGTCGGAGGAGCGATTCGTTCGGCACGGAACGTTCACGGGACGTTCCGTCGCGGTGTCCGGCGCCCTCGATATCCGGGTGCTCCGAAGAGCCTTCGCCGACCTGCAGGCGTCGTATCCGATTCTGCGCTGCCGCATCGCCGCCGACCCGGCCCTGCTGCTCGCGCCGCGCGGCCGCGCACCCCGGCTCTGGCTCGCCACCGGCGACCCCGCCGCTGTGCCGCTGCCGCGCCGCGCGCTGCACCCGGATCGGGCGCTCGGCTACCTGGACGTGGTGCGCGACCGCGGCCTGGCCCGGGTGACGCTGTACGTGCACCACGCGGTCGCCGACGCGGGGCACTGCCTCGCGCTCTTCGCCCGGCTGTGGGAGCTCTACACCGAGCGGGCCGAGTACGGGCGGGCCACCGTGCGCGAGCATCCGCTACCGCTGCCGCTGGAGCAGCACGTGCTCGGCAGCGGGCTGAGCCGGGCGGGCGTCTCCGGGCTGGAGACCGTGATCGCACCCGGGCCGCCGCCACCGCCGCCCGCCGGGCACGCGCCGGGGCCGCAGGCGCTGGCCCGGCCCTACCGCCTCGTCCTCGACCCGGCGGCGACCGCGCGGCTCACCGGATTCGCCCGCGCGCACGGGGTCTCGATGAACGGTGTGGTGACCGCCGCGCTGCTGCGCGCCTTCGCAGAACTCGCACCGGCGCGCGGGCCGGTCGGCTGCGTCTACCCGGTGGATCTGCGCACCCGGCTCGGGCACCGGGTGGACGCCGTCGGCGGCACCAATATGGCCGGGCTCACCGGTTTTCTCGCGGCCGGGATCGACCGCGCGGACGACCCCGTCGAGCTCGCGCAGCGGGTGAGCAGCACGCTGCGACACGACCTCGCCGAGGGCATCGTGCAGCAGTCGGTGCTGCACTTCCCGGATTTCTACGGCGATCGGCGGGTGCATTCGCTGGCCGGGCACGTCGCGATCACCAATACCGGTGCGGTGCGGCCCTTCACGGTGCCCGCCGGGCTGCACCTGACCGACTACGAGATCGTCTACCTCTCCGCGCATCCCCGGCCGTCGGCGGGGGCGAGCGCCGCGGTGACGTTCCTGGTCTACACCTACGCCGGGCGGTTGAGCGTCGGGGTGCTCGGCGGTGGTGATCCGGAGCGGATGGCGGCGGCGGTCCGCGCGGAGCTGGACCTGCTGGTGGAGGGGGTTCCGGTCGCCTGAGCGCGCGGCGCGGCGGTGCGCGCGGAGCGCGCCTGATCGATCTGGGCCCGGACCGGCTCCGGTCGGGTGGCGCGCCGGTCCACGGCGCGGCCGCGCCCCCGGCTCAGAACCGGCCGCCGCGGCCGATCCGCCGCGACCCGGACGACCCGCCGTACGAGCGCGGCCGATACCCGCCGCCACCACCCGCGGCACCGCGCAGCAAACCCTCCACCAGGATGCCGCCGAGCACCGCGCCCGCCTGGCTCCCGCCGGACGGCGCCCGGCTCGCCTCCCAGCGCTGCACATCGGCCTGCGCCGCCCGCAGCGCGGCACTGCCGAGTTCCGCCGCCGCGCGGGCGTTCTCCAGCGCCGCGGCCGGGTCGCCCGCGGCCAGCCGCTGTGCCTCGTCGAGCCGCCGCTGCGCCTCGGAGAGCCGGGTCCGGGCCTGCGCGTCCACCGCGCCGCGCCGGGTGCCGACGAAATCGCCCGCGGCCGCGATCTGCCCGCGCGCGGCGGTGAGCGCGTGCTCCAACCGCCCGCGCAGTTCCTCCTCGGCCCGCCGGTGCTCGGTGGCGGCGGCGATCACCCGATCCAGCTCCCCGTCGGCGCGCACCACCTCGCGGAAGGCCCCGAGCGGGTCGCTCTCCGCGGCGGCCTCGGCCCCGGCCAGCGCCGCCTGCGCGGCCGTGCGCGCGGCCGCCAGCGGCGGCCCGCCGTGCGCGGCGAGCCCGCCCGCGGTCTCCAGATCGGCGCGCAGCTCGGTGAGCGCGGCGGGCAGCCCGGCCCGCGCGGAGGCGATATCGGCGGCCGCCGTCGCGATGGCCCCGAGCAGCGTGCGCGCCTGCCCGAGCGCCGCCTCGGCGCCGCGGATCGCCGCCACCGCCTCGCCCTGCTCCCCGACCGGCTGCGCCAGCGCCGCCCGCCCGGCGTCGATCGCCCGCTCCCCGAACGTGATCCGCTCCCGCGCGGCCGCCACATTGCCCTGGACCGAGATCAGCGTGCTCGCCGGGTAGGTGCCGGTGAGCCGGGCCAGCTCGGCCTCGGCGCCAGGCACCGCTCCGGTGAGCTCGACCAGGTCGCGGGTGAGCGCGTCCAGCCGGGTGCCGCCGTTCAGCAGCAGGTCCCGCATGGCGTCGAATTCCGCGACCCGTCCGTCGAGTTCGCGATCCGCCCCGCCGACCGTGCCGAGCAGCTCCAGCAGTAGCGTGCGCTGCTCGTCGGGCGTCTCCGGGACGGCGTCGTCCAGCTGCTGCCTGATCTGGAAGGCGCGGCTCGCCGCCTGCCGCGCGCTCTCCAGCGCGGCGCGGAACGGGGTGGTGGCGGTGGCGCCGAACTCGCCGGTGGCGATCTCCAGCTCCTCGCCGCTGGTGCGAATGGCATCGTCCAGCTCGACCAGCACCTCCCGCGAGCGGGCGTGCAGCGTCTCCAGCGAGAGCGCGCCGATGGCGGCGACATTGTCCGGGTCCAGGGTGCGCGCCGCCGCCAATTCCGCCGCGCGCCTGCGGCTCCGCCGGACCCGCGACCACACGACCAGCCCCGCGGCCGCCGCGACCACGAGCACGACCACGATCACCAGCCCCACCGGGCTCACCCCGCCGCCGCGCAGCGCCCCGTCGATGCCGTCGGCCGCCGCGACCCCCGCGCCCGCCCAGCGCCCCGCGCGCAGCTCCGGCTCGACCCGCTCGGCCAGGACGCCGTCCAGCTCGCCGTCGCTGAGCCCGGACGGCAGCTCCCCGGCGAACCAGTACGCCCGATCCTCGGTGGCGACCGCGAGCAGCAGGTCACGTGAGCCGAAGCCGGAGAGCGCCGCGGTGCGCTCCGCCCAGCCCTGCGGCGCCATACCGTCGAAATCGCGCACGTAGACCACCCAGAGCCGCACCTGGTGGTTGCCGTAGAGGTTGTCGACCGCGGCGTTCACCCGGTCGCTGCCCGCGGTGTCGAGCGCATTCGCCCGATCCAGCACGTGCGGCCCGATCCGCTCCGGCGGCTCGGCGCCGGCCGGAGCGACCGGAAGCAGGGCGAACAACACCGCGAGCAGCAGAACCACGCGCACCTTCAGCACCGACATGGCCCCGATCCAACCAGACCGCGCGCCGCGCGCTGGCTAGCATCGAAACCGTGATCACGATCGACCAGCCCTACACCGGCCATGTCTCCCCGGGATCGAACCCGCAGCAGCGCGACGTCCCCGGCGCGCGCATCGTCAAGCTGTCGGTCGGCCCGATGGACAACAACAGCTACCTGGTGCAGTGCGCCACCACCGGCGCCGCGCTGCTCATCGACGCCGCCAACGAACCGGACCGGCTCCGCGCCCTGCTCGCCCAGGAGGCGAAGGACCGGGTCGAACTGATCGTCACCACGCACCAGCACGGCGACCACTGGCAGGCGCTCGCCGACGTCGCCGCCGCCACCGGCGCCCCCACCGCCGCGCACGCCCTCGACGCCGACCCGCTCCCGGTGCCCCCCGACCGGCTGCTCGCCGACGGCGACACCGTCGAGGTCGGCGAGCTCCGCTTCGACATCGTGCACCTGCAGGGCCACACCCCCGGCTCGGTCGCGCTGGTCCTGCGCGACGGCGACGGCACCGTGCACATCTTCACCGGCGACTGCCTCTTCCCCGGCGGCATCGGCAAGACTTCCGGCGCCGAGAGCTTCGACTCCCTGCTCACCGGCGTCCGCACCAAGCTCTTCGAGCGCTACGAGGACGCGGTGATCTACCCCGGCCACGGCGACGACACCACCCTCGCCGCCGAGCGCCCGCAGCTCGAGGAGTGGCGCGAGCGGGGATGGTGAGCGGTCAGAGCGTCGAGCGCCACCGCACTATCGCTTCGGCAACCTGAGCGACGTCGATGCCGATGACTGCGGCGACCGCGAACACGTCGGACGACGGGCTCCGCAGCGCCATCCGGGCACGGTTGGAGGGAAGCCCGTCGGTCAGTAGGGAAGCCGGAGTGCCGATCGGCGACCGAAGCTGCATCACATGCCACATTGCGGGTGAGCGTTCGCCCATGACCACCGTTGGGCCTGACCGCAGTATCGCGCATGTACTCGCGGTTCCCACGACGATGACCGCGCACGGGTCACCGACTAGCGTCGCGATCCGGGCGGCTGTTCGGCGGACGGATCGGCCCGTGAACTCCGCGACCCAGATGCCGTCCTGCAATTTTGCATGCAGCTCGGCGGCGGCCAGCTTCGCCCGCGTTTCGGCGTGCGGGTCGGCGATCGTCTCCGTCGCCAACTTGATCAGTCTGGTGACCTCGCCGATGTCGGTGACGCGGGCATAACTCTGGGTCGGTGCGTACAGGTAGTCCGCGACGATCTCGATGCGTGCCCGTGCGATCCACTCCCGGAGTTTCGTCCACACCGACCACCACAGCACGTCCTCCGGGCGGCCACCCTCGATGGTCGTGCCCTGACCGAGCAACGCCAGCCCGACGACGAGCAGTGAACTCATGTAGTCGAGTGATGCCTCCGGGACGTCGTCGTCGCCGTTTTTCGGTGGAAGGGCAACTAAGATATCCGAGAGTGGGTGGCGCCAAGCGCTGTCCGCGGAGTCCCACACACCGGCGGCGAGCAGATCGATGTAGATGCGAGTGATGCCCATTCGCAGCTCCAGCGGCGCACGAGACTCGACCAGCGAGACAGCGCGGCACAGCCGGTTCGAGCGAGTGCGCCATGCCGCGCGCTGATCCGGCGCGATTTCCGGTGCTGTCCATGTCGTGTCGTCGGCATCGATGGGATCGATATCCTCCTCGGCTTCGTCGTCGGTGATATCGATGATGGGTTCGCCGTCGTCCACGCTCCATTGCTCGGCCCGCTCGATTTCCGCACTGTTCGTCACCCCCGCGAGGCCGGGAAACAAGAGACTCGAGAAAGCCGGACCCAGGCTGCGCTGAACGCCGTCGAGCCACCTACCCCACCGGTCGGTGTCGTGCCGGTTGTCCGAGGCCGTCGGTGCGGTGGGAGTACGACCCGCTTGCCCGGCTCGGTGCCTGCCGGCCGTCTTCATTAATCGGAGTAGATCGTTGCTCAGCCGCTCGGCCAAGACGGGATCGGTGATGAAGTCCTCGATCCCATAGTCTCGCGATACGCGAGGTGCGGCGTCGTCGATCTCCCTTGGTAGGCATCGGGCGACATCCGTCAGAAAGACGACGGAGGTCAAGGGGCCGTCCGATCCGGTGACCGCGGCACGCACAGCGGCAGTGATCCCCTCATCGGCGACGAAACAGGCGGTGTGCCGCCCTGGGTGGTCGATATCTTCGATGTGCACCGTTCGCCAGGAGCCGGGCGCTCCGGTCGGGGACATCTCGATCGTGGCCGAGATCGGGCTCCGCGCCAGCAGCTCCACCTGGACTTCATCGCGCCCGCGTCGAGCCCCGAGCAGGATCAGCGGTACGCGGTCACCGGAAGTGTCACGGGCCGGAGTTGTCGACAGAATTCGCATCTCAGCGCTGGTGACGACGCTGGTGCCGTCCGGAAGGAGTGAGTGTTCGACGGGGTGGCCGGCGCCGAGTTCGCAGTTTCCGCCTCGGTCGGTGGACCGCAGGAGGGCCGCGCCGGTCAGATTGGCGCTGCCGACGAGGGCAGTGACCTCCGACCCGATCGCCCACTCGATCAGTTTGCCGTGGCTGGTGCGGCACTCGTCGAGGAAGCGGAATTCGACCTCCGCGACGTGGGCTGTGGCCTCCGCGAGTGTGGCCCCGTCGTACCACGACAGCTTCTCCTGCACGGCCACGGCTACTCTCCGTGGCGACATACGCGCGACCAACTCCGCGACCGCCCGTGAACCGGGATCGAGGAATGGCGCGGAGAGCCGCAAATTGTCCACCGGTGCGTGCGGAAGCTGATCGATCATCGGTGTGCGGAGATTCCCTACGATCCGAAGGCCGGGGAGTGAATTGTCAATCTCGTCCGGAATCATCGCGGCCGCGACGGTGTTGACCGTTTCGGAGATCCAGGAGGGCATCGCTACCACGGTCGGCAGGTCGCGAAGCCATTCGGCCAGCGTCTCCAGCGCTGCCGGTCCAACGGCCCGAGGCGATTTGATCACCAGCCAAAGCTCATCGTTGTGGCCCCATCCCGACGCGGTCGGATTGCCCGATCCGATGGCCGCCCAGATCTCCTCGTCCCCGACAAGGACGGCAAGCTTCGGATGGAATGCTCCGGCGCAGGCGACGTGGCCGTGCTGGTACGTCCGTCCCGCATGGCGGACATCGACGGCCTCGTGCACCGGATGGCCGGCGTCGGAAAGAACCGTCACACGGGCGCCGAGCGCGCGTGCTTGAGGTACGCAGTACCGCTCGAAGAACACCAGGTCCAAGGTATATCCGGTGACGACGAGTTCGCGGAGATGGCCGCTCTTCCATTCGTGTAGCAGGGTGAGCGGTGAATGCAAGCCGAGCTCGACCCGGGCCATCAGGCGAGCTCCAGCAGGGTCACCGCTCGATCGGTGACAGTGGCGGACTTGCCCGCCACCTCGAAGAGCCCGAGTTGGCGACCTATCTCACCGAGCTGGTCGATGCGCAGCCCCACGTTTCCCGCCCCTTCCCTGCCATTCGCGAAATATCGGCCGTTCCGCTCGTGCAGCTTGGTGGGCAGTTTCATACGGTTATTACCATCGATCTGCATCTTGAGCAGCGCGACCCGGTGAGCCTGGGCGAGCATGTCGTCCACCAGGCGGCACGCGAAATCCGACAGTGACCGTTCGGCGAACTCCCGGCGCTGGTGCGCCACCCACGCGGGATCCAGGAAGCGGCTACGCGAACTGCGGCCCCGGAAAGCGTGCTGGGTGGTACCCGTTAAGCGATCGTCCCTGATCGAACCAAGCAGAAGGATCGCTAGATCAGCCTCGATGGCGCTACGCAACGCCCGCACGGTCGCTTCCGCCGGGGCCGGGTGGCCCACGGCATCGAACGGCGCAGGACAGTCATTCAGAAAGCTGGTCACCGAACCGTCGGTGACCTGGCCGCGTATCCATTCATGGAGTTGAGCCCGGCTGACCGGTTCACCAGCCTGCCAGACATGATCGACCAGCGTCGCCCAGAACCGCCGCCAGGCTCCGACGGAGTGGTGGCGCAGCAGTAGTCCTCGCCAGGCTCGCGCGCGGACTCCCTCAGAGACGAGCACCGGATCGGTCTCCAGCGCGGAGCCGTAGGCGACGGCATCCACGAAATGACGTGTCCACGTGCCGGTGCCCGGCTGTAGTTGTACCGCCCGAGCGAGAAGCCGGTAGGTCGATCGCCGCGTATGGTCGTTGGCTGTCCAGGTCGCCCGATTCTCGACGCGGGGCGCGGTCATGATGTCGCGGAGCGGCTCGATGTCCGCGGCGTCCGGCTCGGTCCGGGTGAGGGCGGCGAAGTGCACGGCCTCGTCGGCGGAGATCGGGCGCTCGGAGTTGACCTCGAAAAGGTCCGCGAACATCGCGCGGGCGGCTGGTGGGGACGTTCGTGGCCCCCGGCGAAGGGCTTCTCGCTCCGTCGCGGCGATGCCGAGTATGACCGAGGGGCCCTTGTACTGGGACCAAAAGCCCCAGGCCCGTGGCGAGTAGGAGCGGCTGCCTTCCGCCACGATCTGCTCCACCGGCATCGTGGAGCGCCGCGCGCGAACGGTTTCGGCGCCGTGCACGGTGCCGGGGCCACTGAGCGCCCCGGTCGCAGGGTCGAAAAGTGACGCCAGTGCAAGCGAATACTCGGCTCGCCGCAGCAGGGTTCGGCAGGTTGGAGTATCCAGATCTCTCGCATGGGCGTAGTCGGCCAAGGCCCAGTACAGGCCGTAGTAGCGACTGTTGCTGGTCATCGTCGAGACACCTGGTACCAGAGCGTCGACCAGATTCATCACCGGAGCCTCCACCCGGAGCGGGAAACGGCTGCCCTTGGTGTCGAGCCCCGGGGAGCACCAACCGGGGCCTTCGATCGTGCCGGTGGAAGTCATGTCCGAATGGTCCCAGAGTGGCCGGGTTGTCGGCCCACCGCTTCGGAGATCCCTACACTGACCCCATGCCCGTTTCGACCCGTATGTCCGCCCGCCTCCTGCTCGCCGCCGGTGCGGCGGCGCTGCTCGCCGCCTGCACCGCGCAGGGGCCGGGCTCGCAGACCACCTGCGATGTCTCCGGCTGCGTCGTCACCTTCGAGCGCGGCGTCGCCGCCTCCGCGAGCATCCTCGGCGTCGACGCGAAACTCGTTGCGGTGAACGGCAACCTGGTCACCCTGGAGATCGCCGGCCAGCAGGTGGTCGTGCCCGCGGGGGATACCCAGCAGGCGGCGGAGGGGCTGAACGTGACCGTGCAGGAGGTCACCGAGCAGCAGGTGAAGGTGAAGGTGGCTACCGGGCTGCAGGTGGGTTGAGGCTCTCGAACATCCGCTCGGAGCTGTGCCCCCCGAACCCCGCCGCGATCTGCCGATCCGCGAGATTCCGCACGGCTCCGATGATGTCGAGATCCACCCCCGCCTCCCGGCTGGCGCCGACGATCGCGTCCAGCGCCGCCTTGGTGAAGGTCAGCGGCTGGAACGGCTCCGCGTAGTCCGCGGAGTCGATCTTCGCCCCGATCTCCGGCAGCGACCCGGTGACGGCCGAGATCCAGGCCGCCGCGCGAGGCGCGAACTCCGCGGCCGGAATTCCGGCGGCCCGCACCATGGCCGCGCCGTGGTAGAAACCGGCGAACATGGTGTACATCCCGGCCAGCAGCGCGAAGTCGACCAGCGAGGCGTGCCCGGCGTCGGCGCCGAAGTACTCCGCCGTGCCGAACACCTCCAGCACCGGCCGGTACCGCTCGAACACCGCCGCCGACCCGCTGTAGAGCAGCGACGAGCCGGGCGCGCCGATCATCTCCGGCGTCGCCATGATGCCGCCGTCCAGGTACTCGATGCCGTGCCCGGCCGCCCACCCGGCCAGCTCCCTGGCGCCCGCGGGCTCGGTGCTGGTCAGGTTGACCACGGCCCGCCCCGCGAGCTTCCCGGCATGCGGGTCGAGCGTCTCGTGGATCGACGCGTGATCGAGCAGACACACGATCACGAGATCGCTGGTCAGCGCCTCGGGCAGCGGCAACTCCAGCGCACCTGCGGGCACCGGCCGCCCCGGCGTGCGGTTCCAGACGGTGGTGCGGTGCCCGGCGGCGAGCAGCGCGGCGGCCAGCGCCCGGCCCATGGCGCCCTGACCGAGCACGGTCACGGATGGGGTCATGCGAAACTCCCGGAAATCGGAGGAAAGGGGTCGGCGCCGCCACCGATCCTCCCGACCCCCGGACACCCCCACAAGTACGCACTTCGGCGTTGGCTACCTACCCCGAGGTGAGTATGGCGCCGACCTGGCAGACTTGACCCGTGAATCCCGCTCAGCTGCAGACCCGCCCGCTGTCGCAGGTGCCGCGCGACCAGCGGCGCGGCTTCGGCGCGGCGCTGTGGCGCTGGATCGTGCGGTTCTTCCTCGGCGCGCTGCTGCTGGCGATGGTGCTGGTCGGGGGCACCGCGCTCCGGGTGTGGCAGGTGGCGCGGATCGACGACTACACCCCGGCCGACGCCATCGTCGTGCTCGGCGCCGCGCAGTACTCCGGCACCCCCTCTTCGGTCTTCGAGGCCAGGCTGGAGCGCGCCAACCGGCTCTACAAGGCCGGGGTCGCGCCGGTGGTGATCACGGTCGGCGGCAAACAGGAGGGCGACCTCTACACCGAGGCCGCCTCCGGCAAGAACTACCTCATGGACCAGGGCGTCCCCGAGGAGGCGATCCTCGCGGTGGAGACCGGCTCGGACACGCTGCGCAGCATCGAGGCCGTCGCCGCCGCCATGCGCGAGCGCGGCTGGTCGTCGGCGGCGCTGGTCAGCGACCCCTGGCACTCCCTGCGCACGCGCACCATGGCCCGCGACGCCGGGCTCGCGGCCTGGACCGCGCCGACCCGCTCCGGCCCCGCCGTCTACACCCGCGAATCGCAGGCGCACGGCATCGCCAGGGAGACCGGCGCGCTGCTCTGGTACCAGCTCACCCACTTCTCCGCCGACTTCGAATACACAGCGGGACAATGACCTACACCGAGCACGACCGCGCCCGCCTGGTCCGGGAGGCAGCCAAGACCGCTGGGCTCGGCCCCGCGAGCGAGGAGACCGGGCACCGCACCGAGTTCGCCCGCGACCGGGCCAGGGTGCTGCACTCGGCCGCGCTGCGCAGGCTCGCCGACAAGACCCAGGTCATGGGGCCCCGCGAGGGCGACACCCCGCGCACCAGGCTCACCCACTCGCTGGAGGTCGCGCAGATCGGCCGCGGCATCGCCGACGGCCTCGGCTGCGACCCCGACCTCGCCGACCTGGCCGGGCTCGCGCACGACATCGGCCACCCGCCCTACGGCCACAACGGTGAGCGCGCGCTCGACATCTTCGCCGAGGCGTACGGCGGTTTCGAGGGCAACGCGCAGAACCTGCGCATCCTCACCAGGCTGGAGCCCAAGGTGGTCACCCCGGACGGCGCGTCGGCCGGGCTCAACCTCACCAGGGCCGCGCTGGACGCCGCCATCAAGTACCCGTGGGTGCGTACCGCCCCGGCCAGCAAGTTCGGCGCCTACGCCGTCGACGCCGACCGCCTCGCCTGGGTGCGCGAGGGCGCCCCCGCCCGCAGGCAGACGCTGGAGTGCCAGGTCATGGACTGGGCCGACGACGTCGCCTACTCGGTGCACGACGTCGAGGACGGCGTGCTCGCAGGCCGCATCGACCTGCGCGCCCTCGCCGACCCCGCCGAGCAGCGCGCCCTCGCCGACCTCGGACACAACCGCGACCTCGCGGTCGACGAGCTCTGCGCCGCCGCCCAGCGCCTCTCCGAGCTGCCCGTCGTCGCGGATGCCACGGGCTACGACGCCACCTTCCGCGCCTCGGTCGCGCTCAAGCGGCTGACCAGCGAGCTGGTCGGGCGCTTCACCACCGCCGCCGTCACCGCGACAAGGGCGGTCGCGGGGGAGCGGCCGCTCACCCGGTACGCCGCCGACCTGGAGGTGCCGCGGATCGTCGCCGCCGAGGTCGCCGTGCTGAAGACCGTCGCGCTGCGCTACGTCATGTCCGACCCGGTGCACAAGATGCGCCAGGCCGAACAGCGCGAGACCATCCTCGCCGTCGCGACCGGGCTGCTGGCCGCGGCCCCGCGCTACCTCGACCCGGTGCTGCTGCCGTGGTGGAAGGCGGCCGACGACGACACCGCGCGGGTCAGGGTGATCGTCGACCAGATCGCCTCCTACACCGAGAGCCGCCTGGAGCGGGTGGCCACCACACTCCCCGGCTGACCTAGACTCGACCCGTGGCCGGACGACTTCCCGACCGTGATATCGCGGCGATCAGAGAACGCGTCCGGATCGAGGACGTGGTGGGCGAGTACGTCGCGCTGCGCAGTGCCGGGCCGCAGTCCATGCGCGGGCTCTGCCCGTTCCACGACGAGAAGTCGCCGTCGTTCCACGTGCGCCCGCACCTCGGGCTCTTCCACTGCTTCGGCTGCGGCGAGGGCGGCGACGTCTACGCCTTCCTGCAGAAGATCGAGCACATCGGCTTCGTCGAGGCCGTCGAGCAGATGGCCGACCGGCTCGGCTACCGGATCAACTACGAGGGCGGCGGCACCTCGGTGCAGCGCGACCGCGGGACCAGGGCCAGGCTGGTCGCGGCCAACGCCGCCGCGCACGAGTTCTACCAGGCCCAGCTGAACCAGCCGGAGGCCGAGGCCGCCAGGAACTACCTCACCGAGCGCAACTTCGACTCCGCCGCCGCCCGCCAGTTCGGCTGCGGCTACGCGCCGGGCGGCTGGGACGCGCTCAGCAAGCACCTGCTCACCCGCGGCTTCGAGTTCAAGGAGCTGGAGGCCGCCGGGCTCTCCAAGCAGGGCAGGCACGGCCCGATCGACCGCTTCCACCGGCGGCTGCTGTGGCCGCTCCGGAACCTCGGCGGCGACGTCATCGGCTTCGGCGCGCGCAAGCTCTTCGACGACGACACCATGCCGGGCAAGTACGTCAACACGCCGGAAACCCTGCTGTACAAGAAGTCCCAGGTGCTCTTCGGCCTCGACCTGGCCAAGCGCGAGATCGCCAAGGGCCACCAGGCGGTCGTGGTCGAGGGCTACACCGACGTCATGGCCATGCACCTGGCCGGCGTGAAGACCGCCGTCGCCTCCTGCGGCACCGCCTTCGGCGACGACCACATGGCCATCCTGCGCAGGCTGCTCATGGACGACAACTTCTGGCGCGGCGAGATCATCTACACCTTCGACGGCGACGCCGCGGGCCAGGCCGCCGCGGTCAAGGCATTCTCCGGCGACCAGAAGGTGGCCGGGCAGACCTACATCGCCGTCGCCCCCGACGGCCAGGACCCCTGCGACCTGCGCCAGCACTCCGGCGACGCCGCCCTGCGCGACCTGGTGGCCCGCCGCACCCCGCTCTACGAGTTCGTCATCCGCGGCCTGCTCGCCGAGCACAACCTGGACACCGCCGAGGGCCAGGTCGAGGCGCTGCGCCGCGCCGTCCCGGTGGTCGCGCGGATCAAGGACAACGCGCTGCGCAAGGCGTATGCGACGAAGCTGGCAGGCTGGGTCGGCTGGGACGACATCCAGACCGTCGTGCGCCGCGTCGGCGAGGAGGCCCGCCGCGGCCCCCGCACCGAACACCGCAGGGCGGGCGCGACCGCGGCCACCCCCGCCCCCCGCCCGGAGCCGAGCCCGCTGGCCGACCCCGCGCTCATCCCGCAGCGCCAGGCCCTAGCCGCCGCGCTGCAGTACCCCGGCATCGCCGGAGCCGCCTTCGACGCCCTCGAACCCGAGGTCTTCACCCACCCCACCCTGGCCGCCGTCCGCGCCCTCATCGCCGAAGCGGGCGGCACCGCGGCCGGCCTGGACGGCGCCGCCTGGGTCAGCGCTGTCGCCGACCGCGCCGACGACCTCACCTTGCGCGGCCTCATCAGCGAACTGGCGGGCCAGCCGCTCCCGGTGAAAACCGACGCCGACATCCCGCGCTTCGTCACCGGCGTGCTCGCCCGCGCCCAGGAAGCCCTGATCGGCAGGCAGATCGCCGAGCTCAAGTCCAAGCTGCAGCGCGTCTCCTCCGCCGACCAGGACTACCTGGCGCTCTTCGGCGACCTGGTCGCGCTCGAGCAGTACCGCAAGAGCCTGCTCACACAGGCCATGGGCAACCACGGCGACTTCGCCACCAGCGGCTAGCGCGCCCCGCGCCGCAGCTGATCGTGCGGCACCAGGATCGTGGTGCGCTCGTCCAGCGGCTCCATCGGCTCCAGCTTCTGCTGCGTGCTCAACCGATCCGACAGCCGCTGCCTGCCGACCAGCACCAGCTTGCGCGTCACCGGGCTCCCGGCGACCGCCCGCGTCGCCGCGGAGAGCTGCTCGTACCGCGCCCGTCCCGCCTTACTACCCAGCACGTACCCGGCCGCGACACCGATGATCAACCGCAGCATGCCTGTGAGCTCCTCCCGATTCGCCTGTCCGCGCCACCATCCTGCCCGACCCCCGCCCCACCTGTCGATCCGGGCATGTCCGCAGCTAGAACCGCGATTTGGGCTGGCGTCGGTGCATACGCTAAAGTTTCCTCTCGGCCAGCCCGGACAGGGAAGGTCACGCCGATCCCCTATAGCTCAATTGGCAGAGCAGCCGACTGTTAATCGGCAGGTTTCTGGTTCGAGTCCAGATGGGGGAGCAGTAGAAAGCCCCTCACCAGCATAAGCGGTGAGGGGCTTCTTCGTACCCCGAAGCGCCGAGCCCGGAATTCGGTACTTTCCGACTACAAACAAGTCGCTACTTTCCTCCGGCGAACCGATCGAGCGCAGTTCGCGCGTCCGGGCCGATGGTCTTCCGCTCCAAGTAGTGCCGCTCGGTCGTGGCGAGCTTCGCGTGCGACAACTGCGCCTGGGCATCGGCCGGGCTGAGGTCGTCGCGCACCACCGTCGCCACCGTCGGACGGAAGCTCCGCGGCGTCACCCAGCGCAATTCCTCGGGCAGCGCGGCGCGCAGCGAGCGCCGGAGGTTCGCCAGGCTCATCCAGCCGCCATCACGGTTGGTGAACACTGGGGCATCCGGGCCAGCGGCGGCCCCGAACAGCGTGGTCAACGCCTCCACCGCCAGCCGGGGCAAGATCACCGTGTGGTCCGGCGCGTCGCCCTTGCGCTCGTCCTGCCGGTGCAGCGCCTCGCCCTCGACGGCGCCGTGATCGATCATCGTGCCAGCCACCGTCATCGTCGGGGGATCGGCCAGCAGGTCCACGTCCGACCAGCGCAGCGACAGAATCTCGTTCGGTCGGCACCCGGTCGAAACCAGCACATCCACGAACTCGGGCAGCTGACGACCCGGCTTCGGGCCATTCCGGCGCTCCCGGTCCCGGAACTCCCGAACAGCTCGCTGCACCAGCTCGAACTCCGCGGGAGTCAGCGCGCGCACCTTCGACCGCTTCCCCAGCGCCCGGCTCGTCTCCCGGATCGGATTCACCGCTACCACGTCGAAACGCACCGCCATCGCGAACATGCCGACCAGCACCACCCGCAGCGTCTTCGCATTCGATGCCGAGCGCGCAGCGACCGCGGCGAGATGCCGTTCCGCCCGGCTCGTCGGCAGCTCCCGAATCCGCAACGCCCCCAGCTTCTTCGCGCCGTTGCGCTTCCACGCCTGCCGGTACTGGTGCTGCGACTGCCGCTTGAGGCTGCTCTTCGACGCCAGCCACAGCTCGAACAGCTCGGCCAGCGTAGTGCGGTCGTTGACCACCGAGTCCGACAGCGGTGTCGTACGTATCTTCAAGTGGCGTTGCAGATTTCGTCGCGCGTCCTCGGCGCTCACGCCACTTCGGGAAGCCTTCCTGCGCTCCCCGTCCTCGTCCCGCACGTAGGTCGAAGCCGTGAACTTGCCCGGACCCGTCTCGGTCACCGTGATCTTGCCCCACTCACCGGGGGCGAGGCGTTGCCGCGGCATCAGGCAGCCCGGTCCAGCCCGGCGATGTAGTCGGTGACGGCCTGTTCGGTGACGAAGCGGCGGCGGCCGATCTTCACCGACCGCAAGGCGCCGGTGCCGATGAGTTCGTAATACTTGCTGTGCCCGATCGGGATCAGCTTGCGGACTTCCTGCTCGGTCAGGAGCTTGGACATGGCGGGTACCTCTTCCTATGCGGCGGACTGCTGAACGAAATCGGGGTCGAGTAGGCCGGGTGGAGCCGCGGTGAGCGCCAGGCGGGCGGCGTCGTACTCGGCGCGCTGGCGGATGCGCTCGGAGACCGTGGCGATGATCAGATGCGAGCGCGGGGGAGCGTCCTTGTCGCCGGGGCGGACCAGGCTGATGCGAAGCTCCGGGCGTTCGGGGCGGGTGATGCCGACGGCGGCGAGGGTCTGGCGGACGAACTCCGCGCGATCAGCTTTGTGGTCGACGACGGTCTTGCCGGTCCACAGCCCGGAGGCCAGCACGCGCTGTCCGGGCAGGCCGAGGGTGTCGCGGCGGTGGGCTTTGCCCTTGCACCGGCCGGGGACCATCTTGGCCTTGGCGCCCTTGGGGACGATGCCGTAGCGCAGCCAGACCCCGCAGGCGGGCGAGCACGGGGTGTGGGCCAGCTCCTCCTCCAGGCGGTCGTAGTGCATTGCCACCCGCGTGCTGTCGGCGCTCAGAATCTCGCCCACCGATTTGGTGAGGTACTTGGTCAGGTACCGGACCTTGCGCTCCTGCTCGTCTGAGCCCGCGAGGATCTGCACCGGCTTGGACTGCTCCCCGAACCGGATCGTGTGCGACGGCTCCAGCTCATCCACGGTGTCCATGACCGCCAGCGCGTCCTCCCACGCGGTGAGCGGGGCGCCGGTGTCCGGGTCGACGAAGGTGTCGGCCTGGTAGTCCCAGACCGGCATGTGCCCGTCGCGGTAGACCTCGCGGTCGTGGTGGGGCCACCAGATGTTGCGGTAGGTCGCCGCGGTGACCTGCTTGAGCACCGCATTCGGCACGCTGCCGCGCAGGGCAACGTGGATGTGCGGGGCGCCGCGCTTCTGCGGCTCCACGGTGGCGAAGTACTGCACGTTCCAGCCCACCGCGCGCCGGAGGTTCTGCACCCACCGATCCCACAGCGCTTTGAAGTGCACGATGTCCCGAGCGGCCCGGGTGTAGTCGTAGGACTCAGGATCACGCGGAGAACCGTCGGTGACCATCTGCCCGGCAGCACCAGGGGTGCGGTTGATCGCTCCGTAGGACGGCAGGGTGAGGGTGAAGAAGGTCGAGGGCCGGTACTTGCCGCCGTACTCCCGGCCCACGGTGGTCTTGGCGACCTTGAGCCGCGGCAGGTCCGGGACATCGTCGCGGCGGCGGGTGGACTTGGCCTTGCGCTTGGACCGGGCCTCCAGCGGCGGGAACGGCCCGCGGACCCCTAGTTCGCGCAGCTCCTCATCGAGCTCGGCCACCAGGGCGGTCACCGAGTCGCAGAGTTCGTCGTCTTCGGCGGTGCGGGCGTTCTGGTACTCGCCGAACAGGTGCGCGCGGGCGGCGAGCAGATCATGCTGTGCCGCAGTCGTTTCCGGCGTCGGCACCTCCGGCTCGGCGTCGAGGCACCAACCTTCTTTGCACTGCATCATCCGCGTGTAGCGGGCAGCCTTCGCGCACGCCGGGCAGACCGATTCCAAGGTCGACTTGCAGGGGGCGCCGATGTAGGAGACCCGGCCGGTGTCGACCTCGACCGCGCGCATCGGGAGGACGCGGGCGCAGATGCCTTCGTGTTCGGCGGCGCTCTCGGCGATGGCATCGAGGTTCGGGAGCGCACGACGATCCGCCGCAGTCTGCCGGGTAGGGGCAGGCCGTGACGGATCATCGTTCACCACCGTGGCGGTGTCGGTCATGCGGCATCCTTGTCGGTCGAGCCCAGCCCGCCGGGCAGGGGACGGTGCTCGGGCAGGGCGATCACGTCGGCGAGGGAGTCGCCGTAGCGCAACGACAGCTCCACCACCGCGGGGCCGGTGATCGTGGCGCGGGCGGCGTCGGCGCCGAAGGCGTGGGCCAGGTGCTCGGCGCGGTTCTCGAAGTCGGACGGGGATTGGCCGGCGAGCATCCGCAGCCGCACCACGTCGGTGGAGGCGCCGACCGCGACCGAGAGCAGGCGCGGGCAGAAGACCCGGTCGCCGTCGCGGACGACCAGGTTGCAAGCGGTGAGGAGGCGGCGCCAGCGGCGGGTGTAGCGCCACCAGGTCAGGAACCGGGTGCGGGCGCGGGCGGTGACCCACCGCTCGAACATCTCCGGACGACGGTGTCGCCAGAGCATGATCCCCGCGGCAGCCACGAGCCCGAGCCCGAGGCCGACCGGCCAGCCGAACACCACCCCGGCGGTGACGGCGAAGGCGAGCGGGCCGGAGATGACCGGGAACAGGACCGCCCACTTGATCGCCAGGGCGGCGGCGTAGCCGGTGTAGAGCAGGGCGTATCCGGCGCCGGTGAGGATGGCGTCGAACGGGTCGGTGTCGTGCCCGGTCTGGGTGGTGGTCCTGGTGCTCACGGCTGGTCTCCTTCGGTGGGCAGGGGGAAGAGTTCGAGCTGGCCCGGGGTCGGGGCGAACGAGGGCATCGGGGCGACCTTGCGGCGCCGCTTCCGGATCCCGGCCGCGGCTTTCGCGACGACCGGGTTCACCCCGGTGGGGGGCTTGGGCTGCTCGCTCATGCGGCCACCGCCGTCCCGAGTTCGGTGAGGTGGTCGAAGAGGAACGCCCCGAGGTGGTGGGTGTAGGCGGGCGGGATCGCTTGAGAGAGTTCGTTTCCGGTCATCCAGTCGATGCCCATGCAGGCCGGGCCGACCCAGGTACCGACGTCGCCGGTGATCGAGATGTTCATGCCCGCGGCGAACGCCTCCCTGCGGGCGCGGGTGCTGGTGCGGACCCGGTGCGGGGGATGCCACGGCGCCGGGGGCAGCAGCGGGATGCGCGGGTCTATGGCGAACTGACGGTGGCGGTAGGTCCGAAGCCCGAACATGGCGCCGCAGAGCACGACGTCGCGGCGCATCCTCGCGCCCATGACGTTCTCCACGATCCACGGCCGCGGCTGGGCGGCCAGCGCGGTAAGGGTGGCGTCAAGCAGCCAGCCCGAGCCGTTGCGCCCGGCCCGGGAGGACAGCGGGGTGTGGTCGTGACACGGCGGGGAGGCAGCGATGGCGTCGAACTCGTGCCCGTGCGCGACCAGGAACTCCAAGGCGTCGCCCTGGTGGAACTCGAAGGGGTAGTTCGGCTGGGGCTCGATGTCGACACCCACGACCTCGAACCCGGCCCGGTGGTAACCCATGCTGGTGCCCCCGGCCTTGCAGAACAGGTCCAGCAGCCGCGGCTTGCCGGTGGTATTCATGCCGCCACCGGCCCGTGATCGGTGTCCCCGTCCCCGAGGTCGTCAGGGTCGAAGCCGGAGTAGTCGCCCGCCGGAGCGGTGTCGGGCTGAGCCGGGGAGAAGGCGTCCACGATCGCGTCGACCGCCTCATCGGAGACCCAGAACGCGCGGACCCGCTTGAAGCCGGTCGTGC